>QIKV01000037.1 GCA_003233115.1 Oceanospirillales bacterium
ACCGGTGCCGTTGACGGCGATGGTCATGGCGCCTGTATCCATGGCCGCAGTATGGGCGGCGGTATCAATGCCGCTGGCAAGCCCGCTGGTAATGGTTATGCCCTGACGGGCCAGGGTAGAGGCGAAGTCGCGGGCGTGATCAAGCCCGCCGGGAGTAGGGTTGCGGCTGCCGATTACGGCGATCTGGGGTTGCCACAGACAGCCGGGATCGCCGTCTATAAACAGTGCGGCAGGCGGGCTGTTGATATGCCGCAAAAGCGCGGGATAGTCATCGCAATCCCAGCACAGCAAGTGGTGGTCCGGTTGTGAAAGCCACTGCAGGCCCGTTTCGATGGCAGCCTGGTCTGGCCGGGCAATGGCATTGGCTGTCGCTGCCGGGAGTCCATGGCGGATTAAATCCCGGGTACCAGCGGCGACCACGGCAGTTACGCCGCCCAAAGCTTCGATTACCTTGATCAGAGATGCGCCGCCGGCGGAGGGCGCATTCACAATCGCTAACCAGTCACGCTGCTGAGTTGCAGCTACCCCCATAATTTCCCTGAATTATAGTTATAGTGTTTCGTCCGGATGCTTTAACACATCGTTTTCACGAACCGGACGGTCCCCGTCCATAATCATGGCGTAACTGACCTCATCAAATACCCGGAATACCAACACGTGGGCACTGAACTGATCCGGCAGGGTGACCTTGTCACCGTCCCAGGTTTTAGCATCTTCCCAGCTACCCTTGGGGTATTTGACCTCGTCACGAACCCTTTTGCCGGGCCGGAAAGCTGAAAACACATGCCCCGGTTCAACGCCCTGGTTTTTGCCAGCATTGATGGCGACGATTTGATAGTGTCCCGACCCGTATGTGGTCTGGGTTAACGCCACTACCCTCATCCCGTCAGGCATCGGGTTCATTGCATGCGGCACCATCTGGGTTGGATATACGTATTTATCGATCGGCAGAATAAAATCGCCCATCTTGACCTCAGTGCGGCCACCTTCAATTTTAAGGGTGGCCGGATCTCCGGCTTTCACCAGTCTTCCCCTGGCGATATCCCAGAATTCATAACCCAGAATTTCAGGATTCTTGCGTCGCCATGAGAATGTTGCATTCCAGATGTTGTCCGGATATTCAAGGCCTTTCGGCAATTTCTCAGGGTACCTGGGTTTCTTGCTCCTTTTCATTACGCCGTTGTCATCATAATAGATGTGGCGTAAACGGACGATGGCATATTCCTTACCAAGTCGTCCGTCAAGACCTCGCACATACGTAAGATCGCTCTGAGCGGCCGTCATACGCCTGCTTTCATTGCTCACAACATAAGGCAGGTCAGAAAAATCCCCCGGCAGCAAAACGCGTGCATTGGTCACGAAATTCTTGATGGCATCCCACGCGACAGGTGGGATCGGCTCGCGGGGCGAAACGCGGATGCGAGGCGACATCTTAACTGTGCGCTTGCCGCCATTGACAACCAACCGTGGTTTGCCGTCAATATAAATTAGTGACAAGCGGTCGCCTGGATATATCAGGTGCGGGTTTTCGATTTGCGGATTGGCTTGCCAGATAGAAGGCCATTGCCAGGGTTTCTCCAGGAATTTCCCGGAAATATCCCACAGGGTGTCACCCTTCACAACGGTGTATTCGTCCGGGTGGTCGGGGCGAACGGACACGTCCTGTGCCATCGCTGTGCCTGCCAACATCGTCACCAGGATAAGGTGAAAAAATTTCTTAATCACATTCCTTTCCCCATATAGTAGGCATCCAGCCATCTTGACCGATGCGGTCATTATTATTTAGTGGCGAACTGAGTCCGTCATTAAGCTATCATAATTCCTGTAGGTTAAAAGTTCACGTAAATTATTTATCAGGCAACCAAGTATATGGCAAAACTGAACATTTTGGAATTCCCGGATCCGCGTTTGAAGACGGTCGCAAAACCGGTGGAAAGCTTTGATGCCGAGCTGAAAAAGCTGGTTGAAGATATGACAGAAACCATGTATTCAGCCAATGGGATTGGCCTTGCTGCAACCCAGGTAAATGTCCACAAACGCTTGCTGGTGCTGGATATCAGCGAAGAGCGGGAGCAGTTGGGAGTGTATATTAACCCACAAATCCTGAGTGAATCGGGCGAGCAGAACTGTGAGGAGGGTTGTTTGTCCGTGCCGGGTGTTTATGCGAGCGTGAAGCGGGCCGAAAACGTCACTGTCAAGGCACAGGATATGGGTGGAAATTTTTTTGAGGAGCAGCTTGAAGGTCTCCATGCGGTGTGTATTCAGCACGAAATGGACCATCTTATAGGCCGTCTTTTCGTTGATTACCTGTCGCCATTGAGGCGCAACATGGTCAGAAAAAAGCTCGAAAAGCAACGAAAAGTAGCCGCACAAGAAGCCGAAGAACACCTGATATTGTAGTGTAACGTATATAAGGTACATATCAGAGGTTCCCTGAATGCGCATCCTTTTTGCCGGCACACCTGAATTCGCGTTGCCGCCGTTACAGACCCTGCTTGACGGGAATTACGACATTGTGGGCGTTCTGACCCAGCCCGACCGCCCGGCTGGCCGGGGAAAAAAGCTTCATGCCAGCCCGGTTAAGCAACTGGCACTAAAACATGGCCTGAATATTCTGCAGCCCGATACTTTGCGTAACCAGGACTGGCAGTGCAGACTCGGAACATGGCAGCCTGATTTGATGGTTGTGGTGGCCTACGGCCTGATGATCCCTGCCCAAATGCTGCTGGTGCCACGCCTGGGGTGTTGGAACATTCATGCCTCCCTGTTGCCCCGCTGGCGCGGAGCAGCGCCTGTTCAGCGTGCGATAGAGGCGGGGGACGAGAACACTGGCGTGTGCATTATGCAGATGGAAGCGACCCTCGACACCGGCCCCGTCTATCATTGCCTGTCTACAGCGATTGGATCGCAGGATACGGCAGGAAGCCTGCATGACCGGCTGGCCGGACTGGGTGCACAGGCGTTGCAGCATTGTTTAAACCTGGCTGCTGAAAACCAGCTTCCGGAGCCAACACCACAAGCTGACAGCGGGGCGGTTTATGCGCGTAAGCTGAGTAAGGCAGAAGCTGAACTGAACTGGAATAAGCCGGCAGAGGCCCTGCAACGCCAGGTCCGGGCATTCCACCCCTGGCCGATCGCCTGGTGTGAGCTCGGTGGCCAGCGATTGCGAATCTGGCAGGCTGAAGTGGTCGAAAACCATGCGGGCTTGATGCCGGGACAACAGTGCGTGGACGATTCCGGACTGGTTATCGGAACGGGTAGAAAGGCATTGAAAATAATTGAAATTCAACGCGCCGGTGGCAAGCGAATGGCGGTTGAGGAGTTCCTGAAAGCACCGTAATTCCAGACCAGTTGGTATTTATGAAAATAAAGCAAAAAGCCAGGCAGAACCCCCGTGTTGCCGCACTGCTGGCATTGACGGAGGTGCTTGATGAGCACCGAAGTCTTGCCGATGCCACTGCATTGTCGGTCTTACGTGACAGCCGCGAGCGTGCGTTTGCCCGGCATCTGGCGTACGGCACATTGCGTTGGTTGAGTGCGCTGGAGTGGCTGGCCGCCCAATTATTCACCAAGCCACTCAAGCATCGTGACCGCGACATCCGGCGCCTGGTCCTGCTGGGCTTACAGCAACTCTGGCATAATCAGACCGCCAGCCACGCTGTCGTCAATGAGACAGCGGAGTGTGCACGCTGGCTGGGCAAGCCATGGGCTGTAGGCTTGATCAACGCGGTGCTGCGGCGCTTCCAGCGGGAGCAGCAATCACTGCTTGTTGCGTTGGATCAGCAAGATGAGCGGTTTGCGCACCCCGACTGGTTGCTGGATGAAATCAAGCATGACTGGCCAGATCAATGGGCGCGCATCATAGACGCAAACAATCACCAGGCACCATTGTGGTTGAGAATCAACCGCCGCCAAGCCGATGAAACAGTATTGCGCAAGCAATTGCACGACGCCGGCTTTGAAGCCAGCAATCACCCGTATGCGAGGGATGCCATTTGCCTTACCCCGGCAGCAGCGGTCACAAACATTCCGGGCTTTGAAAAAGGTTGGCTATCCGTACAGGATCCGGCAGCGCAACTGGCCAGGGATTTGCTGGGCCCAGGGGCCGCAGAGCGCATTCTGGATGCCTGCGCTGCGCCGGGAGGCAAAACAGCCCATTTACTTGAGAGCTGCCCTGGTATTGAATTAACCGTGCTGGACAAAAGTGCAAAACGTGTTGACCAGATTCATCAAAACCTGCAGCGTGAGGGCCTGTCTGCTGAGATCCACGTTGGTGATGCGACGGCGCCCGGGGACTGGTGGAACGGGGAAAAATTTCACAAGATTCTGCTGGATGCACCCTGCAGTGCGACGGGTGTTATTCGCAGGCACCCGGAAATCAAGTGGTTGCGCAGCCATGACCAGGTAGATGCCGTGGTTAAAACCCAGGCCAGGTTACTGGCAGCTTTATGGCCGTTGTTGCAATCGGGCGGTGTGCTTGTTTATGCAACTTGCTCTATATTGAGGCGTGAAAATGATCTCCAGGTCCACAGGTTTCTGGAGCAGCATGCAGATGCTGAGCTAATGAAGCTTGCTGTTGACTGGGGCACCGCGCTTACCTGCGGGCACCAGATCATGCCTGGTGAAGCGCAAATGGACGGGTTTTTCTATGCGGTATTGCATAAAGCCGTTTAAGGTGACGTTAGTTTTCCTGGCCGTAATGTTCATTGCTGGTTGCGGGCAGGAAGCGCTTGGCTATGGTTTTGTAATAAAAAATGTTTCGATCAGCCGTGGTTACCAGGTGCTTAATATTCGCCTGCAGCAGGAACTGGACCTGAGCCAGCAGGCCCGGGCGGCGCTGCAGCACGGGGTCACGCTGGCTATCAGGCTGGATTTGGAATTACGCAATGACAACAACATGACTGTGGTCAAGCGTGAGGTGAGGTACTTCCGAATCCGCTACCTGCCATTGAGCGAGCGTTACCAGTTACGCGAGGGGGCGTCAGAAAAATTGCAGGCATTTACCCGTTTGCGCCATGTGCTCGCAGCCATTGGGGACCTGAAAGTGCAGATGCCTACCGGGCCGCTGCCGCCTGGAAGCTATGAATTGCGAACCCGTATCCGCGTGGATGAGAGCCAGTTGCCTGCACCGATGCAGTTGCCGGCCTTGTTTTCATCCCAATGGCGGCATGATTCGGAGTGGTCGGTATGGCCTTTCGAAGTAAACGTGTAAAACGCCTGATTCTGAAGGTGCTACCGGTCGCGGTGGCGCTGACGGTGTTGCTTGCATCATTGATTCTTGTCAGTAACGTTCAGCGTGATGCCGGCGGGGATGCCAGTAGTGCCGGCCAGCCCTATGTATGGGTCCTGGTGCTGACCCTATTTGCTTTGCTGGTGGTAGCGGCTGCCATCCTGCATCGGGTAATTTTGCTGACCAAAAGCGTCCGTGCACAAGCACCTGGCGCATTGCTGTCTGCACGCTGGGTCAGGAATTTCCTGGTGTTGTCCCTTCCCCCGGCCCTGATTGTTTACTTTTTCTCTGCTTATTTTCTGACCCGGACAGTCGATAGCTGGTTTGATGTTGGTGTTGAGTCTGCATTGGCTGATTCTTTGACGCTGGGTCAGCAGTTGCTTGAAAACCGGACCATGGAAGTGCGCAACCAGGTGCGCCGCCTGGGTAAGGAGATTGATAACCCGGATGACGATGTTGAGATGGTGCGGCGCACCCTGTTACGGAACGTCAGCACCGCCGGGCCGCTGGAGTTGTCGGTGCTGACTACCGATGGAAGGATGGTGGCCAGCGCCAATATAGATAATTTGGCGGATCTGCCGGAGCGGCCGGGCGACTATGCCTTGTTGCAGGCATTGGAACAAGGGGAATACGCGGCAGCGGAGCCGGTCGCTGACGGTATATTGCGTATTCGTGTTATTCAACGGTTGCCTTCGGTTCTGCCGGGCAAGCAGGGCTACCTGCTGCAGGCAATTTACCCTTTGCCGGAGTCCATCACCAGCCTGACGGATGAAATCCAGAGGGAATACCGCCGTTACCAGAACATCAGTTTCCTGCGCGGCGCGTTGAAGCAGAGCTTCATCCTGATCCTGTCGCTGGTGTTATTGCTGACTATTTTGCTGGCGATCCTCGCCGCATTAAATGTCGCGCGCAGGATGGTCACACCGATATCCAAGCTGGCGCTGGCAACCCGTGAAGTGGCTGCCGGTGATCTGACCCATGAAGTACAAGCCGGGGATCGCGATGAACTGGGTTTTCTGGTGCAGTCTTTCAATGAGATGACCGAGGCCCTGACGGCTGCCAGCCAGGAGGCCGAACGCAGTCGTGCGGCATTGCAGGCGCAGAGTGAATACCTGGAAACAGTGCTCGGAAGCCTGACTGCCGGTGTGTTAACGCTGGACCACGAACAACGTGTGGTGACGGCCAATACCGCTGCTGAGGAAATATTGGGACTGACGGCCGGGTTCTTTACCGGTCACCACCTGTCTGAGCGGGCCGAAATGGCACCATTCCTGCTGCCGCTTGCAGAGTTGATCAGCCTGCAAATGGGGCGTGGGCCAGCCGAGTGGCAGCGTGAGATTCGCCTGCAACGTCATGGCCGCGATTCTGAGCAGGCATTGGTTTTGCTGGTGCGTGGTTCACGCCTGGGCAAGAAAACTTCCGCACAGGGGGGCACCGTGGTTGTTTTCGATGACGTCACCATGCTCAACCAGGCACAACGCGAGGCTGCCTGGGCAGAAGTGGCGCGGCGACTGGCCCATGAGGTCAAAAACCCACTGACACCAATCCGGCTGGCCGCCGAACGCCTGCGCATGAAGCTGATGGACAAGCTGGAATCCGAAGACGGCCGCATGCTGGAGCGTGCCACCGGCACCATCGTCTCGCAGGTTGAGGCCCTGCGTTCACTGGTTGACGCATTTGGAGACTACGCCCGGGATCCACAGCTTGAACGTGCAGCACTGGCGCTGGATGACCTGGTGCGGGATGTGGTGGCCTTGTACCAGCATCAGGATCAGCGTGTCCAGTTTCATCTTGACCTGGTATCCGGTCCGCCCGGCCTGTCCGCTGATGGTGGACAGATACGTCAGTTACTGCATAACCTGATCGTAAATTCCAGCGAGGCCGTGGCCAGGGGGGAGGAAGCAGAGGTTCATATCCGCACGCAGGTTACCAGCACGGCCGGGCAGCAGTGGCTGCAGATGGAGGTCAGTGACCGCGGCCCGGGTTACCCGGAGCTGGTGCTGGAAAAACCTTTTGAACCCTACGTTACCTTCAAGGCGGGTGGCAGTGGCCTCGGCCTCGCCATTTGCCGCAAAATTGTCAATGATCATGATGGTCGCATTTCGTTATCCAACCCCGCTGCCGGCGGTGCCAGCACCATCATCAGCCTGCCGCTGACCTGATTGAGCCGATCATTGTCACGGCAACAACATTTTTAGTGCAACAACCAGCAGGAACAGGGCGAAAACACGTCTGGCAAGCAGCGGCCTGCTGCGGTGAATCGCAGCCACGCCCAACGGTGCGCCGAGCACACTAAACACGGCCACACCAAGCAGAGCCTGTAAATTTACATAGCCGAGTGTAATCGTGCCGGAATTGTTCTCACCCAGCAATATAAACCCCAGTGTGCCGGCCACTGCGATTGGATAGCCACAGGCTGCTGCTGTCGCGATGGCATTGCGGGTTTGTTGCCCGTGCCACAAAAGCCAGGGCACGGTCATGCTGCCGCCGCCGATGCCCAGCAGGCTGGAAACCGAGCCAATGGCAAATCCGATGCCCGAGGCTGGCAGTTTCCCCGGCAGCGGCCGGCTGCGGGCCTGAACCGAACCGCGCAGTAATTGCAGGCCGATCAGCAATGCAAAAATACCGAATACGTTGCCCAGCGAAGCACTGCTGATACGGTCGGCAATGACAGCACCAACGAGTGCGCCCACCAGCAGCCCCGGCAGGAGCAGCCTGACAACCGGCCATAAAATGGCGCCATGGCGGTGGTGTGAGAGTACCGAACTCAGTGATGAAAACAGCATGGTGGCCAGTGATGTGGCGACCGCCATCTGCACTGCCACTCCCGCAGTAGCCGGGTCGCGGCTGAATATCCAGCTCAAAGCCGGCACCAGCACCAGTCCGCCGCCAATGCCGAGATAGCCCGCCAGGAAGCCGGCAAAAATACCCGTCAATGCGAATTCTATCCAGATCATGAAATTGGCAGCATCACGAAACTGGCCGGATTACAAAATTAAATGGCCAGGCAGCTTGCCGAGTTGTCTGCATTTGCATAGATTGGTCCTGTCCATGAAGCACATCTCTCACAGAAATAGTCATCGAATAAGACAGCTTATCATTTTGCTCGTATTATATTTTTCAGTAAACGGGCCGGCTGCTGCTTCCGGCCAGGTTACTGACTCTGAGCTTGAGCAGTTCAAAACCGCCTGGAATGCCGCGCGGCAGGGCGACCACAAAACCTTCAGGCAGATCAAGCAAAACCTGCAGGGCTACATGCTTTACCCCTACCTGCAATATGAAGACTATCGCAACCGCCGCGCGTCGGTCGCGGCGGATGAAATGGCAGGATTTCTTCGATCTCACGAGGATTGGGCCTTTACGGCCGGGTTGCGTCGTGCCTGGTTGAAGGCGCTGGCGAAAAAAGGGCGCTGGGCGGACCTGGTGGCGCATTCCAAAGGTGTCTCGGATACGGTTTTGAGATGTCAGCGTGGCCGTGGACAAATTATTTTGCACCAAATCGACGGCTTGCTGGCTGAGGCTCAAAGTTTGTGGACGGTGGGTAAATCACAGCCGCAGGAATGTGATCCGCTGTTTGCCTGGCTGGTAAGAAATAACGGTATTCCAGCAAGTCTTGCCTGGCAGCGGGTTGGGTTGGCCATTGAATCCGGCAACCCCCGCCTGGCCCGGTACCTTGCGCGCTATATTCCGAGGAATGAGCGTCACTGGCTGGAGGACTGGCAAAAGCTGAGCCTGACCGGGTATTCCAGGCTGGAGCGCATGCGTCGCTGGCCGGACAATGAAACTACCCGCATGCTCGCTGCCGTCTCGCTACTACGTCTGGCGCGCATGGACACACGACTGGCAGCGCAGAAATTCAAGCTGCTTGATAGCCATTTCAAGTGGGAGGAGGCCCGCAGGGCCTCGTTGTTGCGTGATATCGCGATGTACGCAGCGGTGGCGCTGGACAAGGATACCGTGGCACTAATGCAGCGTGTACCGGTCAAGTACCGTGATTCGCAACTACTGGAATGGTGGTCCCGCTTTCTGTTGAGCGTAGGCGACTGGCCTGGACTGGTGTCTGTTATTGAGAGGATGCCGGAAGATACACGCAATGATGACCGCTGGCGCTACTGGCTGGCACAGGCAGAGTTACGGACAGAGTTACGGACAGGCCAGACCGCCGAATCACCCGCCACCCCGTCCGCAGCGCTATCCAGACTGGCTGAAAAGGCCAGTTACTATGGCTTTCTGGCGGCCGATGAGCTTGGCTTGAAATACAATATTTGCCCGCTGGAACCTGCCATAGATATTGCGGAGACTAACCGCATCGGTGAGATACGTGGATTCAGGCGAGCCCTTGAACTTAGAAAAGCCGGCCTGCGCGATTGGGCCAACCAGGAGTGGTCGCTGGTGATGAGAAAACTGCCGCCGCAGGATCTGAAGGTTGCCGCCGCACTGGCGCAGCGTGAAGGCTGGCCTGACCGGGCCATATTTGCGTTGGGTAACAGCGGTGATCAGCGTTTTTATGCATGGCGTTTTCCGCTGTTGTGGGAAGCTGAAGTCAGGCGTCATGCCAAAGCCAACAGGCTGGACCCGGCCTGGGTCTACGGCACCATCCGGTCAGAAAGCGCCATGGTTGAGTCTGCACGCTCACCTGCCAATGCGCTGGGCTTGATGCAGCTTACGCCCGCCACCGGCAGGCGCGTGGCGAAAAAACATGGTATCGCCTGGACCGGGAAAAACAGCCTGCAAACGGTGGCCGGCAACCTGCCCATCGGTACGGCCTACCTCGGTGATCTTTTACAGGATTACCGGCACAATCCTGTATTGGTTTCCGCCGCCTACAACGCGGGTCCTAACGTGATTAAATACTGGCTGGAAAACCGGCCGGCCTCTGAGGCTGCAATCTGGATTGAGACGCTGCCGTATTTTGAGACGCGGGACTATATTCCGCGGGTTCTGGCATTCACAACGATCTATGATTGGCGCCTGGGCGGGGGAGTGAAACGGATTTCCAGCCGGATGCCGGACATCGATTCCGGTAAAATAAGCGTCGGGGGTAACACCGAGGTGGTGTGCAACGCAGGGGTTGAACAAGGGCATTGAGGAAGTAACATGCGAATTGTACTGGTAGGTGCGAGCGGATTCTTAGGTCGCTATGTGCTGAACGCGCTGGTGGCTGACGGGCATCATTGTGTCGTGCTGACCCGTGCTGCAGCGCGTCATGGAGATATCAAGCTGTTGCCTGGTGTCGAACTGGTACAGGCCGATGTTTACGCCGTTGACGTGCTGGCGAACTGGTTTGAGGGTGCTGATGCAGTGGTCAGTATGGCCGGCATCCTGAATGAAAGAGGTCGCGGGGGACAAGGTTTTCACAAGGTGCATGTTGAATTGGTCGAAGCCATCATCAGGGCTTCTGGCCAGGCCGGGGTAACGCGGGTGTTACACGTCAGCGCACTGCGTGCTGCAGAAGGCAGGAGCCACTACCTCAAGAGTAAATCCGAGGCTGAAGATTTGTTGAAAAAGGCAAATAAGCTGAACGCCACCCTGTTCCAGCCTTCGGTGATTTTCGGTCTGGGCGACAGTTTTTTCAATCGCTTTGCGCTGCTGCTAAGGCTGTCATGGATAATGCCGCTAGCCTGCCCCAGGGCACGCTTGCAACCCGTCTACGCGGTCGACGTGGCGGCGGCCATGGTGGCGGCCCTGGATGACCCCCTGAGCTGGGGAAAAAGCTATGAACTGGGCGGACCGCAAAGCTATACACTGAAGGAACTGGTGGAGTGGACCGCCGGCGAGATGGGCCTGCGGCGATGGATAGTCGGTTTGCCCGGATTCCTGTCGGCCACCACGGCGGTGTTGATGGGCCTGCTGCCAGGCAAACCTTTTAGCATGGATAACTACCGCTCATTACAGACTGACAGTACCACCAGGCAAGATGGTTTTGCCTGTTTTGGCATCGCCCCACGCTCGATTGACACGGTGGTGCCTGATTACCTCACAGGCTCGGTCAGGCAGCGGCGCCTGCAGGCCTGTCGCCGGCAGTCGCGGCGCGATGAGTGATAAGCCGTTCACTTCGCCGCCCGGTGGCAAAACCTATCTTGTGGGAGGTGCGGTCCGCGATGCCCTGCTGGGGCTCAAAGCCTCTGAACACGACTGGGTCGTTATTGGCAGCACCCCGGAGGCAATGCTGGCGTGTGATTTCAAACAGGTCGGCGCTTCTTTCCCGGTTTTCCTGCATCCCCAAAACGGCGAGGAGTATGCGCTGGCGCGCAGAGAAAAAAAGCATGGCCACGGCTACCATGGTTTTAATGTTGATTTTCATCCCGATGTTACGCTGGAAGAGGACCTTGAACGGCGGGATTTGACCATCAATGCCATGGCCAGGGACCCGCAGGGCAAGCTGGTCGACCCCTTTGGTGGCCAACGGGATTTGCAACAAAAAATCCTGCGCCATGTTTCCGGCGCATTCGTGGAGGACCCGCTGAGAGTACTGCGGGTGGCGCGCTTTGCCGCACGCTTTGCAGGGCTGGGGTTTCGTGTCCATGCGACAACGTTGGCGTTGATGCGGGAGATCACCCGCAGCGGTGAACTGCAACACCTGGCCGCTGAGCGTATCTGGCGTGAAATTGAACGTGCGATGATGATGGATAGCCCCTCTGAATTCGTCAGCGTATTGCGTGAATGTGGTGCGCTGGCGGAATTGCTGCCGGAAGTGAATGCCCTTTTTGGCGTACCTCAGCCGGAAAAGTACCATCCTGAGATCGATACCGGCGTGCACGTGCTGATGGCGCTGGACCAGGCAGCCCGTTTGAGCAAAGGGTCGGCAAATGTGGTCTTCGCAGTGTTATTGCATGATCTTGGCAAAGGCATAACGCCGCAGCGAAAACTGCCTTCACATGTCGGCCACGAAGCCGCCGGTGTGCCTCTGGTAGACGCGGTCTGCACTC
>QIKV01000103.1 GCA_003233115.1 Oceanospirillales bacterium
AGGTAGGTGATATCGGTCGCGGCGATCATTTCAAGTTGCTGACCGGTAAAGGCCGTTATTGAAACCGGGACATCCATCAGGTTTTCTTCCCTGCGGCGTGCGGTGACGGTGATCTCCTCAATAGCCTCAATGCCCTTATCCTTCTTGGTGTCAGATTGGGCCAGGGTAATTGTCGGCATCATCATTGCGGCTGCCAATGCCGCTACGAGAACTTTCTGATTCCGGTGCCAGGCAGACTGACGCCGAATGTGCTGGTTTGACTTGTGCATAAATATCTCCTGTTTAATTGTATTTCGAGCCGGCCCGGGCCGAAGATGGTGTGTTGGGGTTTTGCTGGGGGATAATGCGGTCCACAAATTGAGACAGCATGTGGTTAAAACACGCTGGTTCTTCCATATGCGGCGCGTGCCCGGAGCGGGAGAACTTGATCAATTCTGCCTGGGGTATCTGCGCAGCGGTCCATTCTATGGCTGCCACTTTGTAGAGTCGGCTGTGTTGGCCTGCTACCACCAGGACTGGTATCGCTATGCCCGGCAGGATCTTGCGAAAATCCTGTTCGGCCATGCGCATCCAGATTTGCGCCAGGCTACCGGGATCATTGGTTAACGCCACTTGACAGGAACCATCGACGAGTTCCTGTATGGGCGCGCCGGGCAGCGACGAAAACATGAGTTGCACAAACTGTGCGGCAAACTCCGGCCAGTTTCTGTTCATGGCCTCGACATGGGGAGCAAAAACGTGAATCCCGGAGCCGGAGCGCAGGCCATGTGGCCAATCGGGCTCACTCAACAGGCGGGGGACCATGTCGATGGTTACCAGCCCCTGAATATCGAGGTCGGGGTGGCGCGACAATAAATCCCAGCAAATCATGGCACCCATTGACCAGCCAACCAGGATCACCTGCTTCAGGTCCAGCGCTGTCACCAGCGCTGCGATGTTGTCGGCCAGCACGGCAAAGGAGCCATTGGCCGGGAATACGCCCGAGGCGCCGTGGCCCGGCAGGTCTGGTGCCAGCAAACGGTAACGGTCTGACAATCCGTCGAACTGTGCCTTGAATAAGGCACCACTGACACCCCAGCCATGAACAAGTAAGATGGGCGTGCCCAGACCCTCGTCACGATAGGCTATAGAGGTGCCTGGTGAGCATTGAATTGTTTTCATATTTTCCAAGGTTTTGCACGTCCCCGGGCTTGCATTCCCAACACCAGTATGCAAGGTTATGAAACATGAATCAAGTTTCAAGTTCTAAAAAAACACCAAAAACAAAACGCGGCAGGTTAACGCGTGAAAAAATACTGCGCGCGGCCGAGACCGAATTCGGCGAGAAAGGCTTCCACGAAGCAGCCATCAGCGGCATCACTTACCGGGCGGGCGTGGCGTTGGGCACGTTTTATGTGTATTTCGAAAGCAAGGAAGAAATCTTCCGTGCGCTGGTTACCTATATGAGTGATCGAACCCGCAGCTGGATTGCAGAGCGGGTGGCCGATGTGCCGGACCGCCTGACCGCAGAACGCAAAGGGCTGGAGGCATTCATTGAATTCGTGCGACAGCATAAGGGTATCTACAGGATCATTTCCGAGGCTGAGTTCGTGGCCAACGGGGCATTCCGGGATCATTACACAGGCTTTGCGGATGCGTACCGGGAAAACCTGATGAAGGCGGGCGACAGCGGCGATATTCGCCAGGGCGACTACGAGGTCTGGTCGTGGGCGATCATGGGTATGTCGGTGTTTCTCGGCATGCGCTATGCCGAATGGGATGAACAGATACCGGCATCCAAAGTGGCTGAAACAATGGCTGACCTGATCGCCAACGGGATCAGTCTGAAAGACAACTGATTACAGGATTATGGGCTTCCCCATCTTTGATATCCCGGCAAAACGGGCACAGATCGACCCTGACCGGATCGCGCTGGAGGATATCATTCGGGGGGAGCGGTTGACTTACGCGGAGTTGGACGTACGTGTCGGTCGTGCCGCTGCGCTGTTGCAGGATTTGGGTGTGACCGCCGATGAGTGCGTTGCGTTGCTGTGCCGAAACCGGCTTGAGTTCTTTGAGTTACTTTTTGCCTGTGCCCGGCTGGGTGCCATCCTGGTGCCGCTGAACTGGCGCATGCCGGCAATTGAGATTGTGCCGTTGCTGGCAGATTGCGGCGCCGGTATTCTCATGCATGGCAGCGAAGACAGGTCCGTTGCGCAAGCCATCGCTTCATTGGATTCTGTCGGGCAGCAGTTGCAGTACCTGGATCTCGATGCAGAGGGTGAATCCGGTTACCGGGCGGGCTGTGATTCTTTTAGCCCGCTGACGGGTCGTACGGTCCGGTCCAGTGATTCAACCTGGTACCTGCTGTATACCTCGGGCACCACCGGCCAGCCGCGGGCAGTCATTCAGACCTTCGGCATGGCGATGGCCAATTACATCAATATCTCTCAGGCGATGGATTTGCGTGGCGACGACACCACGCTGAATTACCTGCCGCTATTTCACACCGGCGGCATCAACCTGGTGACCTTACCGACGTTGATGATGGGTGGCAGGGTATTGCTGGCACATGGATTTGATGTGGAGATTACTGTCAAATTGCTCGAATCAGGGCGGCTGGATACTTTTTTCGGGGTACCGGCAGTTTACCAGGCGATCAGTTTGCATCCACGGTTTGCCGAACTGGACCTGTCCGGGGTGCGTAGCTGGGGTTGTGGTGGTGCCCCGATGACGGATGGATTGCTGCGCCAGTTCAACGCGCGTGGCGCCACTGTACTGAACGGCATGGGCATGACCGAAACCGGCCCCACTGTGTTCCTGATGGACCGGAAAAATGCTTTGCGAAAGATTGGCTCAGTTGGCAAGCCGCAATGGCTGGCTGCCGTGCGGCTGGTTGATGCAGATGGCAAAGATGTGGCGCAGGGTGAGGCGGGTGAGTTGTGGTTCTCAGGACCTGCTGTTACACCGGGTTATTACAATCATCCGACAGCCACAGCAGCGGCACTGCCGGATGGTACCTGGTTGCGCAGTGAGGATATAGGCCGGCAGGATGACGAAGGTTATTATTATATCGTCGGACGGCTGAAGGATATGTACATCAGTGGTGGTGAGAATGTCTATCCTGCCGAGGTAGAAAATCAACTGGCCAGGCATCCCGATGTATTGGAGGCTGCAATTATTGCAGTTGTAGATGAAAGGTGGGGTGAGGCAGGCTGTGCCTATATTCTTGCCAGGCCTGGTCACATACTGCCTGCTGATGCAGCGCTTGTGTCGTTCTGCAGAGAAAACATGGCAGCTTACAAAGTTCCGAAATACTTCGTTGCGGTTGAAGATTTCCCCCGCACGGCTGCCGGCAAAGTGCAAAAGCACCTGTTAATACCACCTGAGGAGAAGGCCTGATGCGTTACCTGACGCTGACAGCTATCCTGGTCTTGTCCGGGCTGGCATTCGCTTCCACTGCAGTGCCAAAATTGAATATCGATCCGGATCAGATCACCGTCTCCGGCATGTCGGCCGGTGCGGAGATGGCCCACCAGTTGCACATCGCCTATCCGGATGTATTTTCTGGCGTTGGTCTTATTGCCGGAGGGCCATTCGGTTGTGCTGAAGGCTCGCTGGCCACTGCCATGTCAAGGTGCCTGGGTAAGGTGCCAGGAGATCTGCCGGTGGCACAGTTTGTGGAAGAGATCCGGTCGGCTGCGCTGGCCGGCAAGCTTGGGCCATCCGCAGCATTGGCAGATGATCCTGTGTGGGTATTTCACGGCAAGCAGGATAACAGTGTTGCTGCCGAGTTAAGTGATGCGATTGTGGCACTCTATGGCAATTTTATGCCACCTGCGAATATTCGATATGTGAATGATGTGGAGGCCGGCCATAATTTTCCGACCCGGGATAACGGCAGCGACTGCGCCGTCACCGCACCGCCTTTTATCGGCAACTGTGATTACGATGCTGCCGGTGAATTATTGCAATACCTGTATGGCAAGCTTGAAAAACCGGCGGCAAAGTTCAGTGGCGAACTGGCTGAAACGGTGCTGCCTGGTGCGGACAAGGCGGGATTGCTCAAGACCGCGTACCTGTACGTTCCCGCGGCTTGCACCACTGAGAAATCCTGCAAGGCCCACCTTGTGTTGCATGGTTGCGCGCAGTCAAGCGCCCAGATAGGCGCCACCTTTATTGAGCAAAGTGGTTATCTGCCCTGGGCAGAGGCCAATAATATTGTCCTGGCATTCCCTCAGGTAGCCCCCACAGCAATCAATCCCCTTGCCTGCTGGGACTGGTGGGGTTATACAGGTGCTTCCTATCGCTGGCGTGATGCGGTGCAGATGCAGGTGCTTACCGATTGGATGCGGGCACTGACCATTCCCTGACCTTGTAAAACAGGCGGGCTACGCTTCATTTTCTGACACTTTGCCATTCAGGACCACAACACATGGTTACCACCTCCAGATATGACATTCTGTTCCAGCCTATTCAGATTGGGCCCGTGACCGCGCCTAACCGGTTTTATCAGGTGCCGCACGCGAGCGGAATGACGGAGGCGAACCCGAGGGTGCGTGCCGCATTTCGCGCCATGAAGGCCGAGGGTGGCTGGGGTGTTGTATCCACGGGTGCCGTATCCACCCACCCGTCTTCGGACGACAGCCCGCTACCGTTTGCACGTCTTTGGGATGACAACGATGTGCGCTCGCATGCCATGACCGTTGATGCCGTACATGCGCACGGGGCATTGGCTGCGATCGAATTATGGCATGGCGGTGCGTCGGTGATGAACCGTACCTCACGGTTGGCGCCCTACTCACCATCCGGGATTCCCTGGGCTGCAACCCACGTTGGTTTCATGGGCAATCAGCGGCCCCGCAGTATGGACGCGCAGGACATCCGCGATGTCATCAACTGGCAAGTGACCGCCGCCAAACGCGCACGGCAGGCAGGCTTTGACATTATTTATGTTTATGCCGGCATGGGTTATCTGGGCTATGAGTTCCTGCTTGAAGAATACAACCAGCGTACCGATGCCTATGGTGGTTCAGTGGAAAATCGTGTGCGTTTTGTGCGCCAGATGGTGGAGGCCACAAAAGACGCGGTCGGTGCTACCTGTGGTGTCGCATTGCGCATCAGCCTGGAAGAGTTGCGTGCCAGGGACAGCGAACACTACGCGTCGCAAGCGCACGAAGTTGTCAGCCTGATGAGGGATCTTCCGGACCTGTGGGATGTGAAAATGGATTCCAGCCCCACCGATTGCGGTGCTTCCCGATTCCGGCCTGAAGGAGCCCATGAAGCGGTCATTGATTTCGTAAAAAAGGTGACGGATAAGCCGGTCGTTGGTGTCGGGCGATTTACCTCGCCCGACACCATGGTTTCACAATTGCGCAGGGGGGTTCTGGATTTGATCGGCGCTGCCCGTTCGGGGATAGCAGATCCATTTCTGCCGAATAAAATTCGGGCCGGGCGGGTTGATGATATTCGTGAATGTATTGGCTGCAATATCTGTATTTCCAGTTGGCATGATGGAGTGCCAGTGCGCTGCACCCAGAACGCCACAGCCGGTGAGGAGTGGCGCCGTGGCTGGCATCCGGAGAAATTCAGGGCCGCCGGAAGTGATGACAGACTGCTGGTGCTGGGTGCAGGCCCAGCCGGGCTGGAGGCTGCGCTGGTGGCCGCGCGGCGCGGCTATCAGGTAACGCTCGCTGATCGACGGGAGGAATTTGGTGGGCGCCTGATCTTCGAGACCAGTATGCCGGGACTCAATGCCTGGGGCAGGGTTCGGGACTATCGTGTGCAGGCATTGCGGCAGATGGCGAACGTAGACCTGTACCTGGGTAGTGAGATGGGTGCACAAGACCTGTTGGCCATGGAGCACGCCAACATTGCCATTGCCACCGGTTCGCGCTGGACACGCTTTTTGTACTCAGCGCTGGAAATACCGGTGGGCCAGTTACACCAACCTGCGGTGTATACACCGGATGATCTGGCCGATGGCCGGTTGCCCGAAGGACCCGTGCTGGTGTTTGACTTCGATAATTATTACATGGGCGGCGTGGTGGCCGAGTATCTTGCGGAGAAGGGTTTGCAGGTCAGTTATGCGACCCCGGCGGGTCATGCTTCAGCCTGGACAATCATGACCAATGAACTGCCGTTTGTGCAGCAGGCGCTGTATGACCGGGGCATCGGTATATTGACGCAGATGTTATTAAAGGACTTCGACGGCCAGACAGCCCGATTGGAAAATATCTTCACGGGCGCGCCGGCACAGCTTGAGGTCTGTTCCGTGGCCATCACCGGTCACCGGCAACCACGGGATTCTGTGTACCATGAACTTATTGCAAAAAAAGATATGTTTGCCGATGCCGGTATCAAGTCAGTGCAACGCATAGGTGATGCGCTGGCCCCGGGTGCTATCGTGCATGCGGTATATTCAGGTCACCAATACGCGCAGCAGCTCGATGGCACTGGCCGCGAGGGTTACAGGCGCGACATTCCGATCGCCACAGACGCGCCCGCAGAAGCCTATCACGGCTGGTAGGTGGTGAAAAATAACTTGCCCAACAAGGCCACCAACATTCGCTGGCGTGTGCTTTCGATACTGATCTTCGTCAGTTTTGTTTCCTATGTACTACGTTCAAACCTGTCAATTGCGGCACCTGCAATGATTGTAGACCTCAATCTCACCGAGATTCAGTGGGGTTGGGTCCTGGCCGCATTTACCGCCGGTTACGCCTTGTTTCAGATTCCCGGCGGTCTCATGGGCGACCGGTTCGGGCCACGTAAAAGCCTGGCCCTGATTGCCAGCCTGTGGGCTGTATTGACGCTTGTTACCAGTTTGGTTCCTGGTTCATCGACCGCATCCTTGGGGCTTATACTTACTTCCCTCATCACTGTGCGGTTTTTGGTCGGTGCGGCTCACGCACCGATTTTTCCAGTGATGAACTGCAGTATCGAGCGCTGGTTTCCGACCGGAAGCTGGGCTTTTCCGCTGAGCCTGTCCAGTACCGGCCTGACCCTGGGCTTCGCCGCGACCGCACCCCTGTTGGCCTGGATGATTACCCAATGGGGCTGGCGCCAGTCCTTTCTGGTGCTGGCACCGTTCGGTTTTCTGGCGGCGTGGCTTTGGTGGTGGTATTCCAGGGACAATCCGTCGCAGCACGTTGCTGTAAATACTGCGGAAGTTGACCTGATCCAGGCCGGGTTGCTGCCTGCTGAAGCTGAAAACCAAGTGGTCAGGGCGGCAGATGACGATCAAAAGGCCACCTGGAAGCAGGTGTTGAAGAATCGCGACGTTGCCCTGCTGATGCTGAGTTACTCCGCTATGAATTTTGTTTTCTATGACGTGTTCAACTGGTTTTACTATTATTTGGTGACGGTGCGTGGCTTTGATCCGACCACGGCCGGTCTGGCGACTTCTTCCCAATGGATTACAGGTGCGATAGGTGCTGCTGCTGGCGGGTGGGTCTGTGACAGGCTGAGCAGGCGCCTGGGCCTGCGTTGGGGTTGCCGCTGGCCAGTGGTCGTAGGGCTGGTGCTTTCAGGTTTGTTCCTGGTCGCCGGCGCAACCACTGAAAGTGCCTACCTGGCCGTCATTCTGCTGGCTCTGTGTTTCCTTTTTAACCAGCTAACAGAGGGTGCGTACTGGGCCAGCAGCATAGCGATTGGCGGGCGCTATGCAGGCACGGCCGGCGGCGTAATGAACACCGGAGCCAATTTGATGGGCATCGTCAATGCGCTGTTGGTGCCGACTGTTGCAGCGCTATTGGGCTGGACCTTTGCAATGGCCATGGGAGGAGTATTTGCCCTGGTGGGTGCCGGCCTGATGCTACTGGTGCGTGCTGACCGCCCGTTTGATGTAAAAGAATGCACGATTTGAATACCCTGACGGTGGATTAAAGGTTAATCTTGCTACGCTTAAGGTGGTTGAGTAACAGGCACGGAACTGCGGTGTTAAAACTGATGATCAGAATTGCAGATTTAATGGTAGATAAAGTGTCGCCGTCCAGGTTTGACCCACTGGGTCTCGGCAAGGCTTACTGGGGTTTCTGGAACAGCGTCATGCAGGCGCCGGGGAAGTTCATGGGCCAGAACCTGCAACTGGCTGCGGACCAAATGAAGTTAATGTCTTACGGCGTGATGAAGGCTGGCAGGCTGGATGCTGAGGCCACAGCTGTTCCTGAAAAAGGTGACCCTCGGTTTTCCAATCCGGCCTGGAATGAACAACTGGTGTTTGATTTGATCAAGCAAAGTTACCTGCTGACTTCACGTCATGTGCTGAATATGGTCGGCGCTGCGGCGCTTGAACCGCAGCAGCAACGTAAGCTGGATTTCTATACCAGACAAATGCTGGATGCCCTGTCCCCCAGCAATTTCGCAGTGACCAATCCCGAAGTACTACAGGCTATCGCTGAGACCCGGGGCGGAAATCTTGTCCAGGGGCTAAAAAATCTTGCCAGTGACTTTATAGCAGGCAAGGGAAAGCTGAAAATCAGCATGGTGGATGAGAGCAAGTTCGAGGTAGGTAAAAATCTTGCGACCACGCCCGGCAAAGTGGTTTTTCAGAACGACCTGATGCAATTGATCCAGTACGCACCCACGACCGAAAAAGTTTTTACCAAGCCATTGGTTATTTATCCGCCGTGGATCAACAAGTTTTATATCCTTGACCTGGGGCCAAAGAACTCTTTCATCAGGTGGGCGGTGAGCAAGGGCTACACTGTATTCGTTGTTTCGTGGGTTAACCCGGATGAAAAACTTGCCCACAAAACCTTCGAAGACTATATGAACGAAGGCATATTCGCCGCGCTGGATGCTATCGAGCAAGCCACTGGCGTGGCGCAGGTCAATGCGATCGGGTACTGCATTGGCGGCACCTTGCTCGCCTGTGCCCTGTCAAATATGGCGGCCACGGGCGATGAGCGTATCGGCTCGGCGACATTTTTTACCGCACAGGTTGATTTCAGCGAACCGGGCGATCTGGCGGTTTTCATTGATGAAGCCCAACTCGACGACATCGATAAAATCATGGCAGAGAAGGGCTATCTGGACGGTAAGGACATGGGCACTGCTTTCAATATGCTGCGGGCCAACGACCTGATCTGGTCATTTGTCGTCAACAACTACCTGCTGGGTAAATCTCCGGCGGCATTTGACCTGTTGTACTGGAATGGCGATTCCACCCGGCTGCCGATGGCGATGCACAGTTTTTACCTGCGTGAAATGTACCTGCACAACAAGCTGGTCGAACCGGGGGGCATCACGTTGAATGGTATCCCGGTTGATCTCACCAGGATCGGGATACCGGTATTTCTGCAGTCTGCCAAAGACGACCACATCGCGCCCTATCGGTCAGTCTACAAAGCCACGCATCACTATTCCGGTCCCGTGACGTTCATGCTGGCGGGTTCCGGCCACATTGCCGGCGTGGTCAACCCGCCTGCAGCGAATAAGTACTACCACTACACCAATGCCGAGGTCCCGGAGGATGTTGAGGACTGGATCAAAGGCGCCAAATACCATGAGGGTTCCTGGTGGCCCTACTGGCACCAGTGGTTGTACCGCAAGTCCGGGCGCAAGATTGCAGCGCGCATTCCGGGTGCGGGCGGCCTGCACATAATCGAAGATGCGCCGGGCAGTTATGTTAAAGGCTGAATCCTGAAGTATTTGAGCTACAAACGCATACCGCCGTCGACTTCGATATTTCTGCCATTGACAAAATCATTTTCGATGATGTATTGAACCGTGTGGGCGATCTCATCGGGTTCGCCGATGCGGCCGGTTGGGATCATGGCGGATAGTTTGGCCAGCGCTTCGGGCTTCATGGACCGGACCATTTCTGTACCGATAAAGCCCGGTGAGATGGCATTTACGCGGATGCCGTAACGCGCCAGTTCCCTGGCCCAGGTCACCGCCATGGCGGCTACACCGGCCTTGGTGGCGGTGTAGTTGCTCTGACCCATATTGCCGTGGCGGGAGATACTGGAAATATTGATAATCAGGCCGGGCCTGCCGGCCAGTGCCATATGCTCTGCAGCGGCCCGTCCACACAAAAATACACCCGTCAGGTTGACGTTGATAACGGCATTCCAGTTCTCCAGCGTCATCCTGGAAATCAGTTCACCATCCTTGACCTTGACCATTAAAGCATCGCGGGTGATGCCGGCATTGTTGACCAGCACATCCATACCGCCAAAATGGTCCTGGATAGCTGCAAATGCTTTATCCACGGCTTCTTCGCTACTCACATCACAGCCGATGAGCAGGCAATCGGCTTCGGGCAGTCCCAGTTCAGCTTGCAACACCTCCATGGGTTCGGTGACGTAATCCAGTAGTGCCAGGCGTGCGCCTTGTGCGGCCAGGCGTCTGGCCATGGCGCTGCCGAGGCCCCCGCCGGCACCGGTGATGGCAACAATTGTTCCTTTAGTTTGCATGGTGTTTCCTTGTCTTTGAGTGAGTTTGGTTCGTTTTGAAGAAGCTGGGCGTATCAATCCCCGCCGTCTTCCTGATCAGGTTTAGCGGGCGCCTGCATGGCACCGAGAAATGTTTGTTGCAGCGTGTTCATCCACTCGAGGTTCTGGCGGGTCATGTCTTTGACCAGGTCAACCGGTGACTGCATGATATTTTGCATTTGTTCTCTCAGTTGGCCGCGCTGAGTCTGTAATTGTTCCAGGGCGAGTAGCAGGTACTGCGATGCCAGTTTTTGCATGGGGTGGCCATAGAACTGGATCATTGCAGTCAGGATGGCCTCATTCAGGATCGGATGTCCTATTGACTCCTGTTCGGCCACAAGTTGCAGCAATACCTCCCGGCTGATGTCCTTTTTGCTCTTGGCATCGATGATCTGAACAGATTGGCCCGAAACAATCAGGTCCTTCAACTGATCCAGCGTGATGTAGCGGCTTTGGTGGGTGTCGTAAAGCCGTCGGTTGGCGTATTTCTTGATGATTCTTTGCATTCGGATCCGCCAGAGATTTCAGCCTAAAAAAACCGGCGGGTCAGGGACCAGCCGGTTTTGATTTTAAACCTGACGGCAGCAGAAATCATGCTTTATGAAGCGATTCAGATTGCTTATTCAGGCTGCTTTTTTAGCTGCCCTTGCGGTCTTTGCCGGCTTGGCAACTTCGCTTACAGTGGCGCTTACAGTGGCAGTCGTGACGTTGACCCACTCATTGGCAGCATCAGTCAGGCCGGCCTGGAATTCAGTGGCGACTTGCTGGAACCCATCAGCAAGGGCAGTAACACGGTTACCGACGGCAGCGATGAGGTCCTGCTGCGTGGCCAGGGTATCCTGCGCAGACTTGCCGGCATACAGCGCACCAAAACGCTTTTTGTTCAGATCCAGCAGTTCTTCACCAAACGCAAGCTGCATACGCGCAGTTTTGTCGAAGGCTTCAGCGATCAACGTGTGGGTCTTTTGCGCTGATTTAAAAAATGGGTTCTCAGCAGAGAATACGGCTTCTGGATTTAAATTTTCAAACAGTTTATTCATGGCTTTGGCTCCTGGGAAAAATGCTAATTAACCAGCGCTATAATAGCAACAAAAATGGTGCAGTGCAACAATATATAATAGTATGTAATATATATATATTTATATATTTATAGTGCAACGCACAC
>QIKV01000102.1 GCA_003233115.1 Oceanospirillales bacterium
GAACCCGAACCCGAACCTGCCACGGAGCAGGAAGATGAAGCGGAAGAGGCGGCTGCGCAGGACGGGGTAGATGACCCGGAAGTCAAGCTTGACCTGGCCAGGGCCTACCTGTCGATGGGTGATAAGGAAGCCGCCAGGTCCATGCTTGATGAGGTCTTGAGCGGCGGCAATGATAGCCAGCGGGCCGAAGCGCAGCAAATGATGGAAGAACTCTGAGTTTTACTAGCCATCATGCGCTATGCACTTGGACTGGAATATGATGGCGCAGGGTTTTTTGGTTGGCAGCGGCAGCGCAATTCCCCTTCTGTACAGCAGTGTGTCGAACGCGCGTTGGCAACGGTTGCTAACCATCCGGTAACGGTCATCTGCGCAGGCCGCACCGATACCGGTGTGCACGCACGCGGCCAGGTCGTGCATTTTGACAGTACCGCGCAACGCTCGGCCAGGCAATGGATGCTGGGTGTCAACTCGAATCTGCCCACGGCCGTCAGGACAGTATGGATTCGTGCGGTCGATGAAAGCTTTCACGCCAGGTTTGGCGCCTATTCACGCAGCTATCGTTACAGCATTCTGAACCGCTGGGTGTGCCCGGCCATTGGGGCGGCCTATTATGGCTGGTGCCGCCAGGTACTGGATGAACAGCGCATGCATGCCGCAGCACAGGTACTGGCTGGCAAGCACGATTTCAGCGCATTCCGCTCGGCAGGCTGTTCGGCACAGCACGCGACCCGCGAAGTCACTGCCATCAGCGTGCAACGGCAGGCAGATCGGGTCTTCATCGATATCACTGCCAATGCCTTTTTGTATCACATGGTGCGCAATATCGTCGGCAGCCTGGTGGCGGTCGGTTGCGCAGAGAAATCAGCGCAATGGCTCACCAAAGTCCTGCAAAGCGGCGACCGCAAGCTTGCCGGGGTGACGGCGCAAGCCCAGGGTTTGTGTTTTATGCAGGTCCGTTACGACCCGAAATACGCGCTGCCGGAGCAGGTAGAGGCCTTTCCTTTTGCGGTTGGCAAAGATGAATCCAGTTAAAATCAAGGTCTGTGGGCTGACCCGCGTTGTCGACGTGGAAACCGTGGTTGCGGCGGGTGTCGATGCGGTTGGCTTTGTGTTCACTGCCAGTCCGCGGCGGGTTACAGTGCAAACGGCAGTTCAGCTTGCCCGTCATGTTCCCGGGCATGTTTTGCGTGTAGGCTTGTTTCTCAATCAGAGCGCCACTGAAATTGAGCGCGTGCTCAATGCGGTAACACTCGATGTGCTGCAGTTTCATGGCAGTGAAAGCGAGCAGTATTGCAGCGGTTTTGGCATCCCGTACCTGAAGGCTGTGGCGATGGCAGATCACCGCTCGGTGCAGCAGGCAGAGCACGATTATCCCGGTGCGCTGGGCCTGTTGCTGGACAGCCACGCTGCGGGTGAACCCGGCGGCAGTGGCAAAGTATTCGACTGGACACTGGCGCGAGCGCTGACCAGGCCGGTCTGGCTGGCCGGTGGTCTGCATGCAGATAACGTCGGTCGTGCCATAGGTGCACTCAAACCGTACGCGGTCGACGTATCGAGCGGGGTTGAGGCCGGCCCCGGCATTAAGGATGCTGCCCGGGTCAGGGCATTTGTATTGGCGGTCAGGCGGGCTACCCGGCAGACGCAAGATGAATGATGACGTGGCGATAAATGATGACTGAAGATCACCCAGAAGATCACCCGGCACAGGCGGACGCGGGCCAACCCGACAGTAGCGGTCATTTTGGCGAATTCGGCGGGCGCTTTGTGTCCGAAACCCTGATGTCCGCATTGGAGGAATTGCGTGAAGCCTATGGGCGCTGGCGCAAGGATGAAGAGTTCATACAACGGATGGACCGTGACCTGGCAGATTACGTCGGCAGACCTTCACCGCTATATTACGCCGAGCGGTATTCCGGGGCGGCGGGCGGTGCGAGGATTTACCTGAAAAGAGAAGACCTGAACCACACCGGTGCACACAAGATCAATAACACCGTCGGCCAGGGCCTGCTGGCACAGCACATGGGAAAGAACCGTGTCATTGCCGAGACCGGTGCCGGCCAGCATGGCGTTGCCACCGCGACCGTGGCCGCCAGGCTCAACCAGTCCTGCCAGGTCTACATGGGCGCGGTGGATATCCAAAGGCAGGCGATCAATGTATTCAGGATGCGCCTGCTCGGGGCCGGTGTGACGTCAGTTTCTTCCGGTTCAGCGACGCTCAAGGATGCGCTCAATGAGGCCATGCGTGACTGGGTTACCCATGTCGATGATACTTTTTATATCATTGGCACGGTGGCCGGACCACACCCGTATCCTGAAATGGTAAGGGATTTCAATGCCGTGATTGGCCGTGAAGCCCGTCGGCAGATGTTGCATCTGCGCGGCTGTTTGCCGGACGCGCTGGTGGCCTGTGTTGGCGGCGGATCCAATGCGATGGGGCTATTCCATCCCTTCATCGCCGATTCCGGGGTGCGCATGTTTGGCGTTGAAGCGGCCGGGCGGGGCCTGGACAGTGGTGCGCACGCGGCCTCGCTGTGTGCCGGGCGGCCCGGTGTTCTGCACGGTTGCCGCACCTACCTGCTGGATGATGATGCCGGCCAGATCAGGCAGACGCATTCTATTTCCGCCGGCCTGGATTATCCGGGTGTCGGGCCGGAGCATGCCTGGCTCAAGGATAGCGGCCGTGCAAGCTACGTCAGCGTGACCGACGCAGAGGCGCTGCAGGCATTTCATCAACTGACCCAATTGGAAGGCATCATGCCGGCGCTGGAAAGCAGCCATGCGCTGGCCTATGGCTTCAAACTGGCTGCGGAGATGCGCCCGGACCAGGTGGTTTTAATCAACCTGTCGGGCCGTGGCGACAAGGATGTGCAAACAATCGCCGCACTCGAGGGCATGACGCTGTGAGCGGGCGGATAACGGCATGTTTCAACGCGGCCGGGCAGGCCGGGCGCACCATACTGATCCCCTTTGTGACCGCCGGGGACCCGCAACCGGACTGGACAGTCGCCATCATGCACGCGCTGGTTGATGCCGGCGCGGATCTGCTCGAACTGGGGGTGCCATTCTCTGACCCTGCTGCAGACGGGCCGGTCATCCAGCAGGCCAGCGAGCGGGCCATTGCGAAGCAGGTCAACCTGGGCAGCGTGCTGGGCATGGTCGAAACTTTCCGTCACAGCGACAACGACACCCCCGTGGTGTTGATGGGTTATATGAACCCGCTGGAGCGTTTTGGCCCGTTGGCGTTCCCGGCGGCGGCAAAAAAGGCGGGGGTTGACGGCCTGCTACTGGTCGATTGCCCGCCGGAAGAACGTGGCGGGCTGGGTAAGGCGATGGTTGCAGCCGGCCTCGACGGGATCTGCCTGGTTGCGCCGACCACCCGGCGGGCCAGGCTTGCACGTATCGCAGCAGTGGCCAGCGGCTTTATTTACTATGTGTCTCTCAAGGGCGTTACTGGCTCGGCACAGGCGGGTTTGCCGGAGCTGGGCGAGCCGTTGCGACAAATCCGCGAATTCAGTGATTTGCCGGTTGCTGTGGGTTTTGGTATCAAAGATGCGGCAATGGCAGCCGTGGTGGCCGCACATGCCGATGCAGTCGTGATGGGCAGCGCACTGGTGCAGGTGCTGGCGACGGCCCCCAGCGAGGCGGCAGCATGTGCCACCGCAAAGGCTTTTGTTGCGCCGGTGCGTAAGGCATTGGACAATACGGTCTGAGCATCAATGCAACCTGCCAACAGGAAGTGATGAAATAGTATGAGTTGGTTTCAAAAACTAAAACCTTCAAGAATCCGCACCGAAGGCGGCAACAAGCGCAATGTGCCCGAAGGCCTGTGGACCAAGTGTGCCTCGTGTATGGCGGTTTTGTACCGCCCAGAGCTGGAAAGGAACCTGCAGGTCTGCCCCAAATGCAGTTACCACATGCCGATTGGCGCCCGTGCCCGGCTGCAGTATTTCCTTGATCCGGGCGAGCAGCGTGAAATCGCGGCCGGACTCGAGTCGGTGGACGTGTTGCGTTTCAAGGACTCCAAGCGTTACAAAGAGCGGCTTTCTGCAGCGCAAAAGAAAACCGGTGAAAAAGATGCCCTGCTGGCCATGGTAGCGAAGCTCAAAGGCATGGATATCGTTGCCTGTGCCTTTGAGTTCGGCTTCATGGGCGGTTCCATGGGTTCGGTGGTGGGAGAAAAATTTACCCGTGCCGGCCAGCAAAGCATGGATATGCATGCACCATTGATCTGTTTTTCTGCCAGCGGCGGCGCACGCATGCAGGAGGGTCTGTTGTCGCTGATGCAAATGGCCAAGACCTCTGCAATACTGGCAAGGCTCAGCGCCAGGGGCCTGCCGTTTATTTCTGTTTTGACCCATCCGACCACCGGCGGGGTATCCGCCAGCCTCGGCATGCTCGGTGATATCAATATCGCGGAGCCACTCGCGCAAATCGGTTTTGCGGGCCCCCGGGTGATCGAGCAAACCGTGCGCGAGAAACTGCCGGAAGGATTCCAGCGCAGCGAATTCCTGCTCCAAAAGGGTGCAGTGGACATGATCATGGACCGGCGCAACATGCGTGATGAGATCGGCGCGATGCTGGTGCTTTTGAGTTCCGGTGGCAAGCCACGGCAGGTGTCAGGCGAATTGGTAGAAGGTTAAAAGACTGGCTGACGTTACTCGGGCAACGCCACCCTGAAGCGATCGAACTGGGCCTGGAGCGCTGTGGTGTGGTTTACCAGAACCTGGGTTGCCCCCGGCCGGCGCCAACGGTATTCACCGTCGCTGGCACCAACGGCAAAGGCTCAACCGTAGCCTACCTGGCGGCCATGAGTGCAGGGCTTGGCCAGCGCTGTGGCAGCTATACATCACCCCATATCCGCGACTTTAATGAACGCATCAGCATCCTGGGAGAGCCGGTGTCCGATCAGTGCCTGGTCGCTGCGTTTGAGCAGGTTGAGGCTGCCAGGGGTCAGGTTTCCCTGACCTATTTCGAATTTACCACGCTGGCGGCATTTTTGATCATGCAGCAAGCGGCGTTGGATTGCGCGGTGCTGGAAGTGGGCCTTGGCGGTCGGCTTGATACCGTCAACCTGGTTGATACCGATTGTGCAGTCATCACCCCCATCGGTCTGGACCACCAGGATTTCCTCGGTACGGACCTGTCGTCCATAGCAACTGAGAAGGCCGGAATTATCCGTGCCGGCCTACCTGTGGTGTGCACCCAAAGGCAACCACCCGAAGCGGTTTTACAGGCTGCGGCACAATTGCACGCGCCATTGTACCGCCGTGGCATTGAGTTTGATTTGGCCGGTGCAGGCGCTGACCTGCTGGAATTTTCGTTTGCCGGGCAGGTGCTGGCCGTACCACCACCGCCAATGGCCGGTCGCCACCAGCTTGACAACCTGGCCGCCGCGCTGGCGGCCATGGCGGTAGTTGAGCCGAATTTTAGTGCCCATCCGCCTGTCATTGCCGCCGCCATCCGGGCGTGTAAATTGCCGGGCAGAATGCAACAGGCGGCCTGTGCACCCGCTATTATTCTGGATGTCGGCCACAACCCGCTGGCAGCGGAGGCCGTGGCAGCCTGTTTCAGGGCGAATCGGCAGACGGGCATTGTTTGCGTACTGGCTATGCTGGCAGACAAGCCGGCTGAAGCCGTTGCACTGGCACTGGATGGCGTTTGCGGACGCTGGCTGTGTGCCGACAGCCCCGGTGATCGCGGCCAGCGCGGAGCGTCGCTGGCCAGGCGCATAAGGGATACTTTGCCGGCCGCACAGGTCAGCTCAACCGGCCCGATAGATGCAGCCATGGAGGAAGCTGTGTCGCTCGCCGGCACCGCCGGCACGATCCTGGTTTTTGGCTCATTTTCCTGTGTTGCAGGCGCATTGGCCTGGTTATCACAGTGAACGACTCACCGGGGCAGCACAGCGGTCGCGATGCTGCTAAAATTAGCTGGTGATTCCAGTAGCCTGTCGGATTTAAGCCATGGATAAAGCTTTAAAACAAAGACTGGTTGGCGCAAGTGTATTGATCATTCTTGCCGTCATCGTACTGCCCATGTTACTGAGCGGGCGTTCCGATACGCTCAACACTGAATCCCGCCGGATCCAACTGCCCGCCGAGCCCGAAGAATTGTCATTCAAAACCCGGCGCTTCCCGGTCGGGGTTCCTGCCAGGGCGGTAGCGCCCGGCGTCAATGAACCCGGCGTCAATGAACCTGTTGTCAATGAACCGGCTGTCAAACAAGCGACCGGCCAGGCCGGTGGCAACAGCCTGGCCCCGAAACAGCTTGCCGGGCACAACGCCGGGCCGCCCGTAGCGGAAGCCGGTGCGCAACAGGCCGGGGCTGTAGAGCCGGAGCCTGCAACTGTGACTGTAACGTCGGTCGAAGCCATGGCGAAAACTGCGCCGGCAGCTACGACGGAGCCGGTCGGCAGCGAACCGGATCGTCCCCGCTATTTGGTCCAGGTCGCCAGTTTCAGCAGCGAGAAGAGAGCCAATGCCATGGCGGCTGAGTTGCGCGCCAAGAATATGCCGGTGCTGATGGATGTGGTGGACCGTACCGGCGGTCGTTTGCACCGTGTCAGGGTTGGTCCTTACGTCGGGCGCGCTGAAGCTGACACCGTGGTTGTGCAAATCCGCTCCATGAACCAGGATCTCCACCCGCGAATCATGGATACCCGGCCCGGAGACGGTGCGCCGGTCTCAACGCCATCTGATCCATTGGTGCGCTGGGTTATCCAGGTAGGCAGCTACAGCAGTGCCGCGACGGCGGAAGCCGAAGTGGCCCGCTTGCGGCTCGCAGACCTGCCGGCATTCTCTGAAAAAGTCAGCTCGGCAGACCGGATCGCCTACAAGGTCCGTATCGGACCCGAGATTGACCGTGCCAGGGCGGTGCAACTGGCGAAGGATATCAAGGCCAGGCTCAATATTGACAGCTTTGTAACCACGCAGGATTAGCCCCGGCAACGCCACGAGGAAATACAGATGGAATACGCTGATTACGCAATTCTCGGCATCATTGCCATCTCCATCCTGGTGGGGATTGTGCGTGGCTTCATCCAGGAGGCGTTTTCACTCGCGGTATGGGCCGCCGCCTTCCTGGTGGCGTTTCAGTATTCCGGTGTGCTGGCGCTGCAACTTGAAAGCCAGATTGCACTGCCGTCAGCCCGCACTGCACTGGCATTCTCCGGCCTGTTTCTCGCCGTGCTGCTGGTGGGTGGATTGTTGACTTACATGGTTGGCAAACTGGTTGTAAAAACTGGCCTGAGCGGGACGGACCGCCTGCTGGGCGGGGTTTTTGGCGGCATCAGGGGCATGTTCCTGGTCATCGCAATCATGCTGGTTGCGGGTTTGACGCCCGTGCCCAAAGACCCCTGGTGGCAAAACTCGCGCTCCATCCAGAGCCTGCTGCCACTGGCGGCATGGTCGGCCCAGTTTCTGCCCGATTATGTACGCGAATATATGGATTTGTCGCCCGCTGCAAACCCGTCTGATTCCGCGGGCACATGAGGCATCGTGCATGTTAGAATGCGCGCAAATTCCTCAAGCAAATTCCTCAAGGATAACCTGAATGTGCGGAATTATCGGCATCGCCGGCAAGCAGGCGGTTACGCCATCCATTTACGACGCCCTGACCATCCTGCAGCACCGCGGGCAGGACGCCGCGGGCATTGCCACACTGGATGGCCACCGCTTGCATTTATACAAGGGTAACGGCCTGGTCAGGGACGTATTTCCACAGTCGGAGTTGCAACGCTTAAAGGGACACACCGGCATCGGCCATGTCCGCTATCCGACGGCCGGGTCCGACAAGCTGGATGAAGCCCAGCCTTTTTATGTCAATTCCCCGTACGGCATCGCACTGGGTCATAATGGCAACCTGATCAATACCGCGTCTTTAAAGCGGGAATTGTTCGACAGCGACCGCCGTCACCTCAATACCGAATCAGACACCGAAGTACTGCTGAATATTTTCGCCCACGAATTACAGGCGCTGGATTCGAAACGCATTCTGCCCGCCGATATTTTCCAGGCGGTTGACAGGCTGCACCAGCGCTGCAAGGGCGCCTATTCTGTCATTGCCCTGGTGGCGGGCAAGGGCGTGCTTGGCTTCAGGGATCCCCATGGTATTCGTCCTGCCGTGCTGGGCTACCGCGATACCGACAGGGGCCGGGAGTATGCCATTGCGTCTGAAAGTGTCGCGCTGGATGTGCTGAATTTCACCTTGATGCGCGACCTGAAACCGGGTGAGGCAGTCTTTATTACCCTCGATGGTCAATTGCACTGCCACACAAGCCGGCTTGCGCAGGCGGCCTGTCCGTGTATTTTTGAATACGTCTATTTTGCCCGGCCGGATTCCATGCTGGATGATATTTCGGTTTACAAGGCCCGTTTACGCATGGGGCAGGCGCTGGCACGGAAGATATTGAATGACTGGCCGGAGCATGATATCGATGTGGTCATTCCGGTCCCGGACACCAGTCGCACCGCCGCGTTGCCGCTGGCTTACGAACTGGACGTGAAATACCGTGAAGGGTTTATCAAAAACCGCTATATCGGCCGGACCTTCATCATGCCGGGCCAGGAACAGCGCCAGCGCTCGGTGCGGCAAAAACTCAATGCCATCGGCCTCGAGTTCCGCAACAAGAATGTACTGCTGGTGGATGACTCCATCGTCAGGGGCACCACCTCACGCCAGATTATCCAGATGGCCCGCGATGCCGGCGCCAGCAAAGTCTATTTTGCCTCCGCCTCGCCGCCGGTGCGGTATCCGAACATTTACGGCATTGACATGCCGGCGCCCGACGAGTTGATCGCCAGTGGACGGGATGAACGCCAGATCGAGCAGGAACTCGGCGCAGACCGCTTGATTTACCAGGATCTGGATGACCTGATCCAGGCCTGCCGGGAAGGTAACCAGGGCATTGCCCACTTCGATACGTCCTGTTTTTCGGGTGAATATATCACTGGTGTTGAGGATGGATACCTGGAGGAATTGCAGCACAGGCGGTCTGATCAGGCCAAGTTGCAGAACCTGCTGGAAGTCACCGCCCAGGGGGTCCTTTAAGCTCTGGCGGAGAGGCCGTTCAGGCCTTATCATGCAGGCTCCTTTTAAACTTTAACGAATGGTCTGAAACGATGATGCGTATCTTCAATTTTTGTGCCGGACCGGCAACATTACCCCTGCCGGTGCTGGAAAAGGCCCGTGAGGAATTGCTCGATTTTAACGGCAGTGGCATGTCAGTGATGGAAATCAGCCACCGCAGTGCCGCGTTTGATGAAGTCGCTGAGCGCTCGGAAGCCTGCCTCAGACGCCTGTTGTCCATTCCGGATGATTATGCAGTGCTGTTCCTGGCCGGCGGGGCGACGGCGCAGTTTGCCCACGTGCCGCTTAACCTGGCGACTGCGGATCGCCCCGGTGCCTATGTCGTCAATGGCAGTTGGAGCAAAAAGGCGTTCGCTATCGCGCAGCGCATGGGGCTGGCCCACCTGGCAGCCAGTTCGGAAGCAAGCGGCTTCAAGACCATTCCCCCTCAGGCTGACTGGGATGTCAACGATAGCCACGCCTACCTGCATTACGTCAGTAACGAGACGATTTCCGGCGTGCAGTTCAGACAACCCCCGCAAGTCGCGCCAACGCTGGTAAGCGATATGTCTTCCGACATACTTTCACGGCCGGTGGATGTCAGCAGGTTTGGTGCCATCTACGCCGGCGCCCAGAAAAACATCGGCCAGGCCGGTATCACGTTGCTGATTGTCAGGCAGGATCTGTTGCGGGATCTGCCCGCCGATGTGCCCGACCTCAGTTCGTGGAAGGCCGAGCACCAGAAGGGCTCACGGCTGAACACGCCACCGACTTTTGCCTGGTACATCGCCGGTCTGGTATTTGAATGGCTTGAGGCGCAGGGCGGTGTGGAGCGTATGGCGGAACTCAATCAGCACAAAGCGGATACGCTTTACCGCTACCTGGACCAGAGTGGTTTCTACCTGAATGACATTCCGCCCGGGTTCCGTTCCCACATGAATGTGCCTTTCAAGATTACCGATGAATCCCTGCATGGGCGGTTCGTGGCCGCAGCGGAAGCTGCCGGGCTGAGCAGCCTGAAGGGGCACCGTTCGGTCGGTGGCATGCGCGCCAGCATCTATAATGCCATGCCCATTGAGGGCATAGAGGCATTGATCGGCTTCATGGCGGAATTCGAAAGACAGTCCGGTTAATGGTTGCCGGGGACAAAAAAAGTCAGGCAGGCAGCGCAGAACAAGCCGGGCGGCCCGCCCCGCTGGAAGAGGTGCGCGCTCAAATTGATGCGCTGGATGCCCGGATACAGGCTTTGATCAGCGACCGGGCGCGCCTGGCACAGGCGGTGCGCGAGTCCAAGGGCAGTCCCGGCCACGCTGTCGACTACTATCGCCCCGAGCGCGAAGCCGAAGTGCTCAGGGCGGTGCAGGAGCGCAATGAGGGGCCGATCAGTGATACGGAAATGCTGCGTCTGTTTCGCGAGATCATGTCGGTTTGCCTGGCGCAGCAGGAGCCCTTGAAGATCGCCTATCTCGGACCCGAAGGTACGTTTACCCAGCAGGCGGTAAACCGTCATTTCGGCCATTCTGTACGGGCCCTGGGCATGGCCGGCATCGACGATGTATTCCAGCAGGTTGAGAACTCTGAGGCCGATTTTGGCGTGGTGCCGGTAGAGAACTCAAACCAGGGCATTGTCAGCCATACGCTCGACCGGTTTGTGGATTCAGAGCTTAAAATTTGCGGTGAAATCCAGATGGCCGTGCACCATAACCTGCTGACCCAGGCGCACAGCCTGGCAGGCATTGAGCGGGTCTATTCCCACCAGCAATCGTTGGCCCAGTGCAAGGGCTGGATCCGGCAGCATTTACCGGCGGTCGAATGCATACCCGTGAGCAGCAATGCCGAGGCGGCCAGACGGGTCAGGAACGCACCTGACAGCGCCGCAATATCCAGTCAGTCTGCTGCCGAAATATATGGCCTGCCGGTGTTATTTACCTGTGTTGAAGACCAGCCGGACAATGCCACGCGCTTCCTGGTTGTCGGCCGGCAGTTGTTGGCGCCTTCGGGTGATGACAAGACCTCGCTGTTGCTGGCAGGTGCTGAGGGCCCCGGCGCCTTGCATTCACTACTGGACCCGTTGGCACGCCACTCACTGAATATGACCCGCATTGAATCGCGCCCCTCCAGCGCCGCCGCCTGGTCGTATATATTTTTCATCGATGTGGAGGGCCACGCTGAAACTGAGCCGCTGAAGTCGGCGTTGCGCGAAATGCAGAACCTGTCGAGCCTGACACGGGTGCTCGGATCCTATCCGAAAGCCATTGCCGGCCGTCCGGCGACAACGCCGGAGTAAGTGTGATTCTGACGGTTGATCCCCTGGCTGGCGGCTTACACGGCGAGCTGACACCACCGGGTGACAAGTCTATCAGCCACAGGGTAGTGATTTTCGCCAGCCTGGCGGCAGGCCGTTCGGAGCTGCGTGGCGTCCTTGAAAGTGAAGATACACGGGCGACACTGAAGGCCTGTGAGCAACTGGGTGCGACCGTTACGCGCAGCGCGGAAAGGATTTTGATTGAAGGT
>QIKV01000119.1 GCA_003233115.1 Oceanospirillales bacterium
CACGGTAAGGTATAACCCTGGCGGAGAACAGTAACTTCCCACTGGAATGGGTCTTGCCCTTGTCATGATCAAAAAAGACGCCCGGCGAACGGTGCAACTGGGATACGATAACGCGCTCGGTACCGTTAATGACAAAGGTGCCGGTTTTAGTCATCAGTGGCAGGTCGCCCATGTAAACTTCCTGCTCTTTTACATATTTCACAGGCTTCTGCTTGGCCGAACTTTCCTTGTCGTAAATGACCAGGCGTACCTTGACGCGCAAGGGCGCAGCATAGGTCATGCCACGCAGCTTACACTCCCTGACATTAAACGGCGGGCTGCCAAGCTTATAGCTGACATACTCGAGTGCAGCATTGCGGGAATAGGAAACAATCGGAAAAACGGATTTTAATGCACCATGCAATCCACGTTCACGCCGTTCATCCAGCTTTGTATTTGTTTGCAGGAATTCCGCATAGGACCGGATCTGGGTCTGTAACAGGTTGGGGACTTCCAGTACCGACTGTCTCTTGCCAAAATCCTTGCGAATACGTTTTTTCTCAGTAAATGAGTAATTCATATTACCTACCGCCTCTGTGCGACCCGGGCAATGGCCGCTTTACTTTTCGACAAACAGGAACAGGCCGGGGACATGCATCCCCAGCCGATTCCTTCTTTCTTCCAGGTAAATCAAAAATATTGATTTACTTGATCTCGACGGTAGCACCTACCTCTTCGAGCTTCTTCTTCAACTCTTCAGCTTCGCCTTGCTCAATACCTTCTTTCACATTGGCAGGGGCACTTTCAACCAGGTCTTTAGCCTCTTTGAGGCCCAGGCCGGTGATCTCTCGTACAGCCTTGATCACAGGGACCTTGCTGGAACCGAAAGAGGCCAAAACTACGTCGAACTCCGTCTGGACTTCTGCAACTTCGGCCTCACCACCTGCTGCCGGACCGGCAGCTACGGCTACTGGCGCAGCAGCAGAAACACCAAATTTTTCTTCCATGGCGCTGATCAGATCTACAACATCCATAACGCTCATGTTTGCAACTGTTTCTAAAATATCGTCTTTTGAAACGGCCATTGTCGTCTCTCCTAGTGTCAATTAAAAGTAACCTCACGGTTACCGGGGTTTATATAAAAAAGTTCAGGCTGCCTGCTTTGCGTCTTTTACAGCAGCAAAACAACGGACCAGTTTGGTATGCGGTTCGACCAGCGTACGGACTAACTTCTCAACCGGTGCTTTCATGACGCCCATTAGCATTGCAATTGCCTGATCGTAGGTCGGCAGGCTGGACAGTCGGTCCAGTTCGGAGGCTTCAAACAGCTCTCCTCCAACAGCGACAAGCTTTGTAATGAGTTTGTCATTCGACTTTGCATAGTCTTTGACAAGACGTGCAGCAGCACCCGGATCTTCCATACTGAAAGCCAGGAGCAGTGGTCCCGTCAGGGAATCCTGCATGCATTCAAACTCGGTGCCTTCTACAGCACGGCGTACCAGCGAATTCTTGGCAACCTTGAGATAGACGCCGCCCTGGCGTGCTTTGACACGCAAGTCCGTCATTTCCTCTACCGTCAAGCCGCGATATTCGGCTGCTACAGCAGCCAGTGCGGTCTGGGCAACTTCCGCCACTTCCGCCACGACTGCTTTCTTCTGCTCAATACTCAGAGCCATGTGATACCTCCAAGAGTCAAATAGCCGGTTACCCGACACGATTAGCGACTCATGACAGACACTTTCGTGTTTGTCACAGGACTGTTACCAGCCCTTCAGTGGCTACCCCGCTTTTCAAATGTGCTCTCACGAACCCAATTGAAAAGCGGGGGCTCCACCATCTGCGCAGGCAGTGACCAGTTTCCCGGAACACGCTTAAACCGGATTGCTGCTACAACGGCGATCCAATACCTGCGGTCTCTGACGGCCTACTTCTATCTGCCTGCAAACCAGTCAAACCGGTTGCAACCAGACCGAAGTCAGCCCGCCTTTCTACCAGCTTGCGCCGGTAAAATCCTTAAATCTTGAATGCTGCATGATCCACGACCAGGCCTGGACCCATGGTTGTGGAAACTGCCACTTTCTTTAAATACTGGCCTTTTGCTGATGCAGGTTTCAACTTCTGAAGATCTGCCAACAGCGCGGCCAGGTTTTCGCGCAATGCGTCAACTTCAAAATCCGACTTGCCAATGGTGCTGTGAATGATGCCGCCCTTGTCGGTTCTGAACCTGACCTGGCCGGCCTTGGCGTTCTTAACTGCCGCTGCGACATCGGGCGCTACCGTCCCTACCTTGGGATTGGGCATCAGGCCTCTTGGGCCGAGCAACTGGCCGAGCTTGCCAACCACACGCATGGCATCCGGCGATGCGATTACAACATCGAAGTTAATATCGCCATTTTTCATCTGGTCGTGCAGATCATCCATTCCAACGACATCGGCGCCCGCTTCCAACGCCTTTTCAACGTTGTCACCCTGGGTGAATACGGCAACGCGGACCGTCTTGCCAGTACCGTTGGGTAGCACGGTCGATCCGCGTACGTTCTGGTCTGACTTCTTCGGATCCACGCCGAGTTTAACTGCAACATCCACAGACTCTGTGAACTTCACTTTGCTGATTTCTTTCAGCAGCGCCAGTGCATCATCAATTGCATAAATTTTTCCGGGTTCGACCTGTTCACGAACCGCCTTGACCCGTTTGCTCATTTTAGTCATGGCTAACACCCTCCACGTTCAGACCCATGCTACGGGCTGAGCCCGCAATCGTCCGGACGGCAGCATCCATGTCGGCAGCGGTAAGGTCAGGCTCTTTAGCCCTGGCAATTTCTTCCAGTTGCGCCCGGGTAACCGTTCCGACTTTTCTGGTATTCGGTTCACCACTACCTTTGGGTATGCCCGCTGCTTTTTTGAGCAGCACCGCTGCCGGAGGAGTTTTGGTGATAAACGTAAAGCTGCGATCGACATAAACCGTAATCACAACCGGCAAAGGCAAACCCGGCTCGGTTTTCTGCGTCTGGGCATTGAATGCCTTACAGAATTCCATGATATTAACGCCGTGTTGCCCCAGTGCCGGACCAACGGGCGGACTGGGGTTAGCCTGACCTGCTGGTATCTGCAACTTGATATATGCAGAGACTTTCTTAGCCATTTTCTTACTCCCCGGGTGCAAACGCCTGCCGACATACGGCCAGGCTCCCCGTCACTGTTAAGGCCAGTAGAAGAAACCAATGGATCTCCTGACTTGCCAGATTCATATCGCCCGGCCTCATGCCACGGCGATAAGTCTGAAATACCTGTTCTTAAAAAAACCGGTCAGATTCAGCCTTTTTCGACCTGGTGGAAATCAAGCTCCACCGGTGTCGAGCGTCCAAATATGAGTACTGCCACCCGCAGGCGGCTCTTTTCGTAGTTAACCTCTTCAACCGTTCCATTGAAGTCATTGAACGGTCCGTCAACGACCCGCACCATCTCGCCCGGCTCAAACAAAATTTTCGGGCGTGGTTTGTCAACGCCTTCCTGCACCCGGTTCAGAATGGTAGCGGCCTCCTTTTCTGTAATCGGCGCAGGCCGGTCGGAGGTGCCACCAATGAACCCCATGACCTTGGGAACATCTTTGACCAGATGCCAGGTTTCATCGGTCATCTCCATTTCCACCAGCACATAACCGGGGAAAAACTTCCGGTCGGAGCGGCGCTTCTGGCCGCCCTTCATTTCAACTACTTCTTCTGTAGGCACCAGAATTTCGCCAAACAGGTCTTCCATGCCTTCGCGCGCAATGCGCTCCGCCAGGGACTTCTGCACCTGTTTTTCGTAGCTTGAAAAAGCATGTATTACATACCAGCGTTTACTCATGCTCTTTACCCCCCACTCAACAGGCTGCGAACCAGTGAACCCAGCGCCCAGTCAACCGCTGACAAGAACAGGGAGATGATGATGGTCACAATAATCACCATCAATGACGTCTGTACCGCCTCCTGGTGCGTGGGCCAGATTACTTTTCGGCGTTCAATGTCCGATTCTTTCAAAAAGCGAAAAAATGCGCCGCCCTTTTGTGATTGCGCTGCTACCCAGGACGCCAGCAAGGTAACCGCTATCAGTACCGCCACCCGTACCGGCGTAATGGCCAGGTCCTGGTACATGTAGTAAGCGGTGATCCCCCCCAACAGCATAATGACAGAGAGTAGCAACAACAAAGTGTCGGCAAACCCTGACCTGCTTTTTTCCGTCTTGCTGTTCATTTTCCGCTACTTATCCATTCCAGCTGATTGACCAACTCATGTTTCATTCCAGACTGCAGTACTGGCAGGCCAGGAGGGACTCGAACCCCCAACCTGCGGTTTTGGAGACCGCTGCTCTGCCAGTTGAGCTACTGGCCTTTCATTCCTTTTTGGCCGCCAGCTTCCTGTACCACGACAGACTTCTCAGTCCGGCTTATTCAAAGATCTTGGCGACAACGCCAGCACCTACGGTGCGGCCACCTTCACGGATCGCAAAACGCAGACCTTCTTCCATCGCAATCGGCAGCTCCACCTTCATCTGCACATTGTCCCCGGGCATCACCATCTCCACCCCGTCAGGCAACTGCACCGCACCCGTTACATCCGTCGTACGGAAGTAAAACTGTGGCCGGTAACCCTTGAAAAACGGCGTGTGCCGCCCACCCTCGTCTTTCGACAGAATGTACACCTCAGCCTCAAAGCTGGTATGCGGATGGATCGTGCCCGGGTGCGCCAGCACCTGACCACGTTCTACCTCTTCACGCTTGGTGCCGCGCAGCAGCACGCCCACGTTGTCTCCCGCACGGCCTTCATCCAGCAACTTGCGGAACATCTCAACGCCCGTACAGGTGGTCTTGGCAGTCTCTTTAATACCGACAATCTCAATCTCTTCACCCACCTTCACTATACCGCGCTCAACCCGGCCCGTGACCACCGTGCCGCGACCGGATATCGAAAACACATCCTCGATCGGCAACAGGAACGGCTTGTCCATATCACGCTCAGGCTGCGGTATGTACTCGTCCATCTCCGCAATCAGCTTCAACACAGATGGAACACCGATTTCTGACTCGTCACCTTCCAGCGCCTTGAGGGCAGAACCCGTCACCAGCGGCAGATCATCGCCCGGGAAATCATAAGAGCTCAACAGCTCTCGTACTTCCATCTCCACCAACTCCAGCAACTCATCATCGTCAACCTGGTCGGCCTTGTTCATGTAGACCAGGATGTAAGGTACTCCCACCTGCCTCGCCAACAGAATGTGCTCGCGCGTCTGTGGCATCGGACCATCGGCTGCCGATACCACCAGGATCGCGCCGTCCATCTGCGCCGCACCCGTGATCATGTTCTTCACGTAGTCGGCATGGCCCGGGCAATCTACATGCGCGTAGTGACGATTCTCAGACTCATACTCAACATGGGCCGTCGCAATCGTAATACCGCGTTCGCGCTCTTCCGGTGCATTGTCAATTTGATCATAGGCCACAAACTCACCGCCACGGGCTTCAGCACATATCTTCGTCAACGCCGCAGTCAACGTCGTCTTGCCATGATCTACGTGACCAATCGTGCCCACGTTCACATGGGGCTTTGTTCTTTCAAATTTTTCCTTGGACATGCCTGTCATGCCTGTTTACCTCTTATTTTACCGATTTGGGACCTAGGCGGTCTTCTTGACGATTTCTTCAACAACACTGGCCGGCGCTTCGGAGTAGTGGTCGAATTCCATTGTATAGGTGGCACGGCCCTGGGTTTGTGACCGCAGGTCTGTCGCATAGCCAAACATCTCTGACAGTGGAATGTGCGCATTGACGATCTTGCCGGACGGGCAGTCTTCCATGCCCTGCAAAATGCCACGGCGACGGGTCACATCACCCATTACATCACCCATGTAATCTTCAGGGGTGACGACCTCTACCTTCATCATCGGCTCAAGCAGAACCGGGTTGGCGATGTTAGCTGCATTTTTAAACGCCATGGAACCTGCGATCTTAAACGCCATTTCATTCGAGTCAACTTCATGGTACGAGCCGTCAAACAACTCCACCTTGACATCCACCACCGGATAGCCCGCAACCACACCATTTTGCAGTGCTTCCCGGATACCCTTGTCAACTGAGTTGATATACTCTTTTGGCACCACGCCACCAACGATCTTGTTGACAAACTCGTAACCCTCGCCCTGCTCCATTGGAGCCAGGCGGATCTTGACATGTCCGTACTGACCACGGCCACCGGATTGTTTGACAAACTTGCCTTCGGCCTCAACTGCTTTACGGATTGTTTCACGGTGAGCTACCTGCGGGCGCCCGACATTGGCTTCCACGCCAAATTCGCGGCGCATACGGTCAACCAGGATATCCAGGTGTAACTCACCCATACCGGAAATAATCGTCTGACCGGATTCCTCATCTGTCCTGACCCGGAAGGAAGGATCTTCCTGTGCCAGTTTGCCCAGGGCGACACCCATTTTTTCCTGGTCGCTCTTGGTTTTAGGTTCAACAGCAACTGAAATCACTGGATCCGGAAATTCCATGCGTTCCAGTGTGATGACTGCCTTCAGATCACACAGGGTATCTCCGGTCGTAACGTCTTTCAAGCCAACGGCGGCAGCGATATCACCGGCACGTACTTCTTTGATCTCTTCACGGGTATTGGCGTGCATTTGCAGGATTCGGCCCACTCTTTCCTTTTTGCCCTTGACCGGGTTATATAAGGTGTCACCGGATTTCAGAACACCCGAATACACCCGGAAAAAGGTTAGTGTGCCCACGAACGGGTCAGTGGCAATTTTGAATGCCAGGGCAGAGAACGGCTCATTATCATCACTCTCACGAGCACCGTCTTCTTCGTTTTCCAGGATGCCGGTAATGGCCGGCACATCAACCGGGGAAGGCATCAACTCAACAATCGAATCAAGCAAGGCCTGGACCCCCTTATTCTTAAAAGCTGAACCGCATAAACAGGGGACGATGTCATTATTCAAGGTGCCGAGGCGCAAGCCCTCTACAATCTGTTCGTTGCTCAGCTCACTATCTTCAAGATAAGCCTCCATCAGCTCTTCAGATGCTTCCGCCGCGATTTCAACCATGTATTCACGCGCGGCCTCAGCTTCCGCCAGCATACCCTGCGGTATATCGCGTGCCTCGTAAGTGACACCCTGGTTTTCAGGGCTCCAGTAAATAGCCTTCATCCTGACCAGGTCTATCACACCGGCGAAATCTTCTTCCGCGCCGATGGGCAACTGCACGGGAACAGCACGTGCGCCCAGGCGCTCTTTGATTTGTTCTACCACGCGCTGAAAGTCGGCCCCGGTACGGTCCATCTTGTTGACAAACGCCATACGTGGAACGTTATAGCGGGTAGCCTGGCGCCATACTGTTTCAGATTGTGGCTGAACACCACCAACGGCACAGAAAACCGCAACCGTACCATCGAGCACACGCAAAGACCGCTCAACCTCAATGGTGAAGTCAACGTGTCCCGGTGTATCAATGATATTGATCCGGTGTTCCCGGTACTGCTGATCCATGCCGTTCCAGAAACAGGTCGTGGCAGCAGAGGTAATCGTAATACCGCGCTCCTGCTCCTGCTCCATCCAGTCCATGGTGGCATTGCCGTCATGAACCTCACCGATTTTGTGTGAAACACCGGTGTAAAACAGGATACGTTCGGTCGTCGTCGTCTTACCCGCATCAATATGAGCCATGATGCCGATGTTGCGATACCTTTCAATTGGCGTGTTACGAGCCACTATAGTTTCCTTAAAAATCCCATTACCAGCGGTAGTGTGAAAAGGCCTTGTTGGCCTCTGCCATGCGATGCGTGTCTTCACGCTTTTTCACCGCCGACCCGCGCTGCTCTACGGCATCGAGCAATTCACCTGCCAGCCGCTGTGGCATATTTTTTTCACCACGTTTACGCGCAGCATCAATGATCCAGCGCATCGCCAGTGTCTGACGCCGCTTGGGGCGCACTTCCACAGGTACCTGGTAAGTCGCACCACCGACACGGCGGGACTTAACCTCGACCATCGGGCTGACGTTTTCCAATGCGGATTCAACCAGTTCTACCGGTGTGGCACTCTTGTTCTTTGCTTCAATGGTTTCCATTGCGCCATAAACGATGCGCTCTGCCACTGACTTTTTGCCACTGTGCATTACCATGTTGACAAACCGGGTGATCATTTCACTGCCGTACTTGGGGTCCGGCAAGATATCACGGGCGAAATTTGAATGTTTTCTTGACATTGTGTTACCTGATCCTTAAAGGCCCGATCTATTTCTTGGGCCGCTTGGTGCCGTACTTGGAGCGGCCCTGGCGGCGGTCACTGACACCCGAGGTGTCAAGGCTTCCGCGCACGGTGTGATAACGAACACCGGGCAGGTCTTTAACACGACCGCCACGGATCAGTATCACGCTGTGTTCCTGCAGATTATGACCTTCTCCACCAATATAACTGGTGACTTCATATCCATTGGTCAGCCGAACACGTGCGACCTTGCGCAATGCTGAATTCGGCTTTTTGGGAGTGGTTGTATAAACGCGGGTACATACGCCACGCTTTTGCGGGCAACCCTCCAGTGCCGGCACACCACTTTTATAAGCTTTTGGTTTGCGAGGCTTGCGTACCAATTGATTTACAGTTGTCATAAACCCTTTACCCTGAATAAAAAATAAAAACGACAGACCGGGCCCGTGCCCTGCCTGTCGAAGGCCGCGAATTCTACGCAACCCCCCTAACAATGTCAAACGCCCAACCCCAGTCTTTTAAAACCTGGATTGGGCAGCCATTAGCCCGGCCCACGCGCCGGCGACATCGGCTCTCCGGAATGGCTGTAAAGTGAATTGTCAGAAACACTTTTTACCACCCGGCCCTTCTTCTGAAGGGATTGCACTTGTTAGCCGAGCAATTATGACAGGGAAGCTATTTGTACGCAATAGTAAAAGTGAACTTCCTGGCTGTTTTTGCGCGGCTTGTAGGTGCAATTTCTCATCTAAAAAAAACCGCGGTCCAGAAAACTCCGAACCCCGGTTTTTGCCTGACAAGTAGCCTACTCCTTGGCTTGCGCCTGGGTTGCTTCTTCCAGTTCACCAAACTCTTCCGCTGCAACAGCAACGGCCAGTGCCGCCAGATCAATTTCCGGCTCCTCTTCGGGGGGGCGCCTGCGCGAGTTGTGATAAGCCATGCCGGTACCCGCAGGAATCAGGCGGCCAACGATGACGTTCTCTTTAAGACCGCGCAGATGATCCATTGTGCCCCGTACCGCTGCCTCGGTCAGTACCCTGGTGGTCTCCTGGAAGGAGGCCGCCGAGATAAATGACTCGGTGGCCAGTGAAGCTTTGGTGATGCCCAGCAGCAGGCGCTGGTAGTGCGCCGGTTCACCACCATCTTTCTCAACTGCCCTGTTCTCGTCTTTGACGCGAATGAGGTCAAGCTGTTCGCGCGCCAGCAGGCGTGTATCGCCCGGTTCGCGGATTTCGGCCTTGCGCAACATCTGCCTGACGATAACCTCAATGTGTTTGTCATTGATTTTAACGCCTTGCAGACGATACACATCCTGAATTTCCTTGGTCAGGTAGTCAGACAGTGCCTCGACACCCATCAAGCGCAGGATATCATGCGGGTTCGGCTCACCATGTACGATAGTCTCGCCTTTTTCCACCCGCTCGCCCTCAAATACAATCAGGTGGCGCCATTTCGGAATCAGCACCTCATAGGTATCACCATCATCTTTGGAGATAACGACACGTTGCTTGCCCTTGGTCTCCTTGCCGAAACTGAAAATGCCGGATACTTCTGCAAGTATCGCGGGTTCTTTCGGCTTGCGTGCTTCGAACAGGTCTGCGACACGCGGCAAACCGCCGGTAATATCGCGGGTCTTGGAAGACTCTTGCGGGATACGGGCGATAATGTCGCCAACAGCAACCTGCTGGCCATCCTGGATACCTACAATTGACAGCGCCTGCAGGAAGTATTGCGCCGGAATTTCCGTGCCTGCCAGGTAAAGCGGCTTGCCTTTTTTATCGTTCAAACGAACCATGGGCTTCAGGTCCTTGCCCGCGCTGCCGCGTTGTTTTGGATCGGTCACGATCAGGCTGGTCAATCCGGTAACCTCATCCTCGGTCTCACTGACAGTAACGCCTTCAATGAAATCATGGAAACTGACAATCCCGGCCACTTCGGTAACAATCGGATGGGTGTGTGGATCCCAGTTCGCCACAACCTGGCCAGCTTCAACGGAATCTTCATCACGTATGGAAACGATGGCGCCATAAGGAACCTTGTAGCGTTCTTTTTCGCGTCCGTGCTCGTCAATGACTGATAATTCACCAGAGCGCGAGACCGCAACCAGCTTGTTATCGCCGTTCACTACCGATTTAAGGTTGTGCAGGCGAACCGTACCGCCAGACTTGGTCTGAACATGGTCAACGGCTGCTGCTCGTGACGCGGCGCCGCCAATGTGGAAAGTGCGCATGGTCAACTGTGTACCCGGCTCACCAATGGACTGGGCAGCAATGACACCGACTGCCTCACCCATATTTACCAGTTCGCCGCGTGCGAGATCACGTCCATAGCAGTAAGCACACACACCATAACGGGTTTCACAGGTAATGGTGGAGCGGACCAGAATCTGATCCACGCCCGCCGCTTCCAGCATTTCTACCCATTGTTCATCCAGCAAGGTGTTACGCGGACACAATACCTCTTCGCTACCCGGTCTCAGCACTTCGGCTGCAACCATACGGCCAAGCACGCGTTCACTCAGCGGTTCCACCACATCGCCGCCTTCGACGATAGGCAGCATCGTCAGGCCATTCTTTGTGCCACAATCCGGCTCGGTCGTAACCAGGTCCTGTGCCACGTCGACCAGGCGACGGGTCAGGTAACCGGAATTGGCTGTTTTCAGTGCCGTATCCGCGAGGCCTTTTCGGGCACCATGGGTCGAGATGAAATACTGTAATACATCCAGACCTTCACGGAAGTTAGCTGTAATCGGCGTTTCGATAATAGACCCATCCGGCTTGGCCATCAGGCCCCGCATTCCGGCCAACTGGCGAATCTGAGCAGCAGAGCCACGGGCTCCGGAGTCAGCCATGATGAAAATTGAATTCATGGAATCCTCTTCAACCGTTTCACCCTGCAGATTCGTAGCCGTGGTTTTACCCATCGTGTCCATCATCGCACGGGCAACCTGCTCGTTGGTGCGCGACCAGATGTCCACCACCTTGTTATAGCGTTCACCAGCAGTTACCAGGCCGGACACATACTGATTCTGAATTTCAACAACCTCATCTTCCGCAGCTTTAAGAATCATCTTCTTCTCACTCGGAATCTGCAGGTCATCAATGCCGATCGATACGCCGGCAATGGTTGCATATCGGAAACCCGTGTACATCAGGCGATCTGCAAAAACAACCGTCTTTTTAAGGCCAAGACGCCGGTAGCAGGAATTGATCAGGCCGGAAATCTGCTTTTTCTTCAAGGTCTGGTTCAATAGATGGAACGGCATGCCCTCGGGTCGGATTTCAGCCAGCAGAGCCCGGCCAACGGTCGTTCCAACCAGGTTTGTTTCATGCCGCTCATCGCCGTGTTCAGAAATGATGGTCTCATCGATACGCACATGAATACGGGCGTGCAATTTAACGGCCCGGTTTTCATAAGCACGGTGAACTTCAGCGATGTCGGAAAAATACATGCCCTCACCAGCCACGCCGGCCAATTCCCGCGTCATATAGTACAGGCCAAGAACAACGTCCTGGGTCGGTACGATGATGGGCTCGCCATTGGCCGGTGAAAGAATATTGTTGGTGGACATCATCAGGGTGCGTGCTTCAAGCTGTGCCTCAATGGACAACGGCACATGCACGGCCATTTGGTCACCATCGAAATCGGCGTTGAACGCGGTGCATACCAGCGGGTGCAACTGGATGGCCTTGCCTTCAATCAAGACCGGTTCAAACGCATGGATTCCGAGGCGATGCAAGGTTGGCGCCCGGTTCAGCAACACCGGGTGCTCGCGGATAACCTCCGACAGAATATCCCAGACTTCAGCCCGTTCAGCTTCAACCATTTTCTTGGAGGCCTTGATCGTTGCTGCCATTCCGCGCAACTGGAGCTTGCTGAAAATAAACGGCTTGAACAGCTCCAGCGCCATTTTCTTAGGCAAACCGCATTGATGCAGCTTCAGCGTCGGGCCGACCACGATAACCGAACGACCGGAATAATCGACGCGCTTGCCGAGCAGGTTCTGGCGGAAACGGCCTTGTTTGCCCTTGATCATGTCGGCAAGGGATTTCAGCGGCCGGCGGTTGGTGCCGGTAATTGCCCGACCACGGCGGCCATTGTCCAGCAATGCGTCCACGGATTCCTGCAGCATGCGTTTTTCATTGCGTACAATGATATCCGGTGCATTGAGTTCAAGCAGACGCTTCAGGCGGTTATTGCGATTGATCACACGACGGTACAGATCGTTCAGATCCGAGGTTGCGAAACGGCCACCATCCAGCGGTACCAGCGGACGCAGGTCCGGTGGTAAAACGGGTAGCACAGTCATGATCATATATTCCGGACGGTTGCCGGACTCGATAAATGCTTCAACCAGCTTGACCCGCTTGGACAGGCGCTTCAGCTTGGTTTCAGAACGTGTTGCACCGATGTCCGACCGCAACTGCCGCAGTTCGTCGTTCAGGTCAATGGTGCGCAGCAGTTCAAAAATTGCTTCGGCACCCATCTTGGCTACGAATTCGTCACCATACTCTTCTACGGCGTCCAGGTATTGCTCATCGGTCAGTAAGGTTCCGCGTTCCAGCGTGGTCATACCTTCGTCAAGCACAACATAAGATTCAAAATAAAGAATCCGTTCAATATCGCGTAAAGTCATATCCAGCATCAAGCCGATACGCGAGGGCAATGACTTCAGGAACCAGATATGAGCTACCGGGCTGGCCAGGTCAATGTGGGCCATGCGTTCGCGGCGAACCTTGCTCAGCGTGACCTCGGTGCCGCATTTCTCACACACAACACCACGATGTTTCATGCGCTTGTACTTGCCGCAAAGACATTCATAATCTTTGACCGGGCCAAATATCGAAGCACAGAACAAGCCATCGCGCTCCGGCTTGAAAGTCCGGTAGTTGATGGTTTCAGGCTTTTTAACTTCACCGAAAGACCATGAACGAATCAGGTCCGGCGGTGCCAGACCGATACTGATTGCGTCAAAATTCAGCGGTTGGCGCTGACGATTATAGAGATTAAGTAGGTCTCTCATCGCATATCTCCTGAAATCACGTTTCTTCAAGTTCGATGTTAATAGCCAACGAGCGGATTTCCTTCACCAGCACATTGAAGGACTCAGGCATGCCTGCCGCCATCTGGTGGTTGCCATCGACAATATTTTTGTACATCTGGTTCCGGCCCGATACGTCATCGGATTTAACCGTCAACATTTCCTGCAATGTATATGCAGCACCGTAAGCTTCCAGCGCCCAGACTTCCATTTCACCGAAACGCTGGCCACCAAACTGGGCTTTGCCACCCAGGGGTTGCTGCGTAACGAGGCTATAAGGGCCGGTAGAACGGGCATGCATCTTGTCATCCACCAGGTGATTCAGTTTCAGCATGTACATGTAACCAACCGTTACCGGGCGATCAAAAGCTTCGCCGGTACGACCGTTATACAACATGGTTTGTCCACTGGTCGGCAACTGGGCCAGTTCCAGCAGGCGCTTGATCTCAACTTCAGGCGCACCATCAAAGACCGGAGTGGCCATCGGCACTCCTGCCCTCAGATTGTCTGCCATCTCCCTGACCTCGGCAGCAGAAAAACTGTTCATGTTGACACGGCCTTTCTGATCGCTATTGTAGATGTCGCTCAGGAACTTACGCACGTCATCGGTCTTGGCCTTGCGGTCAAGCATCTCTGCTATACGCTGCCCAAGCCCCTTGGCAGCCCAGCCCAGGTGTGTTTCCAGTACCTGACCGATGTTCATGCGCGAGGGCACACCCAATGGATTGAGCACCACGTCAACGGGCGTGCCATCCTCCATATAAGGCATGTCTTCCTGTGGGACGATCATGGAGATAACGCCTTTGTTGCCATGACGACCGGCCATTTTGTCACCCGGCTGAATACGCCGTTTGACAGCCATGTAAACCTTGACCATTTTAAGCACGCCCGGCGCCAGGTCATCACCACGGGTGATCTTGCCCTTCTTCTCCTCAAACCTTTCGTCGAAGACTTTGTGTTGTTCCTTAACCTGGTCTGCCAAGTGCTCCAGCAGGTCATTGGCATCATTGTCCTGCATGCGCAACTTGAACCATTCTTCTGTATCAAGACCAGCGAGAAGTTCAGCAGTGATTTTGGTGCCTTTTTTCAGGCCTTTGGGACCCTTATCTGCGACCTTGCCCAGCAGTACATTTTCCAGGCGCTGGTAAATGGCGTCTTCAACGATACGTAGCTGATCATCCAGATCCTTCCTGACATGCTTCAACTGGTCTTTCTCAATCGATCTGGCGCGCTCGTCCTTTTCCACACCATCACGGGTAAATACCTGCACGTCGATGACAACGCCGTCGGTACCCGACGAAACACGCAGGGACGTGTCTTTAACATCAGATGCTTTTTCGCCGAAGATGGCACGCAACAACTTTTCTTCCGGTGTCAACTGGGTTTCGCCCTTGGGCGTCACTTTGCCGACCAGAATATCCCCCGTCGAGACCTCCGCGCCGATATAAACAATGCCGGACTGATCCAGTTTGCTGAGATTGTGTTCACCGACATTCGGGATGTCTGCCGTGATTTCCTCGGAACCCAGTTTGGTATCACGCGCAATACAGGTCAGCTCTTCGATGTGGATGGTGGTAAAACGATCTTCCTGCACCACCCGCTCGGAAATCAGGATTGAATCCTCAAAGTTATATCCATTCCAGGGCATGAATGCGACCAGCATGTTCTGGCCCAGTGCCAGTTCACCAAGATCAGTAGAAGGACCATCCGCAAGCACATCACCCTTTGACACCACATCACCTACAATGACCAGTGGGCGCTGGTTCATACAGGTATTCTGGTTTGAGCGCTGATATTTGACCAGGTTGTAAATATCCACACCGGGGTCTCCGGCGGGCACTTCATCTTCATTGGCACGCACAACGATACGTCCGGCGTCCACCTGATCAACAACTCCGCCGCGCTCCGCAACTGCAGTTACACCGGAATCAGTGGCTACCACACGTTCCATACCGGTACCCACCAGTGGCTTTTCGGCCTTCAGCGTGGGCACTGCCTGGCGTTGCATATTCGACCCCATCAATGCGCGGTTGGCATCATCGTGCTCAAGGAAGGGCACCAGAGATGCCGCCACAGAGACGATCTGTTTGGGTGATACATCCATGAAATTGACTTCCGCAGGATCTTTCAGGGTGAATTCACCCATATGCCGGCACGGAATAAATTCTTCTACAAATTTGCCATTGCTATCGAGCTCGGCATTCGCCTGCGCGATTATATATTCACCTTCAACAATGGCTGACAGGTATTCAACCTCATTGGTGACCTTGCTGTTGGCAACCTTGCGGTACGGGGTCTCCAGAAACCCGTAGTCATTGGTCCTGGCATAGACAGCGAGGGAGTTGATCAAGCCGATATTCGGGCCTTCAGGCGTCTCAATCGGACAAACGCGTCCATAGTGCGTCGGATGCACGTCACGAACCTCAAATCCGGCTCGTTCGCGTGTCAGCCCGCCTGGTCCCAACGCGGAAACACGGCGTTTGTGCGTAACTTCCGACAATGGATTGTTCTGATCCATAAACTGGCTGAGCTGGCTTGAGCCGAAGAATTCTTTGATTGCAGCAGCCACCGGTTTGGCATTGATCAATTCCTGCGGGGAAAGGTCTTCGCTTTCTGCCACAGACAGGCGCTCACGAACCGCACGTTCTACTCTGACCACGCCCACACGGAATACATTTTCCGCCATTTCGCCAACGCTGCGTACCCGTCGGTTACCCAGGTGGTCGATATCATCAACCGTACCCTTGCCGTTGCGAATATCGATCAGCACCTTCAGTACCGCAAGAATATCTTCGCGGTTCAGCACACCCGAGCCGGTTATTTCACTGCGCCCGACCCGGCGGTTGAACTTCATCCGGCCCACGCCGGACAGGTCATAACGTTCTACAGCGAAGAACAGGTTCTTGAACAGGCTCTGGGCAGCTTCCTTGGTAGGCGGCTCACCAGGGCGCATCATGCGGTAGATTTCCACCAACGCTTCGAGTTCGTTGGTACTCGAATCGATGTTCAGGGTGTTGGAAATATACGGACCCTGATCGAGGTCGTTAACGTGCAGTACTTCGAATTTCCTGATCCCGGCTGTGCGCAACTGCTGCAACAATTCATCGGTAATTTCCGCGTTGGCATCAGCCAGCAACTCGCCCGATTCCTTGTCGATAATGCTGTGTGCAACAATTTTACCCAACAGGTAATCATCCGGCACCTGTAAAGCCTTCAGTTTTGCTTTTTCGATCAGCTTGACGTGGCGTGCGGTAATCCGCTTGCCGTTGGCAACGATGACCTTGCCCTTCTTGTCGACGATATCGAATAGTGCAGATTCGCCACGTAACCGATCCGGGATCAACTCCAGCTTGGCACCATCTTTAAGTAGAGAAATACTGCTGGTCTCGAAAAATGTCTCCAGGATTTCTTCATTGTTCATGCCCATGGCACGCAACAATACCGTCACGGGCAGTTTCCTGCGCCGGTCAATACGGGTGAAGATTCCATCTTTCGGATCGAACTCAAAATCCAGCCAGGAACCACGGTAAGGTATAACCCTGGCGGAGAACAGTAACTTCCCACTGGAATGGGTCTTGCCCTTGTCATGATCAA
>QIKV01000054.1 GCA_003233115.1 Oceanospirillales bacterium
CCATATCACCCCCCAAACCGGCGAATGCCGCTGGGGTGGTGAAAGAATGGATGATAATGATGCGGTATTGTGTATGTTGCAGTTGGAGTGAGGTCTTATTGCTGCCAGACCACCTGCTTACTGTTCCCGACCAGGGAGCGGTATGTCTTTTCTCGCCCTGAGCGTAGGCGCTGGCGTGAAATACCGCTGTATCCTGGCTAAATTCAGTCCTGAACGGTCAAAATAATCAATTGCACTACCAGTGGGCTGAAGACCTGATATGAATAGTCGTTCGATACTCTGAGGTTTCTGGCAATATAGCTTTAATGCCGCCGATACACTTACGCGTCAAGCATTACTTGCCCTCACGCGGGGGTGGGATTAAACTTTCTGCATGGCGAAGGAGTTCGCCGCGGCACACGCCGGAATCGCTCTGTTAGCTGATGACTCCTGTTGTTGATTTTTAGCTGGCTGGGCTGTGGGGTGGGTACTCCGTTATGAAGGAGGGTGTGTGTCGGTTTTTGTTGCTCATTTAGTCGCCAATCTTTTCCAGGTTGGCTTTTTGCTGATTTTTGCACCGTTGGTAAGCGGCGTACTCGCACGCATCGAGGAGATGCTGCAAGGTAAGCACGGCCCGAGTATCTTCCAGACTTACCGCGACATCGCCAAACTCTTCAGCAAAGAAGAATTGGTGTCAGAAGATTCCTCCTGGGTGTTTCGCTTTGCACCGCTAATTCAGTTTGTGATGCCGCTCTTCGTGGTTTCGCTGGTGCCGGCCTTGACCGCCTACCCGTTGTTTTTTGCTTTTATGGGTGACATGGTTGCCGCTGGTTTCTTCCTTGCGCTCGGTGGCTTTTTCGTTGCGCTGGCGGCCATGGACACTGGCAATGTGTATGGCCCGGTCGGGGCAAGCCGCACCCGTATGGTTGGTTTTCTCGCTGAACCGGTGTTCATCATGGTGTTTTTCAGCGTCTCGTATATCGCCAATTCAACCATTCCTTACGCGGTCAATAGCGCATTCTCTGCATCCTGGGCGACGGCACTCCAGCCTGCACACTTGCTGGTGCTGGTCGCCTTCTTCATGCTTATCCTTGCCGAGACCGACCGTATACCGGTCGACAGTTCTTCCGGCAAGGTCGAAATTGCCATGATCGGACATTCCAAAAATCTTGAATATTCCGGACCGGCCGCGGCCCTGATGAAATGGGGCGGGTCGATGAAACTGATGCTGCTTTCGATCATCCTCCTCAATGTTTTGCTTACGCCATGGGGACTCGCAACCAGCATGGCATGGGGTGACATATTCTATGCGGTACCTATGGTACTGCTCAAAATTATGTTGTTTCTGCTGGTGCTGGCGGGTGTCGAGATGAGCCTCGCCAAATTGCGTTTGTTCCGCATCAGCGAGTTTCTGGCCACGGCCTTTGTGATCTGCCTGTTTGCGATGAGTATTCGCTTGGTGGGCTGGGCATGAGTCCGCAGGCGCTGGAATTCGCCCACGCACTAGACGGCTCTATTGCTGCGCTGTCGGTGCTCGCTGGTCTGGGTGTGATCGTGGCGCGGCAGATGCGCGGCGCACTCTACCTGTTCATTTCACATGCGTTGATGCTCAGTGCTTCGGCCGTGGTGCTGGCCTTGTCTTTGCACAGTACCCACCTGGTCTGGGTGGCGCTAATTACCCTCGTGACCAAGGCGATTGCGGTGCCTTTGGTGCTGGTCTGGGCGACCGGTGACAAAGTCTACGGGCGGCGCGAAGTGGATCATGTGCTGTCCATCCCGCTGTCATTATTGATCGCCGCCGGATTGGCTTTTGTCGCCTGGAGCGTCAGCCAGCCACTGGTCCAGGCCATCCCTGAACAACCCTTTGCGGCCATCAATGTTCCAACCGGACTCATCACGATTTTCTTCGGCGCTTTTACGGTCGCGGTGCGCCGCGAGGGGGTGGCACAGCTCATGGGTTTGCTGATCATGGAAAGCGGTGCCTTTTTCGCGTCGATCTCGATCGTTCATGACCTCACCATCATCGCTGAGCTTGCTGCTGCGGTGGACGTGCCGATCGCGGCGCTGGTTATCGGTCTGCTACTCCGTTCCATCGGGACGGTTACCGGCCATACCCGGGTCGGACATATGGCCAGTCTACGCGAGCGCCGCTGATGCTGCCTGGCGCCATACTCATCCTGCCGATCGGTGCCGCGCTGCTGGCCCTGGCAAGTCGTCGTGCTGCGCCATGGGTCACCCTGGCTGCCTGTTCGACGGTGCTGTGGCTGGCTGTGGTGGCGACACTGAAAGTGGTTGCATCCGGGCCGATAGTGGCTGGGAATGGTGCCTTCACGCTGGACGCGCTGGGCGCGCTTTATTTACTCCTGGTTGCTTTTGTGGGGGTGACCGCATCGTTATATTCAATCGGCTATCTTGAGGCTCGCCACCGGTTTGCGGCCCGGGTCGCACCCCGCTACCGCCAGTACTATCCATTGTTTAATCTGTTCCTCGCTTCCATGCTGGCGGTGCCCCTGCTCACTAACCTCGCGGAGATCTGGATAGCGATTGAATTGACCACCATCCTGTCTGCTTTTCTGGTGGCCTACGAAGACCGGGCCGAAGCGCTGGAGGCGGCCTGGAAGTATGTCGTCCTCACCACCATGGGCGCGATGATCGCGCTGTTGGGCATCCTGGTGATTTACGCTGGCGTCCACCACGCGGGGCAGGCACCAAGCTGGGCAGGGTTGATCGCCGCCGCACCGATGCTGCCACCTGCAGTGCTGCTCACCGGCTTCGTACTCGCACTGATCGGTTTTGGCACCAAGGCTGGTCTGGTGCCCATGCACACCTGGCTTCCGGATGCCCATAGCCAGGCACCGGCTCCGATTTGCGCGTTACTTTCCGGTGTGGAGACCAGCGCGGCACTGTACATGATTCTGCGCCTGTACCCGGCGTTGACGCATAATTCCGGCATCCACGGCGCAAATGCATGGTACCTGGTAGCCGGCCTTGTTTCAGCGGGTGCAGCAGCATTTCTCATCCTTCAGGTAACTGATTTTAAGCGACTGTTCGCCTATTCCACGGTGGAACATATGGGGATCATCCTCGCTTCTGCCGGCTTGGGCACCGCCGCCGCGCACCTGGGCACGGTGTACCAGCTTTTTGCCCACGCGCTGACCAAGTCATTTAGCTTTTATGCTGCGGGCCTGGCCGTGGTTGTACTGAACAGTCAGCGTATTAAAGGTAATAGCGGCCTCCTCAGCGATTCACCATTGGTTGGTTGGGCATTGTTGGTGGGTGCGCTGGCCATTGCCGGAGCGCCACCTTTTGCTCTTTTTATCAGCGAATTTCAGATCTTGCGTGCCGGGTTTGCCGCTGGCCAGTATCTGGCCACGGGCCTGTTGACGATTTTCATCGTGATCGCCTTCATCGCTATCCTGGTTCAGATCGGCGGGCTAGTGTTTCGCGAGCCGACCACCCGGCAAACGTCTGCCCGACCGCTCCCGGTGAGCAGTGTGTTGGCACTGGGGCTCGCCTTTTTGCCCGTATTGGTGTTTGGCTTTTACCTGCCACCGCCGTTACGCCAGTTGATCCACCAGGCTGCCGCCCTGTTAGGTGGTGCAGCGTGAATCCACTTAAGACATTGGCGGCGGCTCTGGCTGCTTATCCTGGCGTCCAATCATCCCGGTTTGAGCAGAACCAGTTGATACTCAAGGTGCTACCCACAGCAGTTCCGGGGCTCGCAGAATTGTTGATTCGCGAGTATGCTTTCGAGTTTGCCACGCTACTCGCCGAAGATCTCGATAGCGGCCCTGTTCTTCATTATTCATTCTTCCACCCGCTGGATCATGTGCTGGTTTCGCTCCGGGTGCACGCAGTCGGGGAATTACCGACCATCAGCGACTGTGTGCACGCGGCTGACTGGTATGAACGTGAAATCGAGGATTTGTTTGGGCTGTGCTTTTGTGGACACCCCTTCCTCGGTGACTTCGTACTCCACGACGATGTCTGGCCGGAAGCGGTCGCACCGATGCGTCGGCGCATCAGTGCGACAACCCCCTCGGCAGACGCCGGGCGTGCTGCCACCTGGCAACCACCACAGCAACTTACCGAACCCGGCAGCGTCGTGTTTCCTGTCGGACCGGTCTGGGGTGATTACACCGAGGCCGGGCTGTATGTGCTCGAAGGCCCGGGTGAACAAATCCGCCTCGCACACACGCGGCTGTTCTACAAGTACCGCGCCGTGGAGAAGGTAGCCGAAGGCTTGCCGCTGCCGGCTGCGTTATTGCTGGCGGAGCGCTGCAGCGGCAATGCTGCAGTGGCACACGGTTTGGCCATCTGTCAGGCAGCGGAGTCGATCTCACACACAGTGGTGCCAGAGCGCGCAAGACGTTTGCGAGTGGTGCTTGCTGAACTTGAGCGTATGCGCTATCACATGACAGTGCTGGCAGAGCTTGCTGGTTCCACCGGGCTGGCGGTTGGTAAGGCCATGGGCCAGGAACTGGAAGAATTTCTGCTGCGCCTGGCCGCGCGCATCGGTGGCCATCGTTACCTGTTCGGCCTGATTGTGCCCGGTGGACTGGTCCGCGACCTGAGCACCGACAGTTTGGCGCTGCTTGATTCTGAACTACTGTTATTCCTGGCAAGGCTGCGCCGCTACCGGCGATGGTTGGAGGCAAGCTCGAGTTTTCTCGATCGCATTGAGGAAATGGGCGTGCTTGATGCGGCAACCAGCGAGCGTTACGCAACCGTTGGTCCCGTCGGGCGCGCTTCTGGCCGTGGTCAGGATCTGCGCTGTAGCTTGCCCTATGCCGGGTATGCAGGCCTGTCACCCATTGTAGCGTTAGAGTCCGAGGGCGATGGCTACGCGCGCATGCGAATATTTTTTGATGAAATTCAAAACGCTTGCGCATTGATAGGTGCGGCACTTGATGGGTTGCCAGCAGACGCGGCAGCCGCCGCGTGGCAGCCGTGCGAGGGTTCAGCCCATGGTTGGGCTGAGGCACCTGCCGGGGGCTTCTTTGACTGGCTGCGACTCGATGCCAGCGGTCATGTGCAGCGCTGGTCGGCGGGCACGCCAGGGTATCGCAATTGGCACGCCTTCCACCGTGCGGTGGAGGGCAATGCTTTCCAGGATTTTCCAATCATCATGGCGAGTTTCGGCCTTTCGGTAGCGGAGACTGATCGCTGATGGCCAACTGGGTGCTACATAGTCTGATCGATGGCATCCGCACTGAACCCGGTCCTGATGCTCAACACCTGCCAGCCGGGGCGAGTCCTGGGCGGCCAGTGTCGCAGCGGCTCAATACAACGGTCGCGGCACAGATGGCTGCGCTTTGTCCCAGCGGTGCGCTGGCGGTTAATGAGGATGCTGTAGCTGTAAATTTTGCGCACTGCATACACTGTCAGCGCTGTCGTCAGCCCAGCGGTGCGCTCCAGTGGCGGGATGATGCGCAATGGAGCCAATGGCGTGATTCAGCAGCCAATCCCCTACCACGTCGCTACCGCCATTCAGTTAACGTACGTTATCTCGATGCTGGCGCGTGCGGTGCCTGCATGGGTGAGGTGCGTCAGATCGACGCGCCACCTTACAATCTGCATCGCTACGGTATCTTCATTACGGCCACACCGCGTGATGCTGACGTATTGTTGGTCGCCGGCCCGGTCACCGAAGCAATGCGTTTGCCACTACGCAAGACCTACGAGGCGATGCCGGAGCCAAAACGGGTGGTGACTATGGGAGTCTGTGCAATCAATGGCGGCGTATTCGGCCAGAGTTTTGCCAGCATTGGAGGGGTGGGAGAAGTCGTTCCCGTAGACCTCGTTATTGCTGGCTGCCCACCGCCACCACTTGCAATCGTGCATGGTCTGTTGCTAGCCGCCGGTCAGTTGCAAGGCCTGCAGGACGGGGAGGATGCAAGGCCATGATGTGGTTCGGCGCCGCTTTTTACGCCTTGGCTACGAGTATCGTAATGGCCTGGATTGCACCGGTCCGGGTTCGGCCCTGGGCCTGTGGGAGTGCTTTTCTTGTCGCCAGTGGACTGGTGCTGGTCGCTGGTGTGGGTGCCATACTGGGTGACAGCAGCACAACCGTTTTTATGGGTCATCTGGCGCTGCTGGAACCGATTGGCTTTGCACTGGATCCACTGCGCGGTCTGTTTCTCGTGGTCACTGCCACCGTGTTCCTGACCGCGACACCCATGGTGGTTCGCGATGCGGCCCAGTACCCGCGTCACCGCTCTGCCCTGTTTCTCACCCTGGTCGCGATATTGTACGTTGGCATGCTTGCCTTTTTCAGCACAGCCGATAGTGTGTCTTTCATTTTCTTCTGGGAAATCAGCTCGCTGGCGATCTGGGGGCTAGTTACATTTCATACGCACGAAGCGCGACCGGTGGCCGCAGGATATCTGACCCTGATGCTGAGTGAAGCTGGAACGCTGGCTGCCATGGCGGGCATCTTCCTGCTCACCTCTAATGACACTGGCACGGCATTGTCCACCATCGCACAGGCAGCAAGCCAGCTGCCAGTGGCTACCTTGTGGGTGGCTTTTCTGCTCACCTTCTTTGGCTTCGGCGTCAAGGTTGGCATGCTACCCGTTAATGCCTGGCTTCCCGAAGCGCATGGTTCGGCCCCGCGCTCAGTGTCACCCATTCTTTCTGGTGCGACGCTCAACCTCGGTGTGTTTGCGCTTTTTATTGTTGATGGCCCGATTGCGAGCCAACACTCGTCGATGGCGCTGCTCGTTCTATTGGTCGGCGCGTTTACGGCTTTGACAGGTATCGTCTATGCACTGACCGAGAGTGACCTGAAACGGCTGCTGGCACAAAGCTCGATCGAAAACATGGGGATCGTGTTGGCGGCGCTGGGTGCCGGATTTGCGTTCATATCACTGGGCCACCCGGTGCTCGGTGGTATAGCGCTGGTGGCTGGAATTTATCACATGATCAACCACTCCACTTTTAAGACTTTGCTGTTTCTGTGCGCTGCGGGTATAGATCAGGCGACCGGGACCCACGATCTGGATCGCCTGGGTGGCATCATGCGACGCATGCCAGCATTTGCCACGGCCTTTCTTATCGGCGCGCTGGCGATCGCGGCGCTACCGCCTTTTAATGGCTTTGTAAGTGAGTGGTTGCTGTTCGAATCGCTGCTGCGAGTGGTGGAAGTTACTTCACAGCCAGTGCGCGCAATTTTTGCGCTCTCGGGAGCGATGCTGGCGCTAACCGCCGGGCTTGCACTGACCTGTTTTGTGATGCTGGCCGGTTCGGCATTGCTTGGGCGGCCGCGCTCCAGGGCAGCCAGCGCTGCCACGCCGGCACCGTTGAGCACCACAATTCCGATGTGGGTGCTGGTTACCATTAGTTTCATGCTTGGGGTACTGGCTACGGCGGTGATTCCGACCCTGGGGCATATCGTTCAGCCGCTGGCCGGTGCCAACCCTACCGAGGCATTGGTGCCTGCCTTGTTTGGCACCCCCCATGGCCTGCCTGCCGGGCTGGCCACCGACTTGTCCGGAATCGGCGCCGAAGTCGGGCGCGGTGTGTTGCCCCTGCGTTCACTGGTGGTGGTGCATTCCGGCGGCGCAACTACACCGGTGATCTTTGCAATGTCCCCTGCGCTGGCCTTTGCAGTCATCGCCCTGTTACTCCTGAGTGTCTGGGGTGTAGTGCAGCTACTACGTTCGCGTCGCACCCGCCGTGTGGGTGTCTGGGATGCTGGCCTGCCATCTTTGCAACCGCAGATGGGCTACACCGCCACCGCTTTCTCTTCTCCAGTGCGCGTGTTGTTTAATTCGCTGTTGCGACCCATCGTGCAGGAACAGCAACGCTCCAAAGGCAGCTTCCGTGTTGGCTTGCAACGCGAAACGCAGGTGATCCACCTTGTTGACCGCTTGTTTTTGAGGCCGGTAACGTGTGCCGTGAAAGCGGTTGGCCGGGCGTTGGCCTGGCTGCACCAGGGTGCTGTCACGCTCTATGCCACCTGGGTTCTGGCAGCACTGTTTGCTGCATTGCTGGTAATGAAAGCTTCCTTGTAATTTCCCGCCGCAGGTTGCTTTCATGCACAATAGCGGCGGTAGGTTACCCAGCGGGGTTTTGGCATGATCGTCAGCGATAAATTTGTTTTTGCGCATATCCCCAAGGCGGGCGGTGTTTTCCTGCAGACGATCCTGCAGGCGCATTTCCCGGTAGCCCGGTCCTGGCTGGGGGACGCCAGCCACCATTCGCTCGAGGACCTGCCGGCCGAGCATCGTGGCAAGCCCGTGTTTGCGGTGCTCAGGAACCCCTGGGCCTGGTACGTATCCTGGTTCACCTTCTGCCAGGCAGAGATGCACAATGAGGATTTTCTGCGTAACTACCAGGCCGGTGAGGACTCCTTTGCGACCACCATCAGCCGTCTGCTATCGCCCAATCATTCGAATCCGGTCATTACCGCCTACATGGCCAGGCAAAACATTGGGCTGCTGGAAATGCACCGCTATCACATTCTCGACCTGGACTGTGCAGACCACGAAATTTCATACGGCAGACTGGAACACCTGGCGGATGATTTCCTGGCCTTTTTACACCGCACCGGCAGTGCGGTCCCCGGTGGCCTGGTGCAGGCCCTGAAAGGACGGGCCACCAACCGCTCGCAGCACAATCCGTGGCGCGACTGCTACAGCCCGACACTGCGCAAGCTGGTGGCAGAAAAGGAGCGCCGGGTTATGCGTTTGGGGCATTACCGCTGGTAAACACCCGGGCTCGCTCACCCTCCGTGCCTTTGTTTGAGCACCTCGATCAGTGATCCCAGCTCCTGCCTGCGACTACGCAGCAACACCAGCAAGTGGTATAGCAGATCGGCTGACTCATTTAACAGTTCTTCATCATCGCCTGCGACGGCAGCCAATGCCGTTTCAACACCCTCCTCACCCACCTTCTGGGCAATGCGCTTAACGCCTGACTCCAGCAGTGCAGTGGTATAGCTGCCTTCTGGTCGTTGCTCGTCACGCCGGGCAATAACGCGCTCAAGTTCAGCAAGAAAAGCGAGCTCCGGTGCGATATTGCCCTCCCCGTCAAAACAGGTGGCGGTGCCCAGATGGCAGGTGGGGCCCTCCGGACGGGCACGCACCAGCAGGCTGTCGCCGTCACAGTCAACATGAACCTCGACCAGGTCAAGGGTGTTGCCCGAGGTTTCCCCCTTGGTCCACACACACTTACGGCTGCGGCTCCAGAATGTAACCCTGCCGGTATCCAGCGTGATATCGAGCGCCTGTTTGTTCATGTAGCCCTGCATCAGGACCCGCCCATCGAAGGCGTCCTGCACAATCGCTGGTATTAAAGAACCCATCTTCCCCCATGCCAGAGCATCAATATTCATAACCTCACTCCAATGCCAGCCGCGCATAACATTTGTTTCAATGCGGGTATCGGCACGTTGTTGTTGTGAAAAACAGTGGCTGCCAATGCGCCGTCTACATCCGCCTGCCTGAATACTTCAATAAAGTGGCTGGCGTTGCCCGCGCCACCGGAAGCGATGAGCGGTATGGAGGTCAGCTTCCGCGCAGCTTTCAGTTGCGCAATATCAAAGCCCTGCCGGGTACCATCACTGCCCATGCAATTGAGTACGATTTCCCCGGCGCCACGGCGGCTCACTTCGTCCACCCAGTCCAGCGTTGCGCGGCCGGTCTGCTGCATTTGATCAGGGATGCCGGTCATCTGCCGCGTTACCCACTGTCCGTTGTGGCGCACTGAATCAATTCCAACCACCACGCACTGGCTGCCAAAAGCTGCGACCAGCTCATCGATCAATTCCGGTCGCTGCACTGCCGGGGTGTTGATGGAGATCTTGTCGGCCCCGCGTTGCAACACCCTGCGGGCATCTTCAACCGAGCGGATGCCACCGGCGACGCAAAACGGTATATCGATCACTCCGGCCACCCATGAGACCCAGTCGCTGTCCACACAACGTCCCTCGGGGCTGGCGGTGATGTCGTAAAACACCAGTTCATCCGCACCTTCGGCACTGTAGCGGGTTGCCAGTTCAATAATTTCACCCATGACACGGTGATTGCTGAACCGGACGCCTTTGACCACCTGCCCGTCACGGACATCAAGACAGGGGATGATACGGCGTGCCAGGTTCGTGTTCATCGCAAAACAGCCAAAGCCTCAGCCACACCAAACCGTTTATCCAGCAATGCTTTACCGGCAATCACGCTCGCTGCACCGGTGGACTTGAGTTGCTGCAGGTCAGCCAGACTGCCGACCCCGCCGGACGCCTGCAGTTGCAACCGGGGATACCGGTTGGTGATTTCGGAGTACAGCTCCAGGTTCGGGCCGCCGAGCGCACCGTCCCGGCTGATATCAGTGCACAGGAGATGGAGCAACCCTCCCGCCACCAATTCATCCAGCAACTGCCACATATTTCTGTCACCCCGGTTGGTCCAGCCATGGATTCGCGGCCATGGAATACCCTCGTCATCGATTCGAATATCCACTGCTGCAACCAGTTTCCCGGTACCGAAGTGCGCCAGCCAGGCAATAAAACTGCGGGTCTCAGTCACGCACAAGCTGCCGATGACGACCCGTGCCGCACCGGCGTCCAGCCGTTTGGATACATCTTGCCGGTTACGGACACCACCGCCGGTTTGCACGGACTGCGGTGCCCGGCCAAGGAGGCCAAGCAAGGCAGAAGTATCTGCAGCAGCGCCGTCCCTGGAAGCAGCCAGATCCACCACGTGCAACCACCCGGCACCTGCCTCGGCATAGTTGCGCGCCAACTCCGCGGGTACCAGGGGATATCGGCTGACCTGCTCGAAATCCCCGTGTAACAGACGCACACAACGCCCATCGAGCAGATCAATAGCCGGGATCAGTTGCACGGTATTTCCAGAAAGTTTGCCAACAGCTTCGCGCCGTGCCTCGCTGAGCGCTCCGGATGAAACTGGACGCCATAGAAATTGTCCCTGCGCACGATTGCAGCAAATGTCTCACCGTGTTTGCAAGTGGCAAGTGTGCTGTCTGCGGGGGCTGCACGGTAACTATGTACGAAGTAGAACCAGGAGTGATCAGACAACCCAGTGAGCAGAGGGTCCTGGCGCACAACCGTGGTCGTATTCCAACCCATATGCGGAATGCGCACGCCTGCTGCCGGC
>QIKV01000118.1 GCA_003233115.1 Oceanospirillales bacterium
ATCGTACTCACAAAACTGGGTGCCGACATCGCATGGAATATCCAGGTGCACTGGACCCGGCCGTCCGGACCGGGCAATATGAATTGCGCGTTCAACCAACTCCGGTGCGCGCTCGGCATGGTGGATGCTGGCATTCCATTTTGTGATTGAGTGGAACAAGCCAAGCTGGTCTGCAGATTGTAGCTGCTCCCTGCTGGGATCGATTTCCGCCGCCTGGTTTTGTCCGGTCATGACCAGCATGGGAATGCTGTCTGCGTATGCTGCAGCCACACCAGGCACCAGATTGGTGGCACCCGGCCCGACCGTGCCAAAACACACCCCCATGGTACCGGTCACTCGGGAAATCGCATGGGCCATATGTCCTGCTGCTTCCTCGTGGCGGGTAGTCACATAGGTCAAGTCCGGATCGCTTGAAGCGCCATGCATGATCAGGCCGATTTGGGCGGCCGGCAGCCCACAAATATAACGGACACCATGTTTCTTAAGTATCGCGAGGATTACATCACTTACTGAGCCTTGCATTGTCATTACCACTTAATCTATGGTCTATTTACCCACTATGTTTCCCATATATCCCGTCTGTTTTTCTGGCGGCTACTGATCGACCTGTCCAACACCCATTCCCCGTAAAATGAAGCCGACAATCTCTTCACGCACAGCCTGTTTCGACATATTCCTGATTTTGTTCTGCCAGCGAAGGTGCCAGTTAATAATGCCCAGTATGTTGAATGCCAATATACTCAGATTATTGCTCTGAATTGCACCATTATTCTGCAGGACAAGTAGTTGTTCTTTGTATAAGTTTAAAAATTCTCTCTGTGTCCGTTGATTAATTTTTTTCCCCTTGCGAGAAAGGCGATCTTCATCAATGAAGAATATCTTGGCCTCGCGTTGGTGTTTCACGGCTTCCCTCAGGTGTGTGTGGAGCATCCTGGTAAAGCGTTCGATCGGTTCACCGGATACCTGTGCTGCCTTCTTTAACCGCTCCGGAATTCCGCTGGCTGAATGTTCCAGAATTGCCAGCCACAAGGCCTCTTTATTTTCAAAATAATGATAAACATTTGATACGCTGTGGCCCGTAGTATTAGCAATATCGCGAATGGAAGTACCGGCATATCCATGCGCTGCAAACAGGTCTATAGCCACCTGAATCAGTTCATCGCGACGGGAGTATTCTTTTACCACAGTAACCTCGTTAACAATTTATTTCAGTTTGAGTCAGAAACCCTGTTCCACGACATCACCCGGGCAGTCGCTGCGGTATTTGATAAAGACACCTTAGCTAGAACAACTGTTCTAGTCATTACACCATTTATCCACGCATGCTGTCAAGGTAGTTTTCCAAACGCCAATCCGGCGAGAGTAGCGATGGAGAATTTCATCCTAAGGCTCTCGCAGCACCAAGGTAAAACCCGGTCGAGCCTTCATCGCCTTGATTCAGGTCGGTACGATCTTACAATAAAAACATATTGTACCCGGCGAATCAGGAGTTTACGCTTGGCGGCAGGATTTAGCAGGAGAAAATGCCAATGTTTATCCAGATTTTTTCCCTGATAGTGCTCTTGATCACGGTGGCCTCCGTCATCGGGGCTATCGTGGCACTGGCTATCTGGCCGGGACGAACGGCCAGGGCCAGGAACCACCCGTATGCGGATGCAGTAAATGTGGCCGGATGGGTGGGTATACTTGCCGGTGGCGTACTGTGGCCACTGGCGCTGGTTTGGGCCTACTCAACACCGGCGGTTGCCACGAGGGCTCCGGCGCAGCCCCATGGTGAACCTGTTCCTGACCACGCTACCGGGGAGGGCGAATCATGATCCTGTTTCTTACCCTGATCTATATCGGAATTCTGTTTATCGTGGTCAAAGCAGGCTGGGTGCCGTGGAACCTGTGGGCAAAAATTTCACCCTTATTCTTCATGTTGCTGGCACTCATTGTGCTCATTCTACCACTGCAGTTCTACGCGCCTTCCGGCAGCGTCCTCGTCGTTCAACCCACCGTGCAGATTGTGCCACCGGTCGAAGGGCTGGTTGAGGAGGTTGCGGTAGGCCCCAATCAGCAGGTTGCCAAGGGTGATGTGCTGTTTCGCCTGGAAACGACTAAATACCAGGCAACGGTAGACCGGCTGGAGGCTGATCTCAAACTCGCCCGAATCCGCCTGGATCAATCGACAGAACTGGTCAAAAGAGGTGCGGGACGGCAATTGGAAGTGGACCGTACCCAGGCACAGGTGGATAGCTTGACAGCACAATTAGCGAGTGCCCGCTGGGATCTGCAGCACACGGTTGTCAGGGCTCCCGGCGACGGGGTCGTCAGTAATGTCGAGGCTTTACAGCCGGGTGCACGGGTCGTATCCATGCCGTTCCAGCAGGCCATGGTTTTTGTGGATAGCAAGCGCGTCCTGATCGCGCAAATCCAGCAGATTTATCTGCGTCACATCAAGCCGGGGCAGCCCGCAGAAGTTACTTTCAAGATGCTTCCCGGTGAAGTATTTGATGCCAGGGTGGAAATGGTCATACCGGGCACTGCGCAAGGCCAGGTTGCGCCCAGCGGCAGCTTGCTTCTGCCACGCGAGATGGTCCCCCTGCCGCATGGCGTCCGCTTGATACTGGCAGATCAGGGCGTCGCGGGGCGCCTGACGGCGGGTGCCGTTGGAACGGCCACAATTTACAGCGGAAAAATGGAAACTGTCTATATCATCAAACGTGTGATGATCTGGATGGATGCATGGCTTAACTACATCGTGCCGCTTTAAAAGCCCCAGGCAAGGAAGATGTACACATTGAAGGAAAATCAATAATGAGAAAATTTCGCACAAACTGGCGAGTAATGCTGCTTTCCGTTGCTAGTTTCCTCATGCTTTCGGGAGCGGCCCATGCACAATCTTCTGATTCCCTTAAGTGGTCGGTTACCCCGTACATCTGGGCGTCAAATACGACCCTCGATTTAAGCTTGAGAGGTTCGCCAATCGGTGGTGTTGATATCAGCTTCAAGGATCTGATGGATATCACGGACGGCGCTTTCCAGGCGCATGTTGAAGCCGGCAAACATAACTGGAGCATGTTTACCGACCTGACCTATATCAGCACGTCTGATTCATTCGGTTCGGGTTCGATCGGTATTGATTCAAAGTCAAAACAGTGGTTCGTTGATGTGGCTGCCGCCTGGTGGCCCGGTGGTGTGGGTACGCCTCTGAATATTTATGGCGGTGTCCGTTACACCGGCTTCGATGACACCTTCAATTTCAGTCTCGGCGATACCCCGGTGGGTACGCGACGAAGTACATCCGATTATGTCGATGCGTTGCTGGGTGTGCGCTACCGTTTTGATCTTGCCGAGCGCTGGTCAATTTTGACGCGTGGTGATGTGAGTTTTGGTGACTCCGAAGGTACCTGGCTGGTGCAGGGCCTCATTGCCTATACGGTTGGCAAGCGTCGGCAGAACCGGATCCTGTTGGGTTACCAGTACAAGCAGGCAGAATACAAGGATGGCGACCTCAAGACCGAATTCAGTTACTACGGGCCGATGGCAGGTTTTAATTTCAGGTTTTGAGCTGCCCACGGTAGCGTGAAAAGGTGTCATGGGCATGACGAGTATGTTGCGGACCGTGCTGGTGTGTGTTGTGCTCAGCCTGTGGGTGGCTAAAGGCGCTGCACAGGAACTGACGCCACGCACCTATTGGCCCGCGCCCAGGGGCACCAGGGTTCTGGTGGCCGGATACTCATACACCAGTGGAGACGTGTTTTTTGACCGCTCATTGCCGGTGTCCGGGGTCGATATTTTTTAAGTTGTTTTACAATGGGAAGAGAACCCGGTCAAATTCAATATGATGATGACCGGGTTCTGTTTTAACAGCCTGGTGTTTTATCAGCATGACAAGAACACCCTGTCTTTGCTGTCAGTCGCCAGGTTTCAGCGTTTTAGTGCTGTTGTGATGTTCAGCCATTGCCTTTTGTGCTGCCGTGTTGTCATGCATGTTGGCATGGACATTATTCTTCATCGCCTGTTGATGCATTTCACCATGCGTGATTTGTCCGTGCATACCCGTCTGCATGGGTTTCTGGGTTGCCTGTCCCATCATGCCACCCATCATACTTCCGTGTGCGGACTGCCCTGTCATGCCGCCCATCGTGCCGCCCATCATGCCGCCCATCGTGCCGCTTTGCGCAAATGCTATTGAGCCGACCGCCAGGCCCAGACCGGCAACTGCACCGATGATATATGTAGATACTGTTTTGTGTTTCATAATATTTCTCCTTTTGGTTAAGACAAGTAATAAAAATATCCTTGTTGCCCGGTCATTATTTAAGCATTTGTTTGTAACTGGCTAGTGTCAGTAACAGGGTTTTTTGTAACGCACTTTGTCTGGCCGGGGTGCTGTTACAATACGTTACAAATTTATACTGACTTGCAGGGCCCGAGGCCTTAAAAAGAAACTTATGAATGATCGTCAACACAGGGATCACATTCTTGTCGTCGATGACGATGCCGAGATTCGCCAGTTATTGAAGACCTATCTTGAGAAGCACGGTTTACGCGCCAGCACCGCCGGGAACGGCGTTGCCATGCGGGAGGTGTTGAACACGTCGAACATTGATCTGATCGTGCTGGATCTGATGATGCCGGGCGAGGATGGCCTGAGCCTGTGCCGCAAGCTGCGCGTTGATTCGAACACGCCCATTATTATGCTCACCGCACTGGGTGAAGAGACGGACAAAATTGTCGGCCTGGAAATGGGTGCCGATGACTACCTGAGTAAACCCTTCAACCCGCGAGAACTACTGGCGCGCATCAACAGCGTATTGCGCCGGGCGCGTATATTGCCCGATAGCGTGGCGCAGTCCGAACCCAGGGGAAAAATACGTTTCGCGGGTTTGACACTCGACACAGTTGCCCGCCATCTGATTTCTGCCGAAGGTATCGTCGTGCCACTAAGCGGTGGCGAATACCGCCTGTTACGCGCATTTCTGGATCGCCCAAACCGCGTGCTGAGCCGCGACCAATTGTTGGAGTTGGTCAGCGGTAAAGAAGCCGGACCCTTTGACCGTAGTATTGATGTGCAGGTTGGACGACTCCGCAAACGCCTTGGTGATGATAGCCGTGAGCCACGGTTGATTAAAACCGTGCGCAGTGCCGGTTATGTCTTTACCGCAAACATAGAAGCACAAAGCTGATGCGTTTGTTGCCGCAATCACTGTTCGGTCGGCTGGCACTTATCATATTGTCTGGCCTGCTGCTGGCACAACTACTAAGTACCCTGTTGCAGTTTCATGATCGTGGCCAGCGGCTGTTTCAGGCCAGCGGCATGCAAAGTGCAGAACGCATCGCTGAAATTGTACGCCTGCTTGGTGATGAAGGCGTTGCAGAAAGGCAGCGACTGATCGCCATCCTGAATGTGCCACCACTGCGGGTCTCGTTATCCACACCGGTATGGCCAGACCAGGGCCCGCTCATTGCAGGTTCACCCAGCGCTGAATTTCATGATCGCCTGCAAGGCCTGCTGGGCGCGCGCTATACCATACATGTTGCCGTTAGTGATCAATCGGTGAAGAGCACGCTGAACGAAGCCAGTGGCCACATGATGAACATGGTAAACATGAGGGCGAGAATGGGAATGACCGCGCCCGAGGCACTGGTCTTTTTCGCCCAGGTGCAACTGGGTGATGGCGCCTGGGTGACATTTGAGAACCAGATTGACGACGAGATCTTCGCCAGCTCAGCAACACTGTTAGTAAACCTGGTAGTGTTAATTATCATAGTGCTGCTGGCGTCCCTGATTGCGGTGCGGGTGGCAACCCGGCCACTGACATTGTTGGCAAAACAGGCCGACAAGCTGGGCAGCGACATTAATCAGCCACCCATGGCAGAAACCGGACCGACCGAAATGCGCCATGCCAGCCATGCACTGAATACCATGCAATCCCGACTACAGCGCTTTATTGAAGACCGGAGTCGCTTGTTGACCGCCATATCCCACGATTTGAAAACACCGATCACACGTATGCGCCTGCGCGCCGAAATGCTCGATGATGCTGAGCAACGCAACAACTTCACCCGTAATCTTGATGAAATGCAGGCTATCACAAGCGAGACACTGGATTTTTTACGTGCCGATGATGCCCGTGAGAACCTGCAGGCTGTTGACATCTGCGCACTTTTAGAAACAATAAAAGATGATGCGGCCGAACTTGACCAACGGGTTGAAATTAAATCCTGCCAGTTAAGTCCCTACCCGGCACGACCGCTGGCACTAAAGCGTTGTATTGTTAACCTGGTTGAAAATGCCATCAAATATGCCGGTAGTGCTGTTATCAGCGCCAGTGAAAGTGACAACACCATACTGATCAGCATTTGTGATTCCGGGCCGGGCATCCCCGAGCAGCAACTCGATACCGTCTTTGAGCCGTTCTTCCGTCTTGAAACATCACGTAGTCGAAAAACCGGTGGTACCGGATTGGGTTTGAGCATCGCACGCAATATCGCCCTGTCACATGGTGGCGATCTGCAACTTGTTAATCGCAGGGAAGGTGGGCTTAAAGCCACTTTGACATTGCTAAGACACACTTAAGGGGTACTTTGCATATTTGCGCAGGTAAAGATGCTAAATAGATATATAATTATATAAATCAGATAGTTAACCTACAGGATTATTGTAAATCATGAAAAATATACGTGTATTGCTGGCATCCAGGCCGGTCGGTCTGCCCACCCGGGAAACCTGGAATATTGAGACGGTTGGTCAGGCAGGACCCGACGACGGTGAGTTTCTGGTCGAACTTGAGTACCTGTCGGTGGACCCGGCAATGCGTGGCTGGATCATGGATCGAAAGTCGTATATGGAACCCGTAGAAATCGGGGCGGTGATGCGGGCAGGGGGCGTGGGCCACATCATTGAGTCCCGTCACCCTGATTTCGCAGTGGGTGACTGTGTGGTTGGCACCAGCGGCATGCAGAAATACTGGATCTCAAATGGTAAAGGGGTGGTAAAAGTCGACCCGGCGCTGGTGCCATTGCAAAAATACCTGGGAGTTTTGGGGATGCCCGGCATGACTGCTTACTTCGGTATCCAGGATGTGGGTAAAATCCGTGCAGGTGACACGGTTCTTGTTTCCGGTGCAGCCGGTGCAGTCGGTTCGCTGGTGGGCCAGATCGCAAAGATCAAGGGCTGCCGCGTGATTGGAATCGCGGGCGGTGAGGACAAGTGCCGTTACCTCACTGAAGAGCTGGGATTCGATGCTGCGATCGACTACAAGTCCGAGCCCTTGTTCCCGGCGGTGCATGGCTATTGCCCGCAAGGTATCGATGTTTATTTCGACAACGTAGGCGGTGAAGCACTGGACGTGGCGCTGGCCCAGTTACGCCTGAACGCACGTGTGGTGCTGTGCGGAGCCATCTCCCAATACAACGCCACCGGTCCCGTCAAGGGCCCGGAAAACTACCTTTCCCTGTTGGTGAACCGCGCCACCATGCAGGGATTCATCGTGTTTGATTTTGCCGCTGAGTACCCAAAAGCAGCACGGGAAATGGGTCAATGGCTGGCGGCAGGGCGCATCAAGGCGCGCGAACACATAGTAGAGGGGCTGGAGACCTTTCCCGAAACACTGTTGATGTTGTTTGACGGTCGCAACCAGGGCAAGTTGATCATCAAGGTGTAGATTGCCGGTCGGGTTTTTGACTCAATTTATTTGATCAATTCGTCCACGGAAGTATGGGTACTTTAGAGCAGCAAACGAAGATCTCGACGTCATGAGGGGTTGACTGTTACGTAAGCGGCCCGATACATTGTTCAATCGGAATTCATTCAGAATACATGGGCGACCGATATTCTGCTTTTCTGAGGAACAGAGATGCTGTATTTCAAATCAAAGCGTCGTGATCTCCATACCTTCCTGCCTTTCCTGCTGGCTCTGTTGTTTTGGCCAGCGCTTGTCAGCGCCCTGGAGTCCGTAGATACCACCATGCTCAAGGGCCTTGAGTGGCGCCTGGTTGGCCCGTACCGAGGTGGGCGTGTGACCACCGTGACCGGCGTGCCGGGCAAACCACTGTTGTACTACATGGGTGCGACCGGTGGTGGTGTGTGGAAAACCGAAAATGCAGGCACGACCTGGGAGAACATTTCCGACGGGTATTTCAAGGTCGGTACCATTGGCGCGGTGGCCGTTTCCGAAGCAGATAACAACGTACTCTACGTCGGCACCGGTGAAGCGCCGATCCGCGGTGTCACGACCAGCCAGGGGGATGGCATCTGGAAATCCACCGATGCGGGCAAGACCTGGATCCATGTCGGCCTGCAGAAAAGCGGCCAGATTTCCCGGATCAAAATCCATCCGCAGAACCCGAAAATCGCCTGGGTTGCAGTGCAGGGGCAGATTTGGGGCCCGAATCCGGAGCGCGGCATCTTCCGTACCACCGACGGTGGAAAAAACTGGCAACAGGTGCTCAAGGTCAGCGCTGACACCGGTGCTGTGGACCTGGCGATGGATCCGGGCAACCCGCGTATCCTGTACGCCGCCATGTGGAACCACGGTCGCAAACCCTGGTTTATCCATTCAGGCGGCACCAATGGCGGAATCTACAAGTCGACAAATGGTGGCGATAGCTGGACGAAACTTACCGGTGGTCTGCCAAAAATGGTCGGCAAAATCGGCCTGGATATCTCGGCCAGTAACCCGGAGCGGGTCTACGCCCTGATCGAGGCCGAGCCCGGCAAGGGCGGCCTGTGGCGCAGTGACGACGCCGGCAAGACCTGGTCTCTGATCAACGGCCACCGCGTGCTCTACTCGCGCGCCTGGTACTACACCCACACCACGGCCGATCCGCTGGATGAGGATACCGTTTATGTCATGAATGCGCCCTTCATGAAATCTGTAGATAGCGGCAAGACCTGGAAAAAGTTGACCATGCCGCACGGTGACTTCCACGATCTCTGGATCAATCCCGACGACAACAAAAATATGATCAATGCAAACGATGGTGGCGCCACCATCACCTTCGATGGCGGCACGACCTGGTCCAGCCTCATGAACCAGCCCACCGCACAATTTTACCGTGTGACCACGGATAACCTGACCCCGTTCCGTATTTACGGAGGCCAGCAGGACAATACCACCGTCGCGATCGCCAGTCAGACCTGGAAAGGGGGTATAGGAGTCGCGGATTACTTCGAGGTTGGCGGTGGCGAAAGTGCCCAGATTGCCTTCGACCCCGATGACCCAAGGCTGATTTACGCCACCACCATCAACGGTACGCTGACCGAGTATGACCACGCCACGCAGCTCACCCGCTACATTATTCCCTACCCGGAGCTGGTCTATGGCAAGAATTCGCGCGACCTCAAATACCGCACCAACTGGAACTCGCCGGTGGCCGTTTCCCCACACGACCCATCGATCATTTACTACGGCACGCAGATGGTGCTCAGGAGTACCGACCGGGGTGCAAATTGGACCGAGTTCAGCCCGGACCTGACCCGCAACGACCCCACAAAACAGGGCCGCAACGGTGGGCCATTGACGCCGGAGAACGTTGGCGCGGAATTCTATAATACAATTCTGTACATCGTCGAGTCGCCGCACGAGAAAGGCGTGATCTGGGTCGGCAGCGATGATGGACTGGTGCACATCTCGCGCGACAACGGCACCAGTTGGCAAGACGTTTCACCCAGACATCCGGGCGAAGCCATGATTAACGCCATCGAGATCAGCCCATTTGACAAAGCGGTGGCCTACCTTGCGGTCACCGGCTACAAGCTCAACGATTTCAAGCCCTACATCTACAAAACTTCAGATTATGGCAAGCACTGGAAGCGCCTTGACAAGGGCCTGCCGAAGGATGCCTTTGTGCGCGTCGTACGTGAAGACCCGGCCCGGCAAGGTGTGTTATATGCAGGCACCGAGTCCGGCATGTTCGTGTCGTTCAATGATGGCAAAGACTGGCAGTCACTGAAACTGAACCTGCCGCCGGTGCCAATTACTGATCTGACCATCCGCCACAACAAGCTGGTGGCTGCCACCCAGGGGCGTGGCTTCTGGGTGCTGGATGACCTGTTTGTGGTGCGCCAGGTGGCAGACGGCGTTAGCGCCAAAGCACTGCACCTGTATACACCGGGAACAGCCACACTGATAAAAAGTGCTGGCAAAGCCGGTAAGTTCGAAGGCGCCAACCCGGAAAACGGTGTACCTCTTTATTATTACCTGGAAAAAGCGCCGGAAAAAGCGCTGACTATCGAGATTCTCGACAGCGCCGGCAACACGGTGCGCAGCTATTCCAGTGAAGAAGGCGCCTTTGAGCGCTGCGAGATCGGCAATATGGACCCCCGCCTGCCACTTGAGCTCAAATATCCAGCGACCAAAAAGGGCCTCAACAAGTGGAACTGGGACTTGCACCGCCAGGGCATTCGCTGCATCGACGACATCACCCTGTTTGAGGGTTTTGACGGTCCGCGTGCGGCGCCGGGTGACTATAGCGCCCGCATCACTGTGGGCGCCGCCAGCCAGTCGGTCTCATTTTCGTTAAAAATGGACCCGCGTGTCAGCGCCACGGACGAGGAAATCCAGTTCTGGTCTGAGCGCCTGACCGAACTGAGCGGTCTGCTGGACGAAGTCTTGGGCAGCCTGGAAAAAGCACGCAAGGCACAGCGGCAGATCAAAGCCCTGATGACAGATTATCCCGATGCCGTGAATTTACAGCAGACCGGCAGTGCGGCGATCAGGCAAATCAAGGCCTGGGACGGAAAGATCATCCAGGTGCTGCACCAGACCTACGAAGACGAGGACGCCTGGGAGACCATGTTGGCCGGCCAACTCCGTTATCTGATGGACGTAATCGACGAAACCGGTGCGCCGGTGACGGCAGGCGCATTGCTGCGACTGGACGAGCTCAAGGGCGAATGGTCTGAACGCCAGGTAGAACTGCAGGCCATCAAAACACAATATATCGATGCAATTAACAACTGGGCCCGTAACAAGGGTGTTCCGTATATCTCAGACCCCGACTAAGGACTGGGCAGTGCTCAGCGCTGCCACTACGTGAATGTTGAAATCTACGGTCTTATTTCTCCATGTACAGTTGCACGACGCCTTTGCTCTGCGAAATCTTGCACTATGCGCAAAATACCATCTTTGTCCCGGGGGTCTGATGGTGGATGTGCGGATGAATTGCGACAATGACCAAGGTATCTAACTATCGTCGTCGGACCACGTCTTTTTAATGCTGTTTAAATTGTGGGGAGACCGGGAAACGTGAATGCCGAAGCCCTCGTGGGCTACGTGTACCTGGAAGTCGTTTATGAGACGCTGTTTCCAGGGGCGCTTCAACAGTTGATGCATCATGCACCGTGTCGCCCGTGGTTGCTTCATGATTATCGCGGCGAGTTCATAGGCCCGATCCAAGAGCTTCTCCCTGGGTACAACCTCGTTGACCATGCCCCACTCAAGTGCTGTGTAGGCGTCAATCTTCTGACCTGTATACAAAGCGTAGTTAGCCCGCTTCGTTCCGATTATCTCCTGCAACGTGAGGAGTTGGCCATCACCCGGCACGAAGCCAATCAAGAAGTGGCCATCCTGAAATATGGCCTCATCGCAGCAAATGGTGATGTCGCATAACAAGGCGATTTCAGTGTGAAAACCCGGCCCATTTACTGCGGCAATCGTCGGAATATCGATGTCAAAGATCAGGTTTTCCAGCAGTTTCGTCACTTCACAATAGAAATTGTCATAATCAAAAGGCAGATTTTTTTCCTCTTCTTCGTCCATACAGCCTATCCAATATGGATCTGTTGAGGTGAGGATCATTAAATCATTCTCTGGATCATTCCCTACGTCGTGCCAAGCCTGTGACAATGCATTGTGCATCTCTATCCCCCAGATCACTGGCCCGCCTAAAGTATGCATGCGAAGCATAATGATGCCATCTTTTCGCTCCATAGCAATGTAGTCTTTATATTTTTCCTTGTAATCTTCAAACTGTGGTCGAGCTACAAATTTCGGTGTGCTCATCTTGTTCTTCCTCCTCGTATATGAAACTCCTGCTTAAGAGTCAACACAGAGTGAAACCGTGATGTAAGATACCGACAACGATCCATACCCTCGCACCACAAACTGCTAATTACGGAAAATTGTATCCGATCTGGTTTGTTTTGCAGGTGGTCAGTCCAAACCTGCGGCAAGACGATTGGCCTCAGTTGAAATGCACCAGTCGAGGTGGCCCTGACCTCGTGCCATGGCAGTCAGGATATGATCACGCACAATGGCTGCAATCGGGAGTGGTGTGTTGACCGAGCCTGCCTCTGCGAGAATAAGCTGTAAGTCTTTGACTGCGGTTGACAGAGTGGCACCGGCCTCGTCGAAGTGACGGGTTCTGATACGTTCAGCGTATTCACGCAAGGCCGGATTGGGAAACACTTGGTCAAGCATTAGGTTTCTAACGATCTCAAGATCGAACCCATACTTCTCAGCAAAAACATAAGTCTCCCCCATTGCCTCAATAAGTCCGGCCAGAAAGAAATTAATAATCAGTTTCATCCTTGCTGCTAATTCTGGTTGTGTACCCATGATAGTTATCGAGTTCGTGAAAGATTCAATGACCGGCCGGCAGCGATTTATGGCCTCAGGTTCACCAGCCACCAATGCATCCAGCATTCCGATTGCAGCATTTGATGGGCGTCCCAA
>QIKV01000027.1 GCA_003233115.1 Oceanospirillales bacterium
TACACCGATCCTGAAATTGCCTGGGCCGGTTTGACCGAAACCCAGGCGAAAGAACAGGGCATTGATTACAAGGTGGGCAAATTCCCATGGGCCGCCAGCGGCAGGGCCATGGGGCTGGGCCGTACCGAAGGCTCGACCAAGCTGTTGTTCGATCCTGCCACCAACCGGCTGATCGGCGCCGGCATTGTTGGCCCGCACGCCGGTGACCTGATCGCTGAATGTGTGCTGGCCATCGAAATGGGCTGTGAAGCAGAGGATATCAGCCTGTCCATTCATGCCCATCCAACACTTTCAGAAACCATCGCGATGTCGGCTGAGGTGTTTGAAGGAACGATTACCGACCTGTATATCCCCAAGCGCCGGTAGAGGGACCAGCTATGCCCGTGGGAGGAATTAGATTGCTCGTCGTACGCGGCATATGTATCCATGACTGCCCCCGCGAGTCTTCCCTGGCCCGATCAGCATAACAAGGCTTCTGAATGTATATTGAATATTTCTTGCAAATTAGAAACTATATTCTAAAATACAATAATGATTAGCCGACATATCAGCAAAGTGCTACAACAGCGCCTGTCCAGCTATCCGGCAGTCGCGCTCGTAGGATCTGGCCACTTCCCTGGATGGCAACTATTTCGATCTGGAGCAGGAATCTGATTGCTTAAGGCTCGATCTCGAATGGGATACATTGATTGCTGATAAAGCGCTAATTATTCTGGATGAAGCACAGACCTGGCCTGAAATTTTTCCGCGCTTACGTGGGGCTATCGATAGCAAGCGAAAACAATTTCACCGTTTTTTGTTGCTGGGTTCTGTATCGCCAAAGTTGATGACGCAGGTGTCGGAATCCCTGGCCGGCAGGCTGTCGATTGTAGAACTGACACCATTGCTGATGTCTGAATTAGACACCCGCGCGTCACGGCAGCGCTTGTGGATGGTGGGGGGTTATCCGGATGGTGGTGTATTAAAAGAACCGGCCTATCCTGTTTGGCAGAAGGACTACCTGAGTCTGTTGACTCAACGGGATTTGCCCAATTGGGGTTTGCCAGCTAGAAGCCAAGTCACACAACGACTGTTTAAGATGCTCGCCACTACGCATGGCCAGGAATGGAATGCCAGTCAGATCGGTAAGAGCCTCGGGCTTTCTTACCATACGGTTAACAGTTACCTGGATTACCTTGAGGGTGCCTTTCTAATTCGCAGACTGCCGCCCTTTCATGCCAATATTCGCAAGCGCCTGGTCAAGCGGCCAAAAGTGTACTGGCGGGATTCAGGTGTTCTGCATGCGCTATTCAACATTACCAACCAACAGGAGCTTCTCAACCAACCCTGGGTTGGGGCAAGCTGGGAAGGTTTTGTAATCGAACAGATTATTGGGGCGCTGACCTACTCCGGTATGCATTTCGAAGCATACTATTTTCGCACCAGCGATCAACACGAAATTGACCTGGTCATTCAGTTTGGCAGCGTGTTGTGGGCGCTTGAAATTAAGTTAACCACACAGCCTTCACCGACCGATATGCGTAAATTAATAAAAACTGCTGAGTTAATAGGAGCAGACAAGCAAATTCTGGTATCTCAACACAAAAAAACCATAGACAACGGTTCGCAGATTTCCACAAATCTGGATGACTTCATTCGCTACATTGAAAAATCGGCCAGTTCCATTCTTCGCATACCGGTAGCGTAATAGGTTTCAAGAAGTGGCATTTACACTTGGGCAAGGCGATTGAAACGGATATTTGCCATCGATGTTGAAACCTGTAGCGAATGTGGTGGTGCCGTCAAAATAATCGCCAGTATTCGACCACAGGGATGTGGGAGGTAGAGCAATGCCGGGCCCCGCCGGTAACAGGGTTAACGGCATTGCCGCTGGAAAACGCTCTCGGTTCAGAGGTGCCGGTGAATGAGGCGTTTCGGGAGATTCCAACTCCAGTGTCACTAGCCCAACGGCAGGCATGGTTAAAGTCCATTGCGCGCCAAACATGGAGCGAACAACACTTGATGGTGCGTCAGTGCCGTCAGTCAATAACGCTCCCCAACGGTCATACTCAGAATAACAGGGTAGCCATCCTCGTTTAACCTATACTGAGACCTCAGCGTAACTCAGGTGACGAGTAAAAAAATGAAGAATAATACTCCCGAGACTGACGAAGGTCTGGTACGTGCCATTGGTACCTGGGCTTTTGGTACCAACATTGTCAACATGGTGGTCGGTGCTGGTATTTTTGTGTTACCGGGCATCGTGGCCGCAAGGATAGGCACCGGCGCCGTACTCGCCTATTTGGTGTGCGCGGTCATCGTGGCACTGGTGTTTCTGTGTTACGCCGAGGCCGGTAGTCGCATCACGCGCAGTGGTGGTTCCTATGCTTATATCGAAGAGGCCTTCGGTCCGCTGCCGGGCTTTGTCGCATCAACCCTGCTGTGGCTGGGCTGGTCGGTATTGAGTGATGCTGCCATTGCAGTAGCGATGGTACAAGCCCTGGCGAAAGTGATCCCGGCGTTGCATGAGCCCTGGCCGCGGGGTCTGTTCCTGATCAGCCTGTTTGGGTTCCTGGCATCCATAAACATCCTTGGTCTGAAGGCCGGTATGCGGCTGTTTGTCATCAATACCATAGGTAAACTCGTACCACTGATTCTGCTGGTAATGGTGGGCATGTTCGCGATCAATTTTGAAAATTTGGTAATCGTACACTGGCCGAACATTGCTGACCTGGGGGCAACCGCATTGATTCTGTTTTTTGCCTTTGGCGGCGCTGAGACAGCGTTAAACACCAGCGGCGAAATCCGCAACCCCGAACGCACCATTCCGCGGGGGTTGTTGCTTGGCATCAGCGGTATCTTTATCCTTTACGTCAGCCTGCAAACCGTGGCGCAGGGTACGCTGGGGCCGGCCCTGGCTGACAACACAGAGGCCCCGCTGGTCGCCACGGCCACCAGCGTGTTTGGCCATTGGGGTACCCAGTTATTATTAATTGGCGGGGTCATTTCATTTTTCGGCACACTTAGTGGAGACATGCTCAACACACCACGGGTTATTTTTGCTGCCGCCCGTGACCGTCTACTGCCAGCTTTCCTGGCAAAAATCCACCCCACACACCACACCCCATACATGGCCATATTGGTTTATGCATTGGTGGGATGTAGTTTTGCGCTGAGTGGTACGTTTCAACAACTGGCGATTCTGGCGTCCGGCTCTATCCTGCTGGTGTACCTGGGTGTGTGCCTGTCGGTGCTGCGCCTGCGCCAGCTTTTCGGGCCGGCAGCAGTTGGCCAGTTCCGCATCCCCGGCGGCGCCCTCGTGCCGATCCTCGCTGCACTGGTGGTCCTGTGGTTGCTCAGCCAGATGGCAATGAGAGAAGTCATCGGTCTTGCTGCTCTGCTGCTGATATCCATACTGACCTACGCCATTGGTGCAATTTTCCGCAAACGGGAACCGGCAGAATAGAACCGCCAGCCTGGATGGTTTAAAATTCAGGAAACCCTAAAAAACCACTTCCGAACGAGTGCCGATCTTTATATTCCCAGGCGCCAATAGGGGGGTGCGGCCTTTCTGCTATCAATTGAAATCCATTGATTTGCAGAAAGATATCAATGCTGGCAAGCGATACTCTCTAATACAGACCCTAAGAAAATGATGGTACGTGCATGAGGGCGTACACTGAAGCGATACTGTTTGAACCGTTCAGCCTTTATTCAGCAATGTAGCCCTAACATGTCGCACAAGGCCGGTTCAGGAAAAGGGAGCCATGTTTGCCCTTATTTTTTTGCTGTTGCTTGCCACCGTCGCAACGGCACAAACTACCAATCAAGTAGTGGTTCCCCCCGGCGACCTGGCAGCACTCAAACAGGCGATGAGCGACGCCTTCGATGGTGACCCGGATGTTGAGACTGTCATTGTCACCAGTGGAACCTTTGATTTTTCCAATGACACTGGTTTGCCCGACACCCAAACCTCAGTTGCAATCATTGGTCGTTCCGACCCCATTATCTTCAGGGGGGGTGAAAACAGCCCGGCCAGTCTTCTTCTGGTCAGACAGGAGGGGCATTTGCGGCTCCAGAACATCGAACTGGCAGGGTTTTCGCTGGAGCACTCCGGTGGAGCTCTGATTGATAATCGCGGTAAGCTCGAACTCTTGCGGGTACAGATTAATTCATTGTCAGCCGTGTCGCGGTGCATGGGCTTGGCCCCCGTTTGTACTTCGGTTATCAGAATAATCAGAAATGCGCCGCCAGGGCGAATCTTCATGGACCAGGTATCGGTGATCAACTCTGGTATCCACGGACAAAAATGGGACAACTCTGGTGGCATTTTATTGAATGAAGGTAATGCGGCAATCCAAAATACTCAAATCTATCTTGCAGACTCATTCAGCGCTGTGCCACTGAAAAATGATGGCTTTATGTCCCTGAAAAATGTCAGCCTGTTTACCAGCAATAACGACAGGAAATTTACAGACCTGGCAATTCTAACTGAGCCCGGTGCCAAAACACTGATGGCCAATTCGATCGTCTCTGGCTTTTCAGGCAGAACCTGTGAGTTTGCTGTAAGCCAGGGGCACAACCTTGTCGATAGTGGCGAGTGTAATTTCAATGCTGTTGGAGATATTGTTGGTGAACCCAGTGGATTAATTTGGCGGCCGGTTGAAAATGCCTGGGCTTGGAGGGTAACTTCAGGTAAGCCTATTTTGAGTCATGCTCTGGTTCCAGTTGCTGCAAGTAAGGCAGTCGATAGCATAGACCCAGCACTTTGCACTCAGGCAGATCTGTTAAATAACACCTGGTCCAGAGACGTGGATGGTAATGGCGATGGCATTGGGCGCTGTGATAAAGGTGCTGTTGAGCTAAGGCCTGCGTTCCTGGCCGAAGGTGGCATCAATGGTCTGTACTATGATCCTGAAGCTGATGGCCATTATCTTTCCATCATCGACAACAAATACAACACGTTGCTCATATGGAACACGTTTGACAAAAATGGCGACCAAGCCTGGATTTACGGACTCGGCCGGCTCGTGGCAGGCCGTTCTTTGATTGCTGATGCCTATATCAAAAAGAATGGAAGCCTGTCACCGGATGGCGAGATTCTGCCTGCAGATGAGGTGCGTTGGGGTACGTTGGAAGTAGACATGCTTTCTTGCAGGGAAGGGACACTAAAGTTTCAAAGTGATTTGCCGGAGTTTGGCAGTGGCCAGGTTCGACTGGTGCGTTTGGTGCTGGTAAAACAGTTGGGTTGTGTTGATTAAGGCAAGCTGATTCATCAACTGAAGAACCAATAGCTGACCATCGAAATAACCAAAGCGCCCGCAAGGTTTAACACCAAACCAGCGCGTGCCATGTCCTTGATAGTCACTTGTCCGCTGCCATAGATGACCGCATTGGGCGCGGTTGCCACCGGCAACATGAATGCGCAGCTCGCGCTCAACACGGCCGGTATCATCAACAGCAATGGGCTGACATCCATAGCAACTGCAGCAACCGCAAGCAATGGCATCAGCAGGCTGGCAGTGGCAGTGTTGCTGGTTACCTCGGTCATGAAGGTCACCGACAAACTGATCAGTAATATCATCAGCCAAACAGGCAGCTCTGCCAACACGGTCAACTGGCTGGCCAAATGATCGGCCAGACCGCTTTGTAAAAATGCGTTAGCGATGGTAATTCCACCTGCGAACAGGATTAACACGCCCCAGGGGATTTTCCTTGCGGACTCCCACTGGAGTAATTTCCCGCCGTTACCGTTGGGCGTCAACGCCATGACGATCACTGCCAGTAAGGCCACTGATGCATCGTTGGCAGCAGGCAGGCCCCACCACTGACTCCAGCCACCAAACGGTGCCTGACGGGTGATCCATAGCAAGGCGGTTAGTCCAAATAAGCCAAGCACCCGCTTTTCAGCAATCTGCCAGTTACCGACCGGCGGTAGTTTTACCTGCGCAGATAAACGTAGACCCCGGGTCAACCACAGGCCGCTGAGCGGAACCATGATGATCACCACCGGCAAGCCCCATTTCATCCATTCCGGGAAGCTGATCGTCTGGCCGAACTGGTCGCTATACACCTGCATGAAAATCAGGTTAGGTGGGGTGCCGATGGGCGTACCAAGGCCGCCGATGCTGGCGGCATAGGCGATACCGAGTAACAACGGGATCGCTAATTGCCGATCAGCGCGTTCCAGCACAGCCAGGGCCACGGGCAACAGCATTAGCGTTGTCGCCGTGTTGGAAATCCACATACTGAGTACGGCGGAAGCGGTCATAAACCCGAGCACCAGGCCACGTGCGCTGCCGCCGCCAAACAGACTAACCATAAACAATGCAATACGCCGGTGTGCGCCGCTGTCAGCCATGGCGACAGAAATCATAAAACCACCCATCAGTAACAGGATCAGGGGGCTGCCATAGGCCTGCGCCACTTGTGTGGGCGACAATATGCCCAGCAGCGGAAAAAGCGCCAGCGGAATCATGGATGTGAACGGAATCGGGATGGGCTCAAATATCCACCACAGCGCACACAGAAATGTTATTGCTGCGGTTGCAGCCGGGGCGAATTGCCAGCCTGAGAAGGCCAGCATACTATACAAGGCTATGGCCAAAACAGGGCCAAGCAGCAAAGACAAACGGCGCATAAAGAAAACATCCTCGAAAAATTCAGCCCATTATATATGCCGTAAATGGCAAATGAGCTATTGCAAACCATTGGGAAACCCCGTAGATTCAAGCCTCGTAATTTAATGCACCTTTAGCAGCGATTTCGTAAATATGATTTTTTCTGTTTCCACAGTAACCAGCAACGGTTCTTACCGACGACCGCGACGTCCAGGGTTTCTCTGAACGGGCTGGGTTGCCATGTGTTATTGATATAGACGTAAACGAATTGATAAGACCCAGCCAACGGCTGGGTTTTTTTGTATGAATAGTTCGATTTAGGTAAATTTTTTGGAGATTTACACGTGAAGCATTTTTTATCCACCATTGACTGGTCACAGCAAGACCTGGCATCGCTGCTGCGGGTGGCGGGAGAGCTGAAACAGCACCCGATCAATGCCAGTTTGAAAGGACGCTCAATTGCCTTGTTATTCTTGAATCCGTCCATGCGTACACGGACCTCCTTCGATCTCGGTATGCAACAATTGGGTGGTATCTCCATTGTGCTGCAACCGGGTAAAGATGCCTGGGGGTTGGAGTTTGAAACCGGCGCGATCATGGATGGCGATGTTGAAGAGCATATTGCCGAGGCTGCAGGTGTTTTATCGCGTTACTGCGACCTGATCGGCATACGGGCCTTCCCCGGCTTCGTGGACTGGTCGAAGGATCGTGAAGATTACGTGATCAGGTCACTGGCGAAACACGCGTCGGTACCCGTTATTAACATGGAAACCATTGTGCATCCGTGCCAGGAACTGGCCATGATGATGACCCTGCAGGAAAGAATGGGGTCGGTGGCCAAACGCAAAATGGTGCTGACCTGGACCTGGCATCCACGGCCGCTGAATACAGCGGTGGCCAACTCGGCCTTGTTAATGGGTACTAAGTTCGGTATGGATGTGACCCTGCTTTGCCCTGAGCCAGATTACCTGCTGGACGCGCAGTTTATGGAAGCAGCAAAGGCCAATGCGACGGCCAGCGGTGGCTCGCTCCAGGTCAGCCATGATATTGAATCGGCCTACGACGGCGCAGACTTTATCTACGCCAAGAGTTGGGGTGCGTTGCCTTTTTACGGCAGGCCGGAAGAGGAGTGGGAACTCCGTAAGAATTATCGCCACTTTATCGTCAACAAGGAAAAGATGGCCCTGACCAATAACGGCCTGTTCAGCCATTGCCTGCCGCTACGCCGGAACATCAAGGCCACCGATGATGTCATGGATGCCCGTTATTGCCTGGCGCTGGATGAAGCGGAAAACCGCCTGCATGCGCAGAAGGCCCTGATGATGAATTTGCTCGGAGCAGAATTATGAACGGCACAACCAGAACGCCCATCGTGTTGGCCTTTTCGGGCGGCCTGGATACCAGCTATTGCGTACTGGAACTTTGTGCACAGGGTTATGACGTGCATACGGTTTTTATTGATACGGGTGGCCTGAGCGAGGATGAAGTGGCCTGGATAGAGGAACGGGCGCTTGCGCTTGGTGCGGGCAGACATCACCAGGTGGACGCCAGCCAGTTGATCTGGGATGAGTTCGTGGTGCCGCTGGTGTGGAGTCAGTCCCGGGTGCTTGGTGAATACCCGATGCTGTGTTCCGACCGCTACCTGATTGTGCGGCTGAGCCTGCGGTTGTGTGATGAACTGGGCACCAGGCATTTCGCCCACGGTTGTACCGGTATGGGGAACGACCAACTGCGCTTTGACCAGACAGTGCGCAGCATAGGTGACTATGAAATACACGCCCCGGTCAGGGATCTGCAGAAGCAAGCCGGTAATATCCGCGCTATCGAGATCGAACTGCTGAAAAACGCCGGCGTTTCCATTCCGGCAAAAACTGGCAAGTATTCCATCAATGAAAACCTGCTGGGCGTAACTATCTCCGGTAGTGAGATTGACCAGTTTGCAGCGCCCGATGCAGAAACATGGCAGCTAAGCCGGCCCAGAAGCGAGTGGCCGGAACAGGCGCTGCGGGTGTCAATTGGCTTTGCACAGGGCCGGGCTGTGGCCATCGATGGCCAGGCGATGGCCGGGCCGGAGATGCTGCAGTTTTTGAACCAGGCATTTGGCCAGTATGGCGTGGGGCACCATATCTACACCGGGGACGTCAGTATCGGGCTGAAAGGCCGGATTGTTTTTGAATGCCCTGGTATTGATGCACTATTGCTGGCGCACCAGGCACTGGAAGACTGCGTCAATACGCGCCTGCAAAACCAGTTTCGCCACCAGGTTGCGCAACGCTGGGCTGAAATGGTCTACACCGGTTTTTTTTATGAGCCGCACAAGCAGGATCTTGAAGCTTACCTGGCCAGTTCGCAATCAGCCGTGACCGGCAGTGTAACGCTTGAAACCACGGGTGGCTCCATGCATGCGGTCGTAGTTGATTCTGATTTCATTGTGCGCGATCCCGAGGCCGTGTACGCGCAACGCTGCAACTGGTCGCCGCAAGAGGCGGAGGGCTTTATCAAGCTGCTCGGCCAGAGCTCAACGACAGCCATGCGGGTGCGGGCAAAGCAGGGTGGGAAGACAGCAAAATGAAGGTCGACGGTGTACTCAACCGCCTCAAGCACCTGGTTGCTTTTGATACGCAGAATCCACCACGGACCCTGACTGCTGATGCGGCCATATTTAGCTGGATCAGCGCGTCGCTGCGGCCGGACTTTGCCATCGAGATAGCCGATCATGGCCTGGGACGAATCAGTATGCTGGCGGTACGTGGCCAGTCGTCGCTGCTGTTCAATGTGCACCTGGATACGGTTCCCGTCATTGCAGGATCACGCTTTCCGGCACTTGAACTGAGTCGGCATGCAGACCGTGTATATGGCCGGGGTACCTGTGATATCAAGGGTGCTGCAGCCTGTTTGCTGGAGATCGCCGCATCTACCCGTGAGCCGATGGCGATGTTGTTCACGACCGATGAAGAGGGTGCCAGCGGGTGCTGTGTGAATGAGTTCGTAAGCGCTGGATACGCCGCAGCTTTCAACCAGGTGGTCGTGGCTGAACCGACGGATTGCAAGGCTGTGTTGAGCCACCGTGGATACCTGTCGGTGAAAGGTGAGTTCACCGGTGTATCCGGGCATTCATCCGAGCCACGGGCACTGCAGGATAATGCCTTGCATAAACTATCCGGCTGGGTAGCTGCTGCGGTCGGCAAGGCTGCTCAACTTGCCAGCCAGGACCTCAGGCCCTGCTTTAATGTAGGTGAGGTGCATGGCGGGGTGAAATCCAATGTAATCGCCGCTGAGGCCAGGCTGCACTGGAGTGCCCGCCTGGCCCCAGGGGACAGCAACGAGGATTTTTTGGCCATGATGTCGGGACTTGAATACGGTGATTCAGCCCAGTGGCATATACCGTTCTCCGGTCCGCCACTGCCGACTGCCGGGATGGATGTGGCAGGGGCGCGGGCATTCGTTGAGAAGCTTGGAATTGAGCCCGGTCCTGCAGTTGACTTCTGGACCGAGGCCTCTCTGTTCGCGCGCGCTGGCATTCCAGCCTTCGTGCTTGGCCCGGGCAATATCGAACAGGCCCATGCCGTCGATGAGTGGGTCAGCATTGAACAACTGGAGTCAGCCTTGAAAATCTATGCAAAATTGGTGAATGCGCATGACTGATGTTCGTCAGCTAGTTCATGAATTACTCGCACAACTGGGTTCGAGCCGGGAGGCACAGCAATACCTGAAGGAATTCTCCGGTACCAACCAGGCGCGTTTTGCGGTGGTCAAAGTCGGAGGTGGCATATTGCGCGATCACCTGGATGAGCTAACTTCAGCGCTGGCCTTTTTGCACCGGCTGGGTCTGATACCCGTGGTCCTGCATGGCGCTGGCCCGCAACTCGACCAGGCACTCGCTGATGCCGGTATCGAAACTGTGCGGCGTGATGGTTTACGGGTGACGACAGAAGCGGTCATGTCGGTGGCCCGGCCATTGATGTACAAAGAAAATCTACGCCTGGTTGAGGCCCTGGAAGACAAGGGAATTCGTGCCAGGAGTATTCAACACGGTGTCTTCCAGTGCAGTTATCTTGACCTGGAAAATCTTGGTTTGGTGGGTGAGGTTGAACAGGTGGAGTTAAATGCCGTGGAAAGCGCGGTGCGCAGGCGCGCGGTGCCGGTGCTGACCTGCCTGGGAGAATCACCGTCAGGCCAGGTGCTCAATATCAATGCTGATATTGCCACCCGCGAACTGGTCTGGGCTTTGCAGCCGCACAAAGTAATTTTTCTGTCCCCGGCAGGCGGCCTGCTCGATCGTCAGGACCGCATTATCTCGGCAGTCAGCCTGACCAACGACTATGAAGCGCTGATGCAGCAACCCTGGGTGCATTCCGGCATGCGTCTGAAGTTGCAGCAGATCAACGAGATGTTGCAAAGGTTGCCGGATAATACCTCTGTTTCAATCACGTCTGCAGCGCACCTGACGCGCGAGCTTTTTACCTACCGGGGAGCGGGTACGCTGGTCAGAAAAGGCGAAGCGATCAACGTACATGAGGAGCCGGATGCTGAAACACTGAGTCGCGTTGAGCAACTGGTTGAAGAATCATTTGGGCGAACCCTGCGGGATGGTTGGTTCGAGCAATTGAATCGACCGCTGGTGCTGTTGTCGGAAACTGGTCGCGCCGCAGCCGTTATGGTCAAAGGAATTGATGGTCTGCCCTACCTGGACAAGTTTATTGTTACATCCGAAGCCCAGGGTGAGGGTCTCGGTGCGGCCATTTGGCAAGTGGTTCGGGCCCGTTTTCCGGCCCTGTATTGGCGCTCACGTAACACCAATCCCGTGACCCCCTGGTATTTTCAGCAGGCGGACAGCAGCAACCGGTCGGGGCAATGGGTGGTGTTTACCATCGGTATTGAGGATGCCGCACAACGCGAGCACTGCGTTACCGAGGCACTTGCACGTGACTCAGGCTGGGTGCCGGAATGAGCGCAGCCCGAACCATTAATCTGGTCGGTGGGCGCGGCTATACGGGTTCGGAATTACTGCGCCTGATTGCCAGGCATCCCGGCATGGATCTGGGCATGGCCAGTTCGCGCAGCCATGCCGGTGAAAAAATTTCCTCGACCTGTGATGGCTGGCCGGATGATGGAAGGTGCTTTACGCAGCTTGAGCCCGCAGGCGTATCAGGGTTTCCGGCGGACGCCTGGGTGCTGGCTTTGCCGAATGGCCTGGCGGGTGAGTGGGTTACAGCCATTGAGCTTGCCTACCCCGACAGCGTTATCCTGGACTTGAGTGCAGACTATCGTTTTGATCCGGGCTGGGCTTACGGATTGCCGGAGCGCTTTCGTGAACAAATTCGCAATGCGCGCCTGATTGCCAACCCGGGTTGCTATGCGACCGGTGCCCAGCTCGGATTGCTGCCACTGGCGGGGCAACTGGCTTCAGCGCCGCTGGTGTTTGGCGTGTCCGGTTACAGCGGTGCCGGCAAGACGCCATCGCCGCGTAACGACCCGGATGTGTTACGGGACAACCTGATCCCTTATGCCTTGAGCGGGCATATGCACGAACAGGAAATCAGCAGCCAGTTACACACCGATGTCCGCTTTATGCCGCACGTGGCTGCGTTTTTTCGGGGCCTTTCCCTGACCATTGCATTTGAACTGGATCAGGCGGCAACCGTTGCAGGATTGCAGGCGTTGTTTCAGGCTGAATATGCAAACGAAGCCAGAGTAAGCGTAGGCAGCGAAATCCCGCAGGTCAGCGCAGTGCAAGGCACGCCTGATGTGCATATTGGCGGCTTTACCGTCGATGCACGCAACCCGGTTCGGGGCAGCCTGGTCGTCGTGTTGGATAACCTCCTCAAGGGCGCCGCCTCACAGGCCATGCAGAACCTGAACCTGGCGCTTGGACTGGACGAGAACACAGGAATTGATGCATGAAAGATTTGATTTGGAAAAAACACGACAGGGGTGAGAGTACCGATCCGGCGATAATGGATTTCCTGGCCGGTGAGGATATCGAGCTTGATAAAGAGTTACTGCTTTTTGACCTGCAGGCCAGTGCTGCGCATGTGCGGGGCCTTCAACAAATAGGCATTCTCAGCGATGTGGAGTCCGACCGCTTGCTGGGTGGTCTGTCTGTGATCGAACAGGACTTCAGCAACGGAATCAGAGATCTGGATAGCAGTTTTGAGGATGGGCACTCTGCTATTGAATCATGGTTGACGGAGATGCTTGGCGACCTGGGTGGCAAGGTCCATACCGGTCGTAGCCGCAATGACCAGGTCGCGGTGGCACTGCGCCTGTATATGAAGGATCGTCTCGGCCACCTGCGGCGTATCTGCGCTGATATTGCTGCCGTGTTACTCGAACGGGTAAGCATGGACGGCGATCTGCCGATGGCCGGCTACACCCATCTGCAACCGGCCATGCCATCGTCCGCTGGCCTGTGGCTGGCCGGGCACGCCGAAGCCTTCATCGATAACGCTGAATTGGCGGTATTGACTTACCGGTGGCTGGATGCTTCTCCGTTGGGCACCGCCTCTGGTTTTGGCGTTAACCTCGACCTGCCCAGGGACGCAGTGGCTAAAGACCTGGGTTTTGCACGCCTGCTGGTCAATCCACAATACGCACAAAACAGCCGTGGCAAAATTGAGTTGCAGGCATTATCAGTTTTGTCAGCCTGCACGCTTGACCTGCGCAGGCTGGCCTGGGACCTGAGCCTATTCACAACCCACGAGTTCGGGTTTGTGAAACTGCCGGCACAATACTGCACGGGTTCAAGCATCATGCCGAACAAGAACAACCCTGACACGGTGGAACTGTTGCGTGCGGTACACGGTGTTGTCCAGGGAGCGCAAACCGAGTTGGCTACGGTGCTGTCATTGCCCTCCGGATACCAGCGTGATTTGCAGGCCACCAAGCCGCCGCTGTTGCGCGCTTTCAGGAAAGGACTGCAGGGCCTTGCATTGCTGCCGGGTTTGTTGACTGGATTCGAGTGGCAGACGGAACGAATGCGCAAATCCATCACGGCTGAAATGCTGGCAACTGACCATGCCATCAATCTTGCGCGTGACGGCGTTCCTTTTCGCGAAGCGTATAGAACGGCGGCGGCGGAAATGGCGGAGTTGAATGACGAGGCAATCGCCCAAAGCCTTGCAGACCGCACCTCTCCAGGTGGCTGCGGCCGTCTTGAAACTGAAATATTGCAGGCCCGACTCGATAGTTTAGAAGATTAATTCAGATTATTTTTGCATCAGCTGTTGACACCAAAACTGACAGCCCTATAATGCGCCTTCGCTCGCCATTAGGCTGGTCTGAAGACAGAACGACTTGGTGGGGAAATGTTGACTGCAAATTCGGTTAACATGTATAATGGGCGGCCCGCTCCAGCACTGGGGTGGAGATTCTTGAATTAGAGTCTTGCCGGTGCGGCGATGACCGAAAGGAAGCGCCGCAGCGATTTTGTGCTGGACTGATCTGCGAAATGCAGTCAGTTAGAAAACGATCTTTAACAATGAACAGGTAACTTGTGTGGGCGCTATCGTCGTGGGTAAAACCATTACAGAGAGCGACCATGCCCTGATTTAGATTTAATAATTGTAATCGGGAGCGAGGTTAAGCTTTCAGCTAAAGCTATATAGATGGACGAATGAAGTCTCGACTTCAGTCTGAAATCGAAAACTTTAAACTGAAGAGTTTGATCCTGGCTCAGATTGAACGCTGGCGGCATGCTTAACACATGCAAGTCGAACGGTAACAGGCCGCTGGGATCCCTTCGGGGTGACCTTGGCGCTGACGAGTGGCGGACGGGTGAGTAATGCATAGGAATCTACCCAGTAGTGGGGGATAACTTGGAGAAATCCAAGCTAATACCGCATATGTCCTACGGGACAAAGCAGGGGACCTTCGGGCCTTGCGCTATTGGATGAGCCTATGTCGGATTAGCTAGTTGGTAGGGTAAAAGCCTACCAAGGCAACGATCCGTAGCTGGTCTGAGAGGATGATCAGCCACACTGGGACTGAGACACGGCCCAGACTCCTACGGGAGGCAGCATGGGGAATATTGCACAATGGGCGCAAGCCTGATGCAGCAATGCCGCGTGTGTGAAGAAGGCCTGCGGGTTGTAAAGCACTTTTATTAGGAAAGAAAAACCCGGAGCTAATACCTCCGGCATTGACGGTACCTAAAGAATAAGCACCGGCTAACTAAGTGCCAGCAGCCGCGGTAATACTTAGGGTGCGAGCGTTAATCGGAATTACTGGGCGTAAAGCGAGTGTAGGCGGCTACGTAAGTCGGATGTGAAAGCCCTGGGCTTAACCTGGGAACTGCATTCGAAACTGCGTAGCTAGAGTTTGGTAGAGGTAAGTGGAATTCCGGGTGTAGCGGTGAAATGCGTAGATATCCGGAGGAACATCAGTGGCGAAGGCGGCTTACTGGACCAAAACTGACGCTGAGGCTCGAAAGCGTGGGGAGCAAACAGGATTAGATACCCTGGTAGTCCACGCCCTAAACGATGTCAACTAGACGTTGGGTTCATTAAGGAACTTAGTGTCGAAGCTAACGCGTTAAGTTGACCGCCTGGGGAGTACGGCCGCAAGGTTGAAACTCAAAGGAATTGACGGGGGCCCGCACAAGCGGTGGAGCATGTGGTTTAATT
>QIKV01000126.1 GCA_003233115.1 Oceanospirillales bacterium
CACGCGCCGGGCCTTGCCTGCATCGACGATATACACATAGGCCTGGCCGCTATCCGACAGCACCGCGCTGCGCGGTACGACCAGTGCGCGGTGGGACGCCAGCTGAATCCTGCCGAGAATCCGGCTGCCCAGGACCATGTGATCAATTTTCGCTTCGGGGATCGGCGCCAGCACTTCCACCAGGTGGGTGGCCGGGTCGATCATGGCGTGCACTTCCCGGACCGTGGTGGCGATGGTCACATCGGGGATAAAGACGGAGGTGATGGTCACAGGTGTACCGGCCTGCACATTTGCCAGATTTTCCGGCTCGACACCTAGACGTGCGATCAGCCGCTGCTCCGCGGCAATCAACATGGCCGTGGTATCCGCCTGCACGCGTTGCCCCTGGGACACATCAAGTCGGGTGATGATGCCGTCCATGGGTGCGCGCAGGGTTTCTTTCTCGATGCCCTGTCCACGTTCTTGCAAGGCCTTCAGTGTTGCCGTGGCGTCCTGGAGGTTCTTTTTTGCAGCATCGACCTGGGCTTTGGTCGCCAGTTGTTCGCCCAGCAGGCGTCGTTGTCGTTCCAGTTCCCGACGCGCATAGTCAGCGGCGCTTTGCGCCTGCAGGTACTGCATACGCGCATCCGGCGCGGTGATCACTTCGAGCAGCCGGTCTCCGCTTTTGACGCGCTGGCCGAGACGTACCCAGACACGGTTGATCAGCCCGGCGTGGGGCAGGGACAGGCTCAATACCTGATCAGGATCGGGATCCAGCACACCGAATGCCATAAGTGTTTCGGTCACCTCCTGCGAGGTGACTGTGACTGTCTTGACCAGCACACTGGATTCGTCTGCCTGTGCAGGCAGTGCGCCTGCAACGCCCAGGGCAAGGGTTAGACAAAAGGTAGCTAGGCGCCTCGTGGAGCATGTCGTCATGGTGTTGTTCCCGGGTTTTCGGGTGTCATCGGCAACGGTTCATCGGGGTAGCCGGGCAAGGCCAGCATGGCTTCAAGTGCAATGCGGGTTTCCCAGGCGGCCTGTGCCAGGCTTATCCGCTCCAGTCGCTTGTTGACCCAGGTGGACTCCATGTTCAGGAAAGTCAGTGCCCCGATATCACCACGGCGGTAGGCACGGCGGGCGCGGTCGACCAGTGTCTTGAGGCGCGGTAGGTAGGTCTGCAGATTCCCCTGCTGTTCACGTAGAATGGTCTGCAGCACCAGCAGCCGGTCGACATCGACCTGTGCCTGCGCCAGCCGAGCCCGGTATTCCTCGCGCAGTTGTTTGCGGGTGGCGCGTTCGACGGCAATGTTGCCGCGGTTGCCGCTGAACAAGGGAAGACTGAGGCTGACACTCAAACCGATGGTTTTCACGTTGCCGGTATCACGCGCGCGGTTGACGCCGATGCCCAGTGACGGAAACTGCGCAAGAACCGCCGCTCTGACGCGCGCCTCTTGGCTCTCGTAGCCGGCTTTCAAGGCCAGCAGATCCGGGCGCAACTCAGGAAGCCGGGCCAGGCGTGCGTTAGCTGTATCCCTGGACAGAGATACCGCCTGTGATAGCGGCGCCAGCGTAACTGATGCTTGCGGATCGAGACCTAACAACAAGTTAAAGTCATGGCGCGTTTGATTGTGTGCCTGTTCGAGCCGGTTGATCTGGCTGAGTGTGTCGACCAATGCCGTCAGATCGGTTCCGTTGACATCTAGCGTGATATCGCCGTTCTGCAGGGCCTGCGCAGACCGCCGATAGCGCTCCAGGTACAGGTCACGCATGTTCTGCAACAGCGTCAGCCGTTCGGCCTCAAGCTGCAGGCGAACTGCCAACGAGCGGGCCTGCTGAATCACTTGCCACTCCTGCCACAACAGATCGAGGCGGACCTTGTCATGCTGCTTGCGTGCCGCATCGACACGCGCCTGTCGGGTGATCAAGGGAATGATGTCGTAACCCAACCCGAGAGACCAGGCATCGACCAGACCCGAAGTACTGCCCGTGGGCTTGTCCAGCCCGGCACTGATCTGTGGATCCGGCAACAGACCCGCAGCAAATGCCTGCGCACCGGCGACCTGCCATTGAGCCCGCTGTTTTCTGAGACCGGGGTTGTTGATGACAGCGAGAATGCCGATCTCGGTGAGATCAAGCCCGTCAGCCAGGTTGATGTCATAACTGCCTGTGGCTCCGCCCTGCAGTGCTGCCGCCTCGATCTGTAAGATGCCCAGTTCCGTCACGAGTGGCGATCGATCTTCGAGCGGCTGGGGCTGATAGGTGGCGCAACCGCTCAGCACGGCAAGTGTACCCACAGTGGCAAGAGATATGCGCCATGAGCGCGTTTGGCCAGAAAGTTTATTCATACCATGCCGGATCTTTAGGGAAGTTGAATTGTCTGGCCTTCTGGTCCAGTGCGATATCGCCGAACACTGCGGCAACAATCGCGCCGGCAGCGGCGATCACGATAAGTACCACTCGGGTGGCGGACAGGCAGGAGTGCTCAAACAGCCCCCGCCCCCTGATGATGGTAAGCGTTTGCGCAACAAACACCACCGTCACCAGTGCCAGCGGAAAATGAATGAGCATGGGATGAATATGTGCAATGTCGATGATGAATCCTCTCCACTAAGTGTTTTTCTGTCGCCAGATTCGCAAGCCTATCAGCCCCCCGATAAAGAAGGGGACACCCAGTGCCACAGGTAAAATGCGGCTGGACTCTACAACAGGCTTTCGAGTTACATGAAACTGTAGCATAGGGCTGGTATAGACACGGCGTTGATTGCGGTCGGTAACGCTGATGACTACACGGTAATCCCCGTGCTGGATCAGGCGCATGGGCCAGGTGGTTTTCAGTTCTGCGCCGGGTTCCAGCCTTGTACCGGTAATCGCCTTGTGCGCGCTCCAGTCCTCCAGGTCCATGGGTTGTTCATGTCCGGGATCCACCTCTACCAGGCTGATCCATCCGACCAGGCCCTCTATGGGAGCGGACCCCGTGTTGGTGATGATGCTGTGAAAGCGCATTTTGTCGCCCATCACCGGCTGAGACGGATTGGACGGATCCGCCTGCAGGGTGATGTTCAATGGTGTCCTCGGCACACTATCCGCAGCCTGGCTGCTGTCTATGGCGGTGCCCAGAAGCAACATAATGGTGAATGTATGTATTAAATATTTCATGGTCAACTCGTTTGTCTAACGAAAAGTGGGGTGTCGCGCGGTTGCCCGTGCGGCCAGGAACATGAGCAGTAACCAGATCAACACCAGAAGCAGACGTGATATCTGGCCACTGAAAGGATCGCTGTCAATAATCACCGCATCAAAGGTGTTGAGTGCTCCGGAAAATGGATTTACCCAATCCAGGGCCTTGCCGATGGCACTGTTGCGTAGCCCCGGGCCGATGAGTAACGGACTCGCTGAAAACAGCAGGACAATCAGGCCGGTCAATAGAGACATCATGACGCTGCCGCTGCGTGCAGACAGGGCCATGGCAAGGTAACCAAATCCCAGCACCACCGGGGTGCCAAACAGGGCAAGATAGAACATCGCCTGAAGAAGATTCTGACCACCGGCGCCCACTGCCCACAGATAAGGCAGGGCCAGTAAATACATCACCCCCCAGGCATTGAGTAATCCCAACGCCTTGCCCATGAGTAACTGCTTGGCGGTGATGGGCGCAGTTAACAGTGGCACCAGGGTGCCGCGTTCGCGTTCGCCGGCAAAGGCATCTGCACCCAGAATAACGGCAATGACCGCGCCCGCTGCAGTGACCGTGCCGGTCATCATGTAGACCACCTGGGCATTGTCGAGCAGGCTCAGTTCCTGGTTGCTGATCAAGAGCAGGGCGAAGGCGGAAAGCACGCCGCTGAAAGCCAGCAGCCAGACAAGTCCACGTTGGTTTTGCAGTAGCGCGGCTCGTTCCTTTTGTGCAATGAGTGATGTGGGATTCATGCGGCCTCCCTGACAGGCCTGGCTGCTGAGGTTAGACGCAGATAGAGTTCTTCCAGACCACCGCCTTCGGCATGAATCTCGCTATATCTCCAGTCATGTTTCAGTAGCGCTTCCCAGACCGCCGCCAGCGAACTTTTATTGTCAGCATGGACAATAAAATGCCACCAGCCACCTTCCTGACCCAGCAGTGAAACGCCTGAAGGCAGGTCCGTCTGATTTTTCGGCAGCGTTTCCATGCGCAGACGAAACCGCCGTCCCACTTGTTGCTGGCCCAACAATTCAATCAGCGGGCCTTCCAGTACGGAGCGTCCCTGATCGATGATGCCGATATTCGTGCACAATCGATCCACGTCGTCCAGCAGGTGGGTACACAACAGGATACCAACCTGTCGCTGCTGGGCGAGTTCAAGCAGCAGATCGTGAATCTCGCGTCGGCCACGGGGATCCAGTCCGTTGGTGGGTTCATCGAGGATCAGCAACTCGGGGCCATGCAGCAAGGCGCGGGCCAGGCCAAGACGCTGCTGCATGCCACGGGAAAACTGGCCAATGGGTCGGTTTCGCGCATCGTCCAGGTCCACCCGTTCGAGCAGTTCAGGAAGCGGTTGCTGCATACCACCGTAGAAGCCGGCATACCATGTGAGATAGCAACTGGCAGTCATCCAGTCATAGAATCCGGCATGCTCTGGCATGACGCCGATGCGTTGTCGAAGTCCCCTGGTGTCTACGGTACTTCCTTTGTCAATGGGTTTATCAAACAGTGCCAATGTACCGGATTCTGACGGGTATAAACCCAACAGGATGGCGATGGTCGTGCTTTTACCTGCGCCGTTGGGACCGAGCAGACCATAGATCTGACCGGCCTCCAGGTGCAGGCTCACATCACTTAGAATGCTGCGCCCACCCAGGGTGAGTTTCAGGTGATTCGCGTCGATCAGCATCGTCATATCTCCGTGTTTTATTAGGTGAACGGTTGAGTGAACAGGGTGACGGTATTCACCGTCCTGCCTGAATCAATCATGATCCTTCTGTTCATCCTTGTCGTTATCTTCCCAGAACTTCCAGCTGCTGCCTTTGCTTTTCCCTTCGTCCTTGTCTTCATCATCTTCACTTTCTGCTACCAGCAGGCGACCGTTACCGGCATCAATCTTGAGTTGGGTTTCATGCCCATTCGCGTCGATGATTTCAACTTCCCAGATAAGGTAGCCATTCTCGTCATCCAGTTTGATCTCGATGACCTTGCCAGGCAAGGCGGTTGTTGCAATTTTCGCTGCCTTGCTGGCAGTGATCCTGGCTTGGCCGGCCATCGGCTGAGTCATCGTCATCCTTTACCTGCACAGAGCCTCTCTGTACTTCAGTGGGTAATTGCTCAATAAGCACAACACCCTCTATCACCAGACCTTCGAAGGGTTTGCCCTTGGCGGTATCCGCCAGTACAGCGAGACTGCTTCCCAGTGTGCCGGCTATTGCAAGGGAGATCAGAGTTGTCTTTAACATTTGCATGGTGTTTCTCCTGTCTTCGTTCGTTGAACCTATGCGCCACGATTGACGTTGAAGACATTCTATTACGGTCTACCTTGCGAGCGGCTGTCCTGAACCTTACCAAACCGTAAATAGACAGGGGTGGTCGCTGTCGTATCCTGCCAGCGGCGGGTTGCCGGCCCGCCCTGAACACGACATATGTAGGTGGCCGGGTTAATATTGACAGCAATACTATTTATTATTGGCAGCGATACTTTGAAATTAGCTGAAATCTCACTCGGTAGGGAGTCAGGCACATGTTTTGTCGGATTGAAAACATGCTAAATAGAGGTCCTCTAAAGCAAATGGCGCTTGTGCTCTGCCTGTTGCCGTCGCTGGCTCATGCAAAAGAGCCCGCCACTGCCGTTGCGGAAGCTGGGAATTGGCAACCGACCACGACGGCATTTGCCCGGGTCAGCGCCCGTCAGCAGGCGATGCTTGGCTTGCCGTTTGCCGCACGTATCGTTGAACTGAATGTGGAGCCCGGTGCCAGGGTGATGGCAGGTGATGAACTGGCCCGATTTGATGCACCGGTACTGCGGCAACACCTGGCTGCCTGGCAACAGGCGCTGCTAGAAGTTCGACTGGCAAAGAAACGGTTGCAGGTGTTGCGGGAAAGCGAGTCCCAGCATGCCATTACCCGGCGTGAACTGGTTGCGGGTGAGCAGACCGTCGCGCAGGCGCAGGGTAAGTCTCGCATGCACTGGCAGACACTGGCCGCCGATCTGGACCTGTTGCATATCAAGGGCGATACAAAAACGCTCGAAGCACGAATCGATAAAGAGGGGGTACCGGCCGTGGCGCGGGCACTTGGCAGTCTGCTGGCGCCCTTCGCTGGTATTGTAACGGAGCGCCGGGTTGCCTTGGGTGAGCAGGTCGAGGTAGGTAGTCCGGTGCTCGAACTGGAGGCGCTGGAGCAGGTATACCTGGATGTGGGTGTGCCACAAACATCGCTGCCAGTCTGGAAAGCAGGTGAAACGCGCTGGCATGCCGGTGCTGCACAGGGGTTACTCAAGCCGCTGGATGGTGCCGCGCTTTATGATGCAAACACCGGGCTCTGGCTGTTGCGCTACCTGGCTGATAACCCGGGTCGGGTGCTGCGCGATGGTGCCTGGATCGAGGTCGAACATGTCGGCGTATCTGTACCGGTGGTTTGGGTGCCAACGGCGGCCGTGGTGGCGCGCAACAGGAAAACCTGGTCTGTTCTTCAGGAAGGCGACCAGTTCAAACCTGTCGAAGTCGAGGTTGGCCCGGCGGTTGGCGGGCGCGTCCCGATTCTTTCGGGTATTACAGCCGGTGACAAGGTAGTGACGGTAGGCGCCTATGAGCTGTTGTACCGCGACCTCAAAGAAATGATCAAGTTCGTGGACTAGCGCTTGGCGGCCCAGATGCTCGAACAGCTCCTTCGCCATCCTATCGCCGCTATCCTGGGCAGCCTGCTGCTCGCCCTTGGTGGACTTGCCAGCCTGCGCGAATTACCGGTAGATCTGTTTCCACGCCTGGATTACCCGCTGATCAACGTCATCACGCACTATCCGGCTGGTACGGCGGAAGACATGGAACAGCTGCTTACCCGGCCCATCGAGAACGCGATGCTGGGATTGACCAACCTGCGCCGGGTACGCTCCACGTCGGCACCGGGGTTTTCCCAGGTGACGGTGGAATTTACCTGGGGCGTGGATGTGTTGCAGGCCCGGCAACTGGTTGGTAACCGGCTGGCGACTGTCAATCTCCCCGAGGGCGTCAAACCGGAGATGGAGAACATCGGCACCTCGTTGGCGATGCTGTCGACCTATACCTTAAGCGGCGGTGATCCGGTAGCGACCCGCGCCTTTGCCCAGTACCGGCTGGCCCCGCGGCTTGCCGCCTTACCGGGTATAGCCCGGGTGCAGGTGATGGGGGGTGGTGAGGCGGCCTGGCGTATCGATGTAGATCCGCTGGCGCTTAAACGCCACCATTTGTCCGCGCAGGGTATTGCCGCCAAGGTGAAGGCATCCAACATTCTGGATACCGGCGGCTACCTGGAACGACATGGTCGTGACCTGTTGATCCGTACTGAAGGGCGCCTGTTGACACTTGACGATCTAAAACAGGTGGCAGTGGGCCGTGGCCCGGATGGCCGACCCGTGCGACTGAGCGATATCGCGACGGTCTATGCAGGTATTAAACCACAGCGCTATGTCATCACCAGCGATCGTCTCCCGGCCGTCGCTTTCACCATCCAGAAGCAACCCGGCGCGAGCACTGTGACTGTCTCAAGGGAGGTGGACAGGGCCCTGGCACAACTGAATCTGCCACCGGATAGCCGCCTGGAGAAGTTTTACGACCAGGCTGAAATCATCGGCCTGGCCTACAGAAACATGCGTAACAATCTGCTGCTGGGGGCACTGCTGGCGATTATTGCCGTGGTCTGGGTGCTGGGCCGCAACCGCGCCAGCCTGGTAATCGCCGCTACTTTTCCGCTGGTAGCACTGGCTACCTTTGCAGCCATGGGTATATTTGATCTCGGGCTAAACCTCATGACCCTCGGGGCGCTCACCGTGGCCATCGGGCTGATCGATGACGACGCTATCGTGGTGATGGAAAATATTGACCGCTACCGTGGCCTGGGCAAGACGCCACTCCAGGCAGCGCTGGACGGCACCCGCGAAGTACTGGCAGCGGATATCGCCGGCACCCTGACCGTGTTGGCAGCCTTTGTCCCACTGGTGCTGGTGACCGGATTGGCGGGACGCCTGTTTCAACCGTTTGGCCTCACCTTTGGTTTTATTCTACTGTTTTCCCTGCTGGTTTCACTGACGCTGATTCCGCTGGCGGCTGTCTACTGGGCGCCGCCACGCAAGCAGCTGAAAACAACTCACGCAACCAGCGGGGCACGCTGGATACACTGGCTGGGTGACTGGAATCTGCGTTTGCTGGACAGTCTGTTGCTGCACCGGGGCAAGACCCTGCTCGTCACAGTGTTGTTGCTCACAGTCAGTCTCACACTGCTGGTCTTTAACCCGGCGCGCCTGTTGCCTTTGCTGGATGAAAACAGTTTACTGTTGAGCTATGGCCTGGCCCCGGGTACTTCGCTGTCCGAAAGCAATCGTGTGGGTGATGAGCTGGAAAGACGCTTGCTGGAAATGCCGGCCGTAAAAGCGGTTTTCCGCCGTACCGGTTCCCCTGAATCATCCTATTATATCGAAAGACCGGAAGAGGGTGAACTGATAGTTCGACTGGACAAGAATCACACGCAGAACTCCTTGGTAGTGAAGGCCGATATCGACCGCCTGTTAGCCGAAACAGCCGGTGTTATCGGCCGGGTCAACGAGCCAACTACCGAAAAGCTGAACGAATCCTTTTCTGGATTACCGGCACTGTTCGGTATTACCCTCTACGCTAATGATCTGCGGCAACTCTACGCGGCAGCTGCCAGTGTGGAAGTGGCCGCGAGCAAAGTAGAAGGGATCACGAATGTCGTCAACAATACAAAAATACCGGTGGATCAGATACGCGTAGCCATCGATCGTGCGGCGCTGGCCCGCTTTGGCGTGCGTGTGCAAACTGTGGCGCAGGCTGTACGCACCGCTATGCAGGGCGACAGCATAAGCCAGGTGATTATCAAGCAGCAGCCCGTTGATATTATTCTGCGCTATGCTAACACCCGGCGCGATAACCTTGAGGCGCTAGGACAGGTGCAGATACCCGGTCCTACGGGGAACCTGCTTCCGTTGTCACAGCTTGCGCGTATCGAAACCCTGTCGAGCTACCCGACCATCGAACACCAGTACGGATTGCGGGCACTGACACTGACAGCCGAGATCGATGGCAATCCCTATGCCGTAATGCGTCGTCTGGATCAGGCATTGGCCGAGTTGCACCTGCCCGAGGATATTCAGTGGGGTTACACAGGTGAATACGGCCAGCTGTTGAAAACGGGCGGACAGGTCTTGTGGGTGTTGCTTGCGTCAGCTTTACTGGTCTATGGTATTATCGCCATTCAGCTCGGCAACTTGTTGGATCCTGCCGTGGTGCTGACCAAGCTGCCGCTGGATTTCATGGGCGCTGCACTGGCACTATTTATTACTCGACAACACCTCGATCTCACCGTGGCTATCGGCTTTATCACCCTCATCGGGGTAGCGACGAACAATGGCATCATGCTGCTGACCTTCACCCGAAATTTCCGCCGGCAGGGCCTGGATGCCGTGGCGGCTGTGCGCGAGGCAGTGCGTCTGCGCACGCGCCCCATGTTGCTGACCCACCTGACCACCTTATTGGCCCTGATTCCCGCAGCCCTGGGCCTTGGGGAAGGTCCACAACTGCTGCAGCCGCTGGGCATCATGCTGTTCGGCGGACTCACGGCGGGCACACTCCTGACACTTAACCTATTACCAGTGATTTATGTCGCAACTGAACGCTGGCGGCGGGAGTTGTGACTAAGATGGATCTACCCAAATCAAACAGACACAATGGTCTCGGTTCTCGAATATATTGATTTGAAGGTAGCACTTGTGTAGCTGTTTATAATATTGACGTTTTCTCACTGGTTGCCAGATCAGCCTGACCAAATCCCGATACGAAAACATGCTGGTGTTTTTCTTCAGCCTTTTCCCCCCACCGGCCATAGTAACGTATGATCATCTCGATAGAAATGGATATTAATTCTGACCCTTGTTAAGAATTGAAAGTTGAATGTAGCCAGTCAAGATGTAATATAATTACAGGTTGGATGTTGGTTATAGAGAACCGGAATCAAACAAGCAGGTTCTATTCAAAATGTGAATATTGATGAATCTGTGTTCCACCCATGTTCCACTGATGTTCCATTGCTCTTCCACAAAAGGGACAATTAGAGATCATGACAGACAAGGTAGAAAATGAATCGAGAAACAAATAAACCTTTAAAAACAATGTCTAACGTGGTTTGTTGTGATCTGGGAAGGTTTGAAAAAATGGTACCGAGGAAAGGACTTGAACCTACACGTGAATTAGAGCTCCGAATTTGCTAGTTCACTAGCCCTGTGCTTTTCTCTAAATATTAATTCAAGTTATTGATTATAAATCAAATATTTAATATTTGTGAGGTGACATGAATCTGGGGGATAAGGTGGCGTTCCCTTGGGGACGCCATATTACCTTGTAATTCATTGAATTATAAGAACAAAAAAAGCCCTGTGTTATTCTAAAAATACGGGGCTTTTTAATGCTCTGATTATATTTGCATATTCTGGTAGAACGTGAACACTGATTCTGGCGCATCGTGAACACCGATTCTGGTGTGAACGTGAACACTTTTAGTGTTTCACCAGAATCACCGTTCACGATCAACCAGAATCTTTTCCATGTATTGA
>QIKV01000075.1 GCA_003233115.1 Oceanospirillales bacterium
TGGCTGAGGCCTTCCGGGAAGGCATGGGCATGGATGAAATTTACCAACTGACCCGCATCGACCGCTGGTTCCTGGCGCAGATTGAAGACCTCGTACTGACTGAAAATGAGGTCACGGTACAGGGTTTCACAGCGCTCGACCGGCGACGCCTGTACAGCCTTAAACGCCAGGGCTTTTCCGACGCCCGCCTGGCCCGCCTGCTGGCCTGCGAGGAGCACGAGGTGCGCGCGCGGCGCCACCAGTTGAACGTGCGCCCGGTCTACAAGCGCGTCGATACCTGTGCGGCAGAATTCGCCACCACCACCGCTTACTTGTATTCGACCTACGAGGAAGAATGTGAGGCCGCGCCCACCGACAGGCGCAAGATCATGGTGCTGGGTGGCGGTCCCAACCGCATCGGGCAGGGCATTGAATTTGACTATTGCTGCGTGCATGCCGCCCTGGCCCTGCGCGAAGAAGGCTTTGAGACCATCATGGTCAATTGCAACCCGGAAACGGTCTCCACCGATTACGATACCTCTGACCGTTTGTACTTTGAGCCGGTAACGCTCGAAGACGTGCTGGAGATTGTCCACCGTGAGCGACCGACAGGCGTTATCGTGCAGTACGGCGGGCAAACCCCGTTGAAACTGGCGCGACCGCTGGAGGCTGCCGGCGTGCCCATTATCGGCACCTCGCCCGATTCAATCGACCTCGCTGAAGACCGTGAACGGTTTCAGAAGATGCTGCATAAACTGCACCTGCGCCAACCACCCAACCGCACCGCCACCAGCGTCGAGCAGGCCGTTGGCCAGGCTGAGGAAATCGGTTATCCGCTGGTCGTGCGACCCTCCTACGTGCTTGGTGGACGCGCCATGGATGTGGTGCACGGCGAGCAGGATTTGCGCCGCTATATGCGTGATGCGGTCAAGGTTTCCAACGACTCACCGGTGTTGCTGGACCGTTTCCTCGATCACGCTATCGAAGTCGATGTCGATGCCATCTGCGACGGCACCGATGTGTTGATCGGCGGCATCATGGAGCACATCGAGCAGGCCGGCGTGCATTCAGGTGATTCCGCCTGTTCCATCCCGCCGCACAGCCTGTCTGAAGATATCCAGGATGAAATGCGCAGCCAGATGGCCATGATGGGGTTGGAACTGGGGGTGGTTGGGTTGATGAATGCCCAGTTTGCGCTGCGTGGAAAGGATATCTACATACTGGAAGTGAACCCCCGGGCATCGCGGACTGTGCCGTTCGTGAGCAAGGCGACGGGCCGACCGCTGGCCTCAATTGCAGCACTCTGTATGGCAGGTAAAACGCTTAAAGAACAGGGTATTACAGAAGAAATCATACCTGAATTCTATTCTGTGAAAGAAGCCATTCTGCCGTTTATCAAGTTCCCGGGGGTGGATCCCATCCTGGGGCCGGAAATGCGCTCTACCGGTGAGGTGATGGGTGTCGGGCGCAGTTTTGGCGGCGCCTGTGCACGCGCCATGAAGGCGGCCCAGTACGGCATTCCCAAACCCGGACGGGCTTTTTTGAGCGTGCGCGACGCCGATAAGGAGACCTTGTTGCCGATCGCTGAAGAGCTCGTGGGGCGGGGCTATGAACTGGTCGCAACCGCCGGTACCTGCCAGTACCTGCGCGCCAGTGGCTATACCTGCGAACGCGTCAACAAGGTGGCCGAAGGGCGTCCGCACATCGTTGATGAAATCAAAAATGGCAAGATTGTATTTATCGTCAATACCACTGAAGGCCGCCAGGCGATTGCTGATTCTTACTCAATTCGTCGGGAGGCGCTGCAATACAAGGTAAGCTATACGACAACCATTGCTCGTGGCTGGGCGACTTTACAGGCCATTGACCACGAATTTGACCTGGAGGTACGCAGCCTGAGCCAATTACACGGACAGGCCTACTGAAGATGAAAAGAACACCATTGACACACCACGGCGCGGAGCGTTTGCGGGCCGAGGTCGCGCACCTGAAGAAGGTCGTGCGCCCAGAAATTATTGCCGCCATCGCAGAAGCGCGGGCGCACGGCGATCTGAAGGAGAATGCCGAGTACCATGCAGCGCGGGAGCAGCAGGGCTTTACCGAAGGCCGCATACAGCAATTGGAATCCGCCTTGTCCGGTGCGCAGGTTATTGATATTACCAAGCTCAACCCGGGTGGCAAAGTGGTGTTCGGGGCAACCGTCACACTTTACGACGTGGATAACGAAACCGAGATTACCTACCAGGTGGTCGGCGACCTTGAAGCCGATATCAAGGCCTTCCGTATTGCGATTACCTCGCCCATCGCGCGCGCTATGATCGGTAAACAGGCGGGTGATGAGATTGTCGTCAACGCGCCGGCTGGTGAGTTGGCCTATGAAATACTCAGCGTTGAATATCTCTGATATGCCCATCATTATGCCCATCATTGTGTTTGCTATGTTTGCGGACACCCATCATTGATCGCCTCTCGCAAGGTCAGGCAAAGAGCGCCTGAACCTGGCCCCGATGCGTTGCCGGATTCCATCCACCCGGTCATTCGCCGTATTCTGCTGGCCCGTAACGTCACCACTGCAACCGCACTTGATCTGCAGTTGGGCCGTCTGCAGTCGCCGGCAGCCTTGTCCGGTATCAACGCTGCTGCGGAAATTCTTGCTGCTGCGGTTACCGGTGGGCAAAGCATACTGATCGTCGGTGATTTTGATGCCGATGGTGCAACCGGCACCGCGCTGGCTGTCAGGGCCCTGCATTTAATGGGCGCGACCAACGTGGATTTTCGTGTACCGGACCGCTTTGAGTTCGGCTACGGACTGAGTGTGGCACTGGTCGAGACCCTGGCTGACAAGCCACCGGCTGTGCTGGTTACGGTGGACGCCGGCATCAGCTCTATTGAAGGCGTCGCCAGGGCCCGTGAACTGGGCTGCAAGGTGGTGGTGACCGACCATCATTTACCCGGCGAGGTTTTGCCTCAGGCGGATGCCATCGTCAACCCCAATTGCCCCGGCGACCAGTTTGCCAGCAAAGCGCTGGCCGGTGTGGGCGTGGTTTTCTACCTGATGAGCGTGCTCCGGAGCGCACTGCGTAGTCGCGACTGGTTCACGCTGCCGCGCAGCGAGCCGAACCTGGCGCGCCTGCTGGACCTGGTGGCCCTGGGTACGGTCGCGGACCTGGTTCCGCTCGATGACAACAACCGCATCCTGGTGCGCCAGGGCATGGACCGGATTCGCCAGGGGTACTGTAGTGCCGGCTTGCTGGCCCTGTTGCGATTGGGCAAACGGGACTACCGCCACCTGGTGGCATCCGACCTGGCCTTTGCGGTTGCACCGCGCTTGAATGCGGCTGGTCGCATGCAGGATATGGGTATCGGAATTCGCTGCCTGTTGAGCGAAGACCACGATGAAGCCATGGCATTGGCCACTGAACTGGATGAATTGAACCACCACCGCCGGGCCCGCCAGGAGCAGATGCAGCAGCAGGCGCAGGCGCAACTGAAAACCCTGCTGGAGGGTCTAAAAGGCGCTGACCTGCCGGCGGGTCTGTGCCTGTACGACGATGGCTGGCACCAGGGTATCGTCGGGCTGGTTGCCGCCCGCATCAAGGATGCCGTGCACCGTCCGGTGATCGCGTTTGCACCGGAGTCAAGCGGCGCTGATGTGCTCAAGGGCTCGGCGCGCTCGGTCAGCGGCCTGCACATCCGCGATGTGCTGGCACGGGTAGATGCGCTGCACCCGAACATGATCATGGCGTTTGGCGGCCACGCCATGGCCGCCGGGCTGACGCTGCCGCTGGCACAGCTAGAGACATTCTCTGCAGCGTTGAACGAGTCCATTGAGCATTTCCTGCAGGGCCGGGCGTTGAACAACGACATACTGACCGATGGTGAACTTGCGCCTGCCGACATCACCCTCGAATTTGCCCAATCACTGCGTAAGCTCGGCCCGTGGGGCCAGCACTTTCCCGAGCCGGTTTTTTCCGGCCGCTTTGTGGTGGAGGAACGGCGGGTGGTGGGCGGCGCACATCTGAAGATGATGCTGCGGCCGGTCGACGGCTCCCATGCCGTTGATGCCATTGCCTTTGGCAAATTGCCGGAGGACCTGCCGGGCACTGACACCATTGGTTTTATTTATCGCCTGGATATCAATTATTTTCGTGGTCGCGAGACCTGCCAGATGGTGGTAGAGCAAATACTTCGTGAAACTCCGCCCGCTCCGGTATAAAACGCAGCGCTTCGACCGCTATGCGGATGACTGTAATATCTACGTAGGCACCAGACGAACGGGAAACAGGGTGCGGGGAGAGGCTGGCCTGGGCCATAGCCATAGCCTGAAAGATGTCATTCAGAGCCTGACTTGAGCCAGTGCCGCCGCAACCAAAAGAGTTGATTGGCGGCTTACGCCATACTTACTGGCAAATACTTCCCATTTACTGATGGCGGCCTGGGTACGTTCAATCACCTTGAAAACCTCCTGTTCTTTCAATTCTGCTTTCTTGCCCAGGTCAATCAGGTGGTCGCGGGTGATATCTTTGCCGTGCCCAAGTACCGAGCTTGAATGCTCCCCCCCCGGACCAAATGACCAGGTCAGATCGTATGCCGGTGCCTTACGCCAGGTGCCATCGTGTTCCATTATAAAGCTGAATTGCCGGGCATGATCATCGCGGTTATGTGCAAGCACATTAAAGACAGCGAGGATAAACATGGCTTTACACTGTCGTTGGTCATGGGTGATATTTCGTGTCAGCATGATGAGGTCTGAATAGTCCAGCGCTGGAATGCGAATGTCTGTATATAACAGCCCACTGGCCGACTGCACATGAAAGCGGCGCGTACCTTCCCGGTCAAACCGTCGGGCAGCGAACCAGGACTTCCCTTTGCCACCATCCAGCAATTTCGTTTCCGGCATCAGCACACCGGCTTCCTTTGCCATGTCCGCATAGGCCATTTCAATAGCCGCAATATCATCCGGATCATCGTAGCCAGAGAATTTAACCAGGTAATGCTCATAACCCTCGGGTACTTCATCTGTTCCATGTACGGCATGACCATCTTTATTCAGGGCAATCAATGCTTTTGGGCGTGCGCCACCAGGAGACCCGCCGGCCTGTCCCAAAGCTGAGAGCACTTCACTGATATCACCTTTAAGCACCATTTTGGCATCGGCGGCAAGTTGGTCTAAATCAAGATCATTTTTGCCTGTTTCCCAAACCTCAATTGACGGTGCATAACACAATGCACCTATTCCTTTACTGCCCACACAGGCCAGGCGATCAAGCGGTGTAAGAGCAGAAGGCTCAATACCAAGTTGACGGGCCCGGCGATCAATGAGCAAGCGCCCCCATCCATCGGGCAGACTATCATTAAACATACCGTGCAAACCTGCAAAAATGCCGGTGTCATAAGGGCGTTGTAAACCGCTACTGGTTTTATGGTGGACAGGGGAGAGTTCAAGTCCGGCCTGCAGAAATGACTGCTCAAATTCCAGCCAGGCGATTTGGTCACGATAAGCGAGTCTGCCGACAGCTTGAATCTCATCGGTGTCCCAATGAAGTGATACATTAAGCGGTGTTTTGGGTGCAACTTTCACTTAATGCGCCCCCGTTTTGGCTTTTTCTCACTGTGCAGTATTTCGTCGAGGGTCTCAAGTTTTTGCGCAAGCAATAAATTCTCTAATGCGGCTTCATCTTTCAAAGTTATAACAAGGCGAATGAATGAAGCCAGCGCAATTTGACCCGTACGCTCAAACTTTTTCAATGTACCCAGAGGTACGCCGCTACGTCGCGCCAACCCTTCCAGGGTAAGATTTTGCGCTAGTCGGAGATTTCTTGAGCGAACGGCTAACTCAGCTGCTATATCTTCTGATGACATTAGATAGAAAGATATCATAGTATCCACAAATATTGATATTAATACTTAACAGATACTATCATATCTGTTAAGTAACATAAAGCGAATCAAAAGGGTAGCTCTGAATTGTGTCCACAGCGGCTGCTGTAAGCGTTTTTTTTAGCCAAAAACCGCTAAAATTCATCTGCACTGGTGTAAAATGCACCGCTTCGAATGCAAGGTGGTCAGCGTGGAAACAAACCCGGTAAGCAATCAACTCGACGATTTGCAACAGCGCACCGCCGCGCTCAGGGGGTATCTTTGACTATGCCGGCAACAAAGACCGCCTGGAAGAAGTAGGCCGCGAACTGGAGAACCCGGAAGTCTGGAACGATCCGGCACGTGCCCAAGCACTGGGCCGTGAGCGTGCGCAACTCGATGGCATCGTCGGTACGCTTGACCAAGTCTCTGCAGCGCTGGCAGAAAATGCCGAAATGCTGGAGATGGCGATTGAGGAGCAGGATGAAGAAGTCCTCGATTCCGTGGTCGCAGAACTGGCCGCCATTGAGGACAAAATCAGCCAACTGGAATTCCAGCGCATGTTCCGGGGTGAAATGGATGCCAACTCCTGTTACCTCGAAATCCAGGCCGGTTCCGGCGGCACCGAGGCGCAGGACTGGGCCGAAATGCTGCTGCGTATGTATTTGCGCTGGGTCGAGCGGCGCGGCTGGCAGGGTGAACTGATCGAGGTCTCGGCCGGTGATGTTGCCGGTATCAAAAGTGCCACCATCCACGTGGTCGGCGACTATGCCTATGGCTGGTGTAAAACCGAGATCGGTGTGCACCGCCTGGTCAGGAAATCCCCGTTTGATTCGGGCAACCGCCGCCATACTTCGTTTGCCGCCGTATTTGTGTCACCGGAAGTGGACGACAATATTGAAATCGATATCAACCTGGCCGATTTGCGCATCGATGTTTACCGTGCCTCCGGTGCCGGTGGCCAGCATGTCAACCGCACCGAGTCTGCGGTGCGCATCACCCATCTGCCGACCAACACCGTGGTGCAGTGCCAGAACGACCGCTCCCAGCACAAGAACAAAGACCACGCGATGAAGCAATTGCGCGCTAAACTGTACGAGCTGGAATTGATGAAGCGCAACGCAGAGAACCAGCAACTGGAGGATTCCAAGGCGGATATCGGCTGGGGCAGCCAGATCCGTTCGTATGTGCTGGACCAGTCGCGCATCAAGGACCTGCGTACCAACGTGGAAACCGGCAACACCCAGGCCGTGCTCGACGGCGACCTGGATCAATTTGTAGAAGCCTCCCTGAAGCAGGGACTATCGGGCGATAATCAGGAAAACGAGCTGTGAGCAAACAAAACCCTAAAAATAACGCGGGTGATTCGGCAACGGAGGAGAAACGCCTGATAGCAGGCAGAATCAATCGCCTATCCCAATGACTTCCGCCCCAACACCAATGCGGCTGAACTGCAGCGGCGCTTTGCCGATGACGATACCGAAACCCTGGCCGGGGTGGGTGAGACCTTTGCGCTGGCCGGGCGCATGCTGGCCAAGCGCGTGATGGGCAAGATCGCCTTTGTCAAAATTCAGGACGGCAGCGGCTACATGCAGTTCGTGGTGCAGCGTGACAACCTGCCCGAAGGCCTGTATCAGCAGTTCAAGCAATGGGACATCGGCGACATCATCGGCGGCAGCGGCGCGATCTTCCGCACCCAGAAAGGTGAGTTGTCGGTCAAGCCGACGGAGCTGCGTTTACTGACCAAGTCCCTGCGGCCACTGCCGGAAAAATTTCACGGCCTGACCGATACCGAGACCCGTTACCGCCAGCGCTATGTCGACCTGATCATGAACGAGGAATCACGCCAGGTTTTCCATACCCGTTCCAGGATTATCCGTTTCATCCGCGCTTTCCTGGAAACCCCGGGGCGGGAATTCCTGGAAGTGGAGACACCCATGATGCACCCGATACCGGGTGGCGCCGCCGCGCGGCCGTTTGTGACCCACCACAATGCGCTGGATCTGACAATGTACCTGCGCATTGCACCGGAACTGTACTTGAAGCGCCTGATCGTGGGCGGCCTCGACCGCGTCTACGAGATCAACCGCAGTTTCCGCAATGAGGGCGTTTCCACCCGTCACAACCCGGAATTCACGATGCTGGAGTTCTACTGGGCCTATGCCGACTACAACGACCTGATGGACCTGACCGAAACCCTGCTGCGCGAACTGGCGCAAGCGGTCAATGGCAGTACCGGGGTGCAATACCAGGGCCAGTCAATCGATTTCGGCATACCATTTGAGCGTATGAGCGTGGCGGAATCGGTGCGAAAATTCAACCCTGAACTGGCGCAGGCCGACTTATGGGATGCAGCAACGCTGCAGGCTGCCTGCGCTGAACGTGACATCCACATCGATGGCCAATGGGGTGTTGGCAAGGTGCTGACGGAACTGTTTGAGGCCACCGTGGAGCCTCATCTCAACGCGCCCACCTTTATCACCGCGTACCCGACCGAGGTTTCCCCCTTATCGCGGCGCAATGACCAGAACCCGCTGGTCACGGATCGCTTTGAGCTGTTTGTTGCCGGTCGCGAGATCGCCAACGGCTTTTCTGAGCTGAATGACCCGGAAGACCAGGCGATGCGGTTTCAGGAGCAGGTGGCGCACAAAGACGCCGGCGATATGGAGGCCATGCACTTTGACGCTGACTATATCCGCGCACTGGAATACGGCATGCCGCCGACCGCCGGCGAGGGCATCGGCATCGACCGACTGGTGATGCTGTTCACTGATGCGGCCTCCATCCGCGACGTGTTGCTGTTTCCGTATATGCGCCCGGAGGTGTAAATTATACGGCGAGCCAGCTACGTCTGGGGTACACTTAGGGAAAGTGGGGGTGGATGATGCTTTTGCCAGGAGGGCAGGATGAAAAAGCAGTTGTTGTTCAGTTTAGTTGCTGGCTCGCTCCTTTTCCTGGCAGCTTGCGGTGAAAACCCGGATCCCCAAAAAACCAAATCAGTAACCCCCCAAGCCGTTGCCGGGGCGACCGGATGCAAGCTCAAAATGGGCTGGGATCCTTGGGAGCCCTATCAATACATCACTCCGGAAGGCGAAGTCAGAGGCCTGGAAATCGACCTGCTCAGCGCGCTGGCGAACAAAGCCGGCTGCAGTCTCACCTACGTGCAGGACAACTGGGTAAACCTGCTCGCCGGCATACGCGACGGCAGTATTGATATGCTTGGCGGTGCGACTGAAACAGCGGTACGGAAAAAGTTTGCTTACTTCTCAGATAGTTACCGTTACGAGTCCTTTTTACTTTATGTCCGGGCAGGCGAGACCGAAAAATATGCCGGTAAAAGCCTGCAGGAACTTCTTAACAACGGTTTCAAACTGGGCGTGACCGAGGACTACCTCTATGGTGACATGGTCAATGCCTTGCACGACAACGCTGACTTCAGCGCACAGTTTGTCACGGTGCCCATCACCGAAGTGAACTATTACAATCTGACCCAGGATAATATTGACGGCTTTCTCGAAGACCCGTTTGTGGCCGCATTCACGATCCGGCGTGAAGGGCTAAAGGACCAGATTGAAGCGCTCCCGCTTGAGATTCACAGTACCGACGTATCCATAATGTTCAGCAAGAAAAGCGTCACGAAGGAGACCGTGCAGGCCTTTAACCAGGCCCTGGTGAAACTCAAAAAGAGTGGTGAGTACGACAGAATACTGGCCAAATACCGGCGCGTAAGGTAGCAGGGATCGACGGGTTCAGGGTTCCCCCCCGGGGTCGGACTCAAATGCGCTTGCTGCGGTGTGTTTACTGATAGCTGTGTGCCGCATTTGAATCTGACCCCCTGTGGATTCAGCGACCGGGGTCAGACTTAAATGCGCAGATTACGGTGTGTTTACTGATAGCTGTGTGCCGCATTTGAATCTGACCCTCTGTGGATCAATGTTCTTCCCAAATTTTTGCAATTTCAACAATATATTTTACCGCCATTTCCATATCCTGTATTGCAATCCATTCTAATTGTGAATGGAAACTGTGTTCACCTGCAAAAATATTGGGAGTTGGAAGCCCCATAAATGAAAGTCTGGAACCATCTGTGCCGCCTCTAATCGGATTCCTAATGGGTTCAATATTCAATCTTTTCAATGCCTCTACAGCATATTGTTCAACATGGGGATGTTCGTCCAACACTTCTTTCATATTTCTGTATTGCTCAATAATTTCGAAATCCAATTCAGCTCCCGGGTATTTTGCTACAGCTTTATCTGCCAAATCTTCCAATAAAGTTTCATACTCCTGTAGTTTGCCGGTAAGAAAATCTCTGACGATAAATTTAATTGTTGCAAGTTCTTCATTTCCGCTAATAGCCATGGGATGAACAAACCCTTCTCTGTTTTCTGTTGTCTCCGGTGAAAGGTTTTCTTTCGGTAAACTATCTAAAAATGTGGCAGCAATTTTTAGTGCATTTATCATTTTATTTTTTGCGAATCCGGGATGAATATTTTTACCAATAAATTTGACCACGACCGCATCAGCACTGAAAGTTTCGGTTTCCAGTTCTCCTCGTGTAGAACCATCAACTGTATATGCATAGTCGGCATCCAGCTTTTTCAGATTGATTTTTTCTGTTCCTCTACCGACCTCTTCGTCGGGCGTAAAACAAATTTTAACCGTTCCGTGCTTTACTTCAGGGTGAGATAGCCAATAGTTCACGGCATCCATGATTTCGGCGACCCCGGCCTTGTCATCGGCACCGAGTAGCGTTGTCCCGTCAGTTGTTAAAATATCAAACCCGATCATGTCTTTTAACTGCGGGTTTTCATCTGTTTTAATTATTTTTGTCGTATCGTTTTTAAGAACTATATCCCCACCTTGATAATTTTTATTTATTACCGGGTTAACATTTTTCCCTGTTACTGCGGGAGACGTGTCAACGTGAGCAATAAAGGCAATGGTAGCTATTTTTTTATCAGTATTTGAGGGCAGGGTGGCCATGACGTAGCCCCACTCGTCCATACGTGCATCTGCCAAACCCATTGCCCTGAGCTCATCAGCTAAATCAGAAGATAATAATTTCTGTTTTTCTGTGCTCGGAAAAGTTTCTGATTCATCGTCTGATTGGGTATCGTATTTAACATATTTCAAAAACTTTTCTACACACGTAAAACGATAATTTTCATCAAACATTTTTTCGCCCTGATACTCAATTTAATTTTATTTATAAGTGTTTAGAATGACCGTTCCTGTGTTTTTATTATGCCCCTTTTTTGCTTCCCTGGAAGCTGTGGGGAATGCTCCGTGGTAGGTGTTCAAACGACACATCACCAGACTTTGTCTGGCTAGTGTAGTGTCCTGTATTCAAGTAGTGATTAAGCGAGATGAGAAAGCATTAGCTGCCGCTTCATATAGACGATCTGCAAAGCCGCAATCACTGCTGCCTGTTCATGGTTCGCCGACCCCCCATGGCCGCCTTCGGTATTTTCGAAGTAGTATAGCGGATGACCCTGCTCGCGCATCCTGGCCACCATTTTTCGCGCATGCCCTGGATGAAACCGGTGAGGTCAATAGCGGGATATGGCGGTGGTAGTTGTAGGGGAATCCTTAAAGATGGCTGTCTCAGATTTTGTCAGATTTTGGCGGCCGACTCAGGGCCGACTCAGTACTCTCCGGTAATCACTTGACAGTTTTTATCTTGGATAGATCAACCGTCATCAACTCACCTGTTAGCTGAGTAAAGGTGGCGACCTGGCGCCGGAACAGAGCGGCATCAAAGCGCTTAATGCCGGAGGATGTTGCCCAGTAGGCCCCCATGAATCCCATGATGGCGAAAGCTGGCAGTCCCCGGGAGGGTGCAAACTTTGCCATTCCGAACCAGCGGCCCTGACTTTTGCCATGGATCCCCGGTCGCGCCACGTCGCGGACGATGGCCGAGGGTAAGTTGTTGTCTTCTACGGCCTGGATAGCGAGTTTGACCATCCTGTCGTTGTTGCTGGTCCATATCTGTGAAGGGTAGACACGACCGGTTTCCAACAGAGCATCGCCGTCTTCAACATATTCAATCTGTCCAAGGTGCTCCATGCCGATGACTGCGACGATCGGGTCGCGGGCATCCGGATGCCTGGCGAACCAGTCCTGCTTCGCGAACGCTTTTTCCTGGCCGGGCATGAAATGGCGGGAATCCAGGAATACCATCAAGGTGCGCGGTCTTTCCGCTTGCGGAATTTTCGCCATGTACCTGATCACAGCCAACAGTCCGAAAGCGCCGTTTTCCTGGGAAATGGAAGGGCCATCGGTGTGTGTGATGAGCTGGATCTGCTCGTCTTCGGGAGAACCATAGTTTTTACCTGGCAGGTACCCGATGAGTTGATAAGCTGTGCTGGTGACGGTCGTTGCCTCGAGCCTCAGGGTTGCCTGGGCGCCCGCCCTGGCGTCCTGGATGACTTTTTCGCCAGCCGTGCGGTCGAGAAACAATGACGGCACAGCGTAAATTGCAGGTACTGGAAATGTATACATGCCAGCCATCAGTTCCCGGCCTGCATCATAGACAAAAATAGCGCCGGCCGCGTGACCCCGAGTGGCGATCTTGATAAATGGCGGTACCTGTACCTGCTGTAAAAAAATATTCTCACTCTGGAAGTTACTGAGATCTTTAGTTATTGGGCGATCATATTCGGGATAGCTTTGCCAGGCACTGCGATACTCATAGTCACTATTGCCGAGCCGCTCAACCAGGGCCTGATCAACTTTTGTACTGAACACCACTATTTTGTTGGCAATATCACCCGGAGGATTCTCCGCATCATAATAAACCAGTTCCGCTGTGATGCCGTTTGCGCCGGTAGAGCCGGAGTTCGCGCCATAGTTTGCCACTTCGACCTTTTCTCCGGCGGAAACGAGTGACCAGTTGGTGCGGTCCGGCCATTCGCTGCTGAACCAGCGTTGGAACGGCCATTGGTTGCGCTGAATATCGACCACGCCGTACTCACGTAACTTGTCTTCGACGAAACCAACAAACTGGCGCCAGGAAGGATTTCCAGTAAACGCAGGGCCCTTTTCGTCTTTAACCTCGTGCCACCTGATCGCTTCCACTTCGCTCAGAATCCAGTCATCCCGGACATTGCCAGGGAAACCACTGGGTGAGCCTTGTGGGTATTCTGCTGCGATCAGGCCGGGGCCGGCATACGCCATGGCCACCACAGCCCAGCCGAGCAACAGCCTAGCTCGCATGTTGCGGGGACAGGTGATCGGGCAAGTGAATCTGTCTCATCATTGATATCGCCAGGAAAGCGTCAGCCCGAAAGTTTTTGGTGGTCCGTAACGTGAAATACCGGTACGCGCTCCGACTTGCACCTGGCTGCGGTATAGCGTGTCGGTAGCATTCTGTACCCAGAGTGCGATTTCAAAACTTCCGGCGGTTGGCTGATAAGTAATCCGGCCATCGAGTATTCCGTAGCCAGGCTCCTGGCCTTCCGGTGGATTCGTCAACTCAAAAAAATGGCTGCCCTTGTATCGGTAGTTGGCACCAATACTGAAGGTGCCAGCGTCACCGGCGGAGAACCGGTAATTGGCAGATAAGGTATATGCGCTGGTCGGTGAGAGGGGTAATTTGTTTCCAGTAAGATCTTTGAAACCGGGAGCGATACCGGGTATGCCATTGAGAAACTTCTTCAGTTCGGTATCCAGATAGGCGTAATTGGCACCCAATGTCAGTCCTTCAACGGGCAGCCACTGTATGCTCGCCTCGGCGCCGTTGATAACTGCATCGGCTGCGTTCAGGATAATGACGAGTGCCGATGATTGATCACCCGGCACGCTGAGTATGCGCTGCCTGAACTGCAAGTCTTTGAAGTCGGTGCGAAATCCGGTCAGATTGACCTGTAATGAGTCATGGAACCACTGGGTTTTCGCGCCAATCTCGTAGCTCCATGCGGTCTCGGGGTCGAATGGAACGACGGCCGCAGCCGCACTGGGAGCAAATCCCTGGAAGCCGCCACTTTTGTAACCCTTGGACACCGACGCGTACACAAGAGCGCTCGGTGTGAAGGAATAATCGATGACAAATTTCGGTGTGAATTCACTCCAACTGTCATCCGCGACGATGGAAAACTCTTCTTTCGCAGGGTTCAGTGTATCCGCGGTCCCGCCGGATGCATCCTTCACGTTAAGGCCGAAGTCCTTTTTATCGTTGGTATATCTCCCGCCCAGAGTCAAATTCAGCCGGTCGGTCACCGCGTAGGTTAACTGACCAAAAATTGCAGAGCTTTTCGTTACGTTGCTTTGATCGAAGCTTGGTTTAGAGGTGCGGCCAAGCAGTGATCTGTCACGAATTGACAAACGACTGGTGTCTTCCCTGGAGAAAAAAGCACCCACCACCCAGGTCCACTTATCATCGGAGGGTAGTGATGACAATCGCATTTCCTGCGAGAACATATTGTAATCTTCTTTTGTATTATCGACGGAAAGGAATCCTCTGGGTACTCCATTCGCATCAAAAGACGAATCCAGCGGTATGCCCACTACGTCCTGGCTATGCTTGAACTTTACGTTGCGGTAAGCGGTCAGCGAGGTAAACGTACCGATGGATGTATCCCAGTCCACACGCCCAGAATATCCAAAAATATCCCGGTCGAAAAAGCCGTCAACGTTGGTTTGGACGTTGCGCGGATTCGGATCGGGGAAAAACCCCAGAAACGCTGTAAATCCCGATGCCGGTGCAACCTTCCGGGATATGCCATATATTCTGTCCCGGGAGGCGTCGGCACTCAGGAGAACTGTGAGATTATCTGACGGAGTAAACTGTATCTGGCCACGCACACTCACATTATCAGCGGTATCTACATCATTGCCGGTTCTCAGGTTTGTCTGGAAGCCGTCACGATCCCTGGTGCTGAATGAAAAACGGCTGTTCACGTTTTCAGCCAGCGGCGTGTTAAACATGCCCCGCGTTTCCCGCAAATTGTAATTCCCGACACCGACTCGAAAATACGCGTCCGTTTCCGGCGCAGGTTTCTTAGTGATATAGTGGATGGCGCCACCCACCACGTTCTTGCCAAAGAGTGTACCCTGTGGACCATGCAATACTTCGATGCGCTCGAGATCAAACAGATCGAATGCGGACCCCCCAGCCCGTCCCATATAAACCTCATCAACAAACACGACCACCGAACGGTCACTGCCGGCATCGCGATCTGTAGAGCCGATTCCGCGCAAGGTGAGATTGGGGGAAGCCGGCCCAAAATCGGCCACACCGAGGCTTGGCGTTAAACTAACGACATCGGCAAGCCCGTTGATGCGAAAATCGAGGATTTTTTCTTCGCTGAATGCGGTAACTGTCATTGGCACGCTCTGCAGGGGTTCGGAGCGCTTCTGTGCCGTTACGATAATTTCTTCGATGGAATTTGCGTATCGGCTATCACTTTTCTGCCGATCGCTTGATGCGGTCTGGGCTGGCGACGTCTGAGTCTGGGCTGTGGTTATCTTTTGATCCAACGCCGCCTGCAACTTTTTCGGCCCATCCCCTCCGGCATCGGCCACGGCGGGTTCAATCGCTACGGTGCGATCGTTTATGAAGCGATACTCCAGTCCGGTACCGGCCAGAAGCTGGTCGAGCGCCTCACCTTTAGTGCCGGGGGAACGGGTGCCTTTGCTTTCCATGCCGGCCACCAGGTCGGTCTTGTAGACAATCTGCAGCCCCGACTGACTGGCAAATTCATTTAGTGCTTTGTTCAGTGACTGCGGTGAAATATTGTCAGTCAGGGTATCGTCAGCTATTGCATGTAAACTGGTGACTAGCGCGAATATACTCAATAGCCGGATGGCATTGGCTCGTATCATGGGTCTTCTCCTCCAGACGTTTTGTGTCTCTCTTAATTAAAGAGAGTTGAGCGGCCCAATTCGGGTACCCTGATGGTCCAGAAAGATTCTAGAAAGATTTCGATGAGCGAATAATTCGAGTACCGTCAGCCAGTTGCTGGATTTTTATCTGTTCCGTGTTGGTCAGGAAAGTGAGTAGTGAGCCGGGGTCGTTTGCATCAAAGACCCCACTGAGGCGGATGGAACTGAGCTTGGCATCCGCGATTTCCAGGCGATTGAGGTTATAGCGATTGAATTCTTCGACAATCTCGCCGAGTGTTTCACCATCGAAAATCAGGCGCCGCCTGGTCCACGCAACGATCTTTTCGGTCTCGACTTCCCTGGTTTCGACGGTGGCCGAAACGTTCGATATCCTTGCCTGTTTTCCTGCCGTCAGTTCAACGCCGCTTTGCAATGACCGTGCAACCCCGGCCTGTTTCGGGTTTTGAGTGCTAGCAGTTACTGGCCTGGGGTCTACTGGATATTGTGTGCCGGTCCGGGTTTCACTGAGGGCTACCGTACCCTCGACCACCGTCACGGTTTCCATATCCTGTTCGCGACGGACATTGAACAGGGTGCCTACTGCACGGACCTGGGCCTTCCCGACGATCACAATAAACGGTCGGCCAGGGTCTTTCGCCACGGTGAACAGGGCTTCGCCCGCCACCAATTCGACCCGTCGCAGCTTGTCGTCCAATCTGATGCTCAGGGTCGTTTGAGTATTCAGATTGACCACCGATCCGTCGCTAAGGGCTATGGAGCGTTGTTCTCCGATCCGGGTCGATACGACTTCGGGGCCCACAGAGGCCGGCATCCAGACCGACCGCCCGACTGCCACCAGGGTGACTGCCACCACGATGCTGGCCGCCGCGAAATAGCGCCAGGCATGACGCAGTCGCCGCCCGCTTCCCTGCGTGCCGGAATGATCCGGTTGCGTGAGGTGAATCACGTTTGTCTCGCCCAGCAGGGCCTCGACGTCCAGCTTCTGATGGGCATCGATTCCTTCCAGTTCCGCCCACAGGCTGGCGAGCTCCAGGTACTCACGCACATTCGCTGGCGACTCGCGCAACCAATGGGCGAAACGCTTCCGGTTGCGCGTCGAGAGCTGCTCCGACTGGAGTTCAAGCACCCAGGCAGCCGCTTCGCTGGTTACTTGTTCCAAATTGTCACGTTTCGTCATCGTTCCATTCTCGCGAATACTCTCGGCAGCGGATCAGGGCTGTCTGCAGGTACTTTTTCACCATGCTGGCCGATACACCGAGGCGTTCGGCAATCTCGTTGTAGGTCATACCGTCACGTCGATGGTAGACCAGCGCGGCCTGGACATTGGCTGGCAAGGTTCCCAGTGCCTGTTCCAGGCGCTCCATCCGCTCACGCAGTTCAGCCAGCTCTTCAGTAGTATGCGGTGTGGCCAGTGATTCGGCATCTTCTTCAAGCACCGCATACGGATCGATCAGAGACGTTTTTTGCTTCAGATTGTACTCATAAGCCAAATTGAGTGCGATCCGAAAAAGATAGGCCTCGGGTTGCCGGATATATTCAGCATCCTTTATCCGCAACAGGCGCAAAAATGCCTCCTGGGCAAGTTCCCGGGCATCGTCCGGGTTCCTGACCCGGGATACCAGATAGCGCTCAATCTGCACTCGCTTGCGCGAAATTGCGCGGTTCAGCGCCTGCCTGTCCCTGTTCGATTCCATCGATTCCATGGTCAAATTATAAGCCCTCTATTTAAGAGAGCGTGGAGTCTGCCAAACCGGGTACCTCATTTATGAGTCTGATTGTCGGACTGCATTATCGAAGACATACTATAAAACCGAGAAAAGCGATAGCTTAATCCGCCACATCCGCCAGCTTACGGTTGCTTATCCAGCCCCTGATACCAGGCAGCAATCCGCCCACGTTCGCTCTCTGTCATCTGCGTCACATTCCCAAGCGGCATGATACGCAGCCGGTCGACGGTCTGATAAACGCGCTCGGCGCGCTGCAGCAACTGCTCCTCGCTATCCAGTTCCACCCCCAGCAGCGCGCTGGTGAAGCCTGTTTTCCCGACCGGGGTCGGACTCAAATGCGCGTACCGGGGTGTATTTACCGAAAGCTGTGTACCGCATTTGAATCTGACCATGACCCTGACACTGACCCTGACCCTGACCCTGACCACTTAGCCCACCTAACC
>QIKV01000100.1 GCA_003233115.1 Oceanospirillales bacterium
GGGTCTACAATGATATGTAATAATATATTAATTAATTCATGAGCTTATTGAAAGTATCATGACGAATCAACGCGCTGTCTATCAAGTACAAAATGGTTAATTATTGAGCAGTAATTCACGTTCGGGACGTGGGGGTCGTGAGTCCGAATCTCGCCACCCCGACCAATGAATGTAAAAAAAAGCCGCTTTCATAACCTTTGAAGTGGCTTTTTTTATGTTCATTTCAAGACTCTTAAAACCATGGGCCTGCACGGGTTATGCTGAGATTATTCTGAATCATTGGTGGCTTTCAACGTGACTGCGATGGGCCAGGCTGTGCACGATCATGCCGACCACAATGGCTTGCAGCACGGGCGTGGCGTTGCGGCCCTCGAGCCCGAGAATGGCCGGCGACAACAGGTACCCGGCCACGGTTGCGAGCCCGACAAACCCCAGGACGGCAAAGGCCGTGCGCTGACCGAATAACGGCTGGACCATCATCCATAACACCAGCCCGGCGCCAAAGCGGTGCAGCACGATCGCCAGCGACAAGCTGATGCCCGCATCGCTGTGGCCAACGCTCAGTATCGCACCATCCAACATCGCATGCAGTGCCAATCCCACCAAGGCCAGCAACAGGCTGATCAGGTGCAGCGTGTGGGCTGCCTGCTTGACCAGGCCCTCCAGCAGACCCGGCAGCAGATAGCCGGCAACCATCAGTGCAACAGACCAGTAACCCAGCTCAGCCCAGGACTCCGGAATCAATAAAAAAGCCATCAGCACGATCAGAACGGCCACGATGATCGTGTCAAACGCCCTGGCAACAAAGCCGCCTTTGCGCAGCCACAGATACAGCAACGGGCCAATAAATAGTGTGATGACAGACAGTAGCAGCACGGGTTATTCCGGCAGAAGCTGTGAAGCGGCAAGGTTAACGGAGATGCACACCAATTTCACCTGCTGATTTCGGCCGGTAGGATGCAATGCTGCCTTCAGGCCCTGCCTGTTGGTAAACTACGCGTTAACCTGGGATCTGGAAGCATGGAAACCGCTAAAATCAAAGCTATGATTGCCACCCAATTTGCCGATCCGCACGCGGCAGTGGACCTGCATGAACTGCTGGCAGTGCTGGCCGAGCGCGAAGGCGCCAGCCCCGATACTGTCGAATTGGCACGTGGCGCAAGTTTCATCTACAGCTACATTGAACAAGTGCCCTACATGCTGACCGTCGCCTGGACATCGGCCCGCAACGTGGGGCTCGAAGCCGAAATCGCGAGTATCCTGGCGATGGTTGAGGCCTACTGGGTAGAGGATAACGATGTTATTCCCGACAGCATGGGCATCATCGGCCTGCTCGACGACGCTTACTGCTCATTGCTGTCCATGCAAACAATGTCGGATTTGTACCAGTTGCAGACCGGCAAATTTCTGTTCCCCGACGACCTCACCGCCGCCAACAATATCATGCGCAAGATCATCGGCGAGCCCTATGCCACCGAACTGGACAACATCGTCGCCAGGGCCGTGCAAAACGCCCACGTCAAAGACGCCGTCAAACTGCTGGCAAGCCAGGAAAAACAGGCCCTGTTCGAAAGCCACGCCACCATCTGGAACCACGGCCCGGTCAACGAGCTATCCATCGCAGAACTCAAAGGCCTCGGTCTGACCGAAACCCCCTAAGCGGGCCCACCCCTCCGAGCAGCGATATGGGGCACTTCCCCCTGAGACCGTAGCCTGCCGGGAGCAGGCTCCGAGCGCACATGGAGGAGGTACAACCGGGAATCAGTCGGGAAGCTGGCCCGGTCCTGACCGAGAACCTCTAATCGAGCCCACCCTCCCAAGCAGCGATATGGGACATTTCCCCCTGAGACCGTAGCCTGCCGGGAGCAGGCTCCGAGCGCACATGGACGTGTTTACAGCGTGTCTCAGGGGGAAGTGCCCCGTGTCGCTGCGAAACGTCTAGCACCCATCTTACAAACTGGCAAACGCCTCACGCGTCAAATTACGTGGCACACCATCGGTAACCACCATATTATCCTCGATGCGAATGCCCCCATACGGGGCCAGTTGTTCGACCGTGTCCCAGTTGATCACCGCCGCATCGTTATGCTCACGCCACTGACGCAACAGCGGCTCAATAAAATACAGGCCCGGCTCGATGGTCAGCACATTACCGGCCTCGAGGGTGCGGGTCAGGCGCAGATAGGGGTGGCCTTCGGGCCGCGGGATCAGCGTGCCGTCCGCAGCAGCGATCAGGCCCGCCACATCGTGGGTCTGCAGGCCGAGGAAATGCCCGAGTCCATGCGGATAAAAGACCGCACTCAAACCGGATTCTACCGCGCCTTCAGCGCTGCCGTTGATGATACCGGAATCCCGCAGAATTCCAGCGATTTGATGATGGGTATGCAGATGCAAATCCCGGTAATCCAGGCCGGCAACGACCGCCTCGCAGAGTTGTTTTTGCATCGCTTCCATGGCCGCAATCAGTTCAGCAAACTGCCCTGCCCCCGCCGCATAGGTGCGCGTAATGTCAGACGCATAAGCGTGCACGGTGGCACCGGCATCGATCAGGAAGGAGCGAATATTCTGCGGCGCGTCCTGCTCATGCGCCTGGTAGTGCAGTACCGAGCCGTGCTCGTTCAGGGCAATGATATTCCCATACGGCAGTTCCGCATCTACCAGTTGAATGGCCATGCAATAACGCTGGTGGATTGCGTATTCGCTTAAGCCTTCCTGGAAGGCTTGCTCGGCGGCGCGGTGCCCAATGGCACCCAGGCGGGCAGCCTCGGCCATGCAGGCGATTTCATAGGGGGTTTTGCGGGTCCGTTCGATGTGCACCCGGTTGACCAGGCGCTGCGGATTCAGCTTGTCGGCTGCAACCGCTGCGCGCAAACCCGGCGCATCGCCAATATAAGCGGTATCGGCACCGATGGCCTGGTGCCACGCGTCCGCATCGCGAACCTGTTCAATTTCGAACTCACCGGCCCACCAGTCGGCCGGGTCTTGCGGCGGCAGATACCAGTAATCATCGGGTTGGTAGTAAAACAGTTTTGGCTGGCGGCCTGGCCGCACCAGCAAGGCGCTGTCATGCTGACGGGTCAACGGCAGCCACCACAGCAACTGCGGATTGCAGCGAAACGGATATTCATAATCATCCAGGAAGCTGGCCTGCTTGCTGCCGGCGTGGATCAGCGCGGCAGCATAACCTTCCGCCGCCAACGCGCCTTCCCAGCGCCGCTGAACTTCTGCAACATGACTTTTGTAACCCTGGGATACGATTTTACGCTCAGCCATTGCAATTGCCTCTTTGATTAAAGCCCAAGCTTATTAAAATAGGCTTGTTAAAATAGGCTTGTTAAAATAGGCTTGTTAAAATGGGACCCGTTAAAACAAACCACTAATATTCGTGCCCGCCCCATTGGCGCTACCAGGCCCAGACCGGAACCATGACTCAAGCTGAAACACTGGTGTTGTATAACACGCTCAAGCATGAAAAACAGGTCTTTGTACCTCAGGACCCGGAGCGCGTCACCCTGTACGCCTGTGGGCCGACGGTATACAACCACGCACATATCGGCAACGCGCGGCCCGCCGTTATTTTCGACCTGCTGTACAGACTGTTGTCACGAATATATCCGAACGTCGTCTACGCACGCAATATCACCGATGTGGACGACAAAATCAATGCGGCGGCAGCACAGCAGCAGGTACCCATCGAAGTCATTTCCAACCGTTACAGCGATGCCTACCATGAAGATATGGCCGCGCTGGGCGTCGGCCTGCCAGGCATCGAGCCGCGTGCGACCGAACACATTCCGCAAATGATCGACATGATCAAACGGCTGCTTGAAAGCGGTCATGCGTATCGCGCCAATGACCATCTGCTGTTCGCCATCGAGTCCTATCCACAATACGGGGAACTGTCGCGGCGGGATATGCGCGAAATGATCGCCGGGGCACGTGTTGAAGTAGCGGAATTCAAGCGCCACCCGGGTGATTTCGTGTTGTGGAAGCCGTCTGTGGCACCCGAGCCCGGCTGGGACAGCCCGTGGGGCCGGGGCCGGCCAGGCTGGCACCTTGAATGTTCTGTCATGTCAGAACAGCACCTTGGAGAAACCATCGATATTCACGGCGGCGGCCAGGACCTGGTCTTCCCGCACCATGAAAATGAGATTGCACAAAGTGTGTGCGCACACGGCGGCAAGACCTTTGTCCGCTACTGGATGCACAACGGCTTCGTGACCTGCAAGCGGCGCAAGATGTCCAAATCGCTGGGCAATACACTGGTCGTGCATGATTTGCTCCAACATAGCAGGGGTGAAGTGTTGCGTTATCTGCTGCTGAGCGCGCATTACCGGCAACCGCTGGACTGGTCGGACGAGGCGCTGGTCAGGGTGCGGCGCACGCTGGACCGGGTGTATGGCGTGGTGCGTGATGCGGCCGCCAAATCTGGCCCGCTGCGGGCGGCGGAGTCCCCCTCCCCGGCCTTTATGGCGGCCCTGCTGGATGACCTCAACACACCGCAAGCGCTGGCGGAACTAAACAACGAAGCACGCCGGCTGGCCAAAGCTGACAGCCTTGCAGCGGTACAGGAATCTGCCGGCCTGCTGCTCGCCGCCGGCGCTTTGATCGGCCTGTTCCAGGCAGACCCGCAGGCGTGGCTGGCCGGCGATACCGGTGGCCTCGACGAGGCCTTGATCGAGCAGTTGATCGCAGCGCGCGACAGCGCCCGTGAGCAGCGGGATTTTTGCCGTGCGGATGAAATCCGCGACCAGCTACAGGCCATGGGCGTCACCCTTGAAGACGGTGCCGGCGGCACGCGCTGGCGCTGTTCGGGCGACCCGGGTTGACCGCGATGCACGATCCCGATCAGGCCCAGCAGGACATCATCAGCGATTTCAGCCTGTTCGACAGTTGGCTGGACAAATACCAGTACCTGATCGATCTCGGCAAGGCGCTTGAGCCACTGAGTGAGGCGGAGAGAACCGAAGACCGGCTGCTGCATGGCTGCCAATCGCGGGTTTGGTTAGTCATCGAAGGTGACGCCGACTGTCTGGTGATCCGCGCCAACAGCGACGCCGCCATCGTGTCCGGTCTGATCGCCCTGTTGATCAGGGTTTATTCAGGTGCGTCGGCTGAGCAAATCCTGAATACGAAACCGGAGTTTATCGAAGCCATCGGCTTGCAACAGCATTTGTCGGCCACCCGTGCCAACGGCCTGCACGCCATGCTCAATGCCATCTACGCCACCGCAAAACACTACACTCCGGATAAATAAACTGTTCGGAAAGGCGCTATGCACAGGTTGTGCATCAATCTATCTGGCATCACCCATCTGTTTCTGCCGCAGTTCCCAGCGTTCCTGGGCGTCCAGGCACAAGGTTGCAATGGGCCGTGCCTCCAGGCGCTTGAGGCCGATCTCCTCACCGGTTTCTTCACAATAACCGTAGTCGCCCTCATCCAGGCGGATCAGTGTTTTGTTGATCTTGTTGATCAGTTTACGGTAGCGGTCACGCGTACGCAGTTCGAGACTGTTCTCAGTTTCACGGGTAGCCCGCTCCGCCTCGTCACCGACATCCCTGACCTCTGCTTGCAGGTTGCTGATGGTTTCACGGGATTCTTCAACCAAGTCGTCCCGCCAGCGAATCAGTTTCTGCCGGAAGTATTCGAGTTGCCTGGGATTCATGTATTCTTCTGTGCTAGAAGGCTTGTACCCTTTGGGTAATTTTACGTTAGTCGCAGTCATTTGCGGTCGAAAACTCCTTGAGAATTATTGCATCAATTATTGCGTTAATAATGTAACTTATTGTTTATTATGTGTATTACATAAATCCAGTAAAAACACTTCTGGATCACGGTGCAGTGTTATATCCCAACTTGAAACGGACAGCAAGTTTTTTTTGTATACAATCACCGCTGGCCCCTGAAATACTGCCCATGGAAAAGATTCTGCTCGCCATCATTCGCGTCTACCAACTCGTGCTGAGCCCCTTTTTAGGTCAGCATTGCCGCTTCACGCCAAGTTGTTCACAATACACCTCCGAAGCCATCCGGAAGTATGGTGCCGCCCGCGGCAGTTGGATGGGCATCAAACGCATCGGCCGCTGTCAGCCCTTTTGCAAGGGTGGCCATGATCCTGTTCCCTGAGTGTGTGTGATTAAACAAAGGTCCAAAATCCTATGAGTCAAACCACCGTTATCCGTAATGCACTGCTGGTCAATGAAGGCCAGACAACTGACACTGATGTTTTACTCAGACGTGGGCGTATCGACAAGATTGCGCCCGGCCTGCAGGCCCCCGCCGGGGCCGAGGTGGTTGACGCCAATGGCCGCCACCTGCTGCCCGGCATGATCGATGACCAGGTGCATTTTCGTGAACCGGGCCTGACCCATAAAGGCGATTTCCACTCTGAATCGCGCGCCGCCATTGCCGGGGGCGTCACCAGCTATATGGAGATGCCCAATTCGAAGCCGCCCACCACCGATTTCGAGCAACTGGCATGGAAGCACGCCCGCGCCGCACAGACATCTGCCGCAAATTTCGGTTTCTATTTCGGCGCCACCAATGACAATATCGATGCCATCAGGCGCCTTGACCCCGCCATGGTCTGCGGCGTCAAAGTGTTTATGGGTGCCTCCACCGGCAACATGCTGGTGGACGATGAATCCACCCTCGCGGCCATCTTCCGGGATTGCCCCGTCCTGATCGCCACCCATTGCGAATCCACACCGATGATCAGGGCCAATATCAAGCAAGCCGTGGCCAGGTTTGGTAAAAATATCCCCGTCAGCGAACACCCCGCTATTCGCAGCGCAGCAGCCTGTTATGCCTCCAGCGAACTGGCGGTGAAACTGGCCAACAGGTACCAGGCACAACTGCATGTGCTGCACCTGTCCACCGCGCGCGAACTGGATTTGTTTGAGCCGGGCCCGCTCAATGACAAGCACATCACCGCAGAGGCCTGTATTCACTTCCTGCATTTTGATGACGCGGACTACGCACGCTACGGCAACCTGATCAAATGCAATCCCGCCATCAAGCGTGCCGCGGACCGCGCCGCACTGATCGCAGCCATCGCCGATGGCCGCCTCGATGTTCTCGCCACCGACCACGCACCCCATACCGTTGCAGAAAAGGCCGACGACGGTTACCTGAGCGCACCGTCCGGGTTGCCGCTGGTGCAGGACGTGGTGATCGCGGCGCTGGAACTGGTGCACGACGGCCTGCTCGATTTGCATACCGTTGTGCGCAGTATCACCCACAACCCCGCCCGCCGCTTCAATGTCGTTGAACGCGGTTTTATCCGCGAGGGCTACCACGCCGACCTGGTGCTGGTCGACCTGCACGGCACGACCCAGGTGTCCCGTGAGCGGGTGCTTTCAGCTTGTGGCTGGTCACCCTTCGAGGGCCGCAGGTTCCACAGCAGAATCGATGCAGTGTGGGTCAACGGCGCCCTCGCGTTCGACGGCCGGCAGGTCATCGAACACGGCGCAGCCCAACAACTGGAATTCAATCACCAGCGCCGCTGAATCAGCCCAGGGCGGGCAACACGTTGGCCGCCATTGTATGGCATGAACGTAGGCTGGCGGCTTTTATGGTAACCTGCCATTTTTCAACCCAAACCACTCATCGGGAGACAATCATCCATGGGATTCCTGCAAGGTAAGCGCGCACTGATCGTCGGTGTTGCAAGCAAGCGTTCGATTGCCTGGGGTATTGCCGAGGCCATGCACCGCGAAGGGGCCGAACTGGCCTTTACGTACCAGACCGACAAACTCAAATCACGGGTAGAGCAAATCGCCGAAAAATGCGCTTCGGATATCATCATCCCCTGTGATGTGGCCTACGACGAGCAGATCAGGGATACCTATGCGCAACTGGGTGAACACTGGGATAGCTACGACATCCTTATTCATTCGGTGGGTTTTGCCCCGCGTGAGCAACTGGTGGGTGACTACATGGACGCGGTGACCCGTGAGGGCTTCCAGATCGCGCACGACATCAGCTCTTACAGCTTTGTAGCACTGGCACAGGCCGGGCGCAGCATGATGACCGGGCGCAACGGTGCCCTGCTGACGCTGAGCTACATGGGCGCTGTCAGGGCCATGCCGAGCTATAACGTCATGGGCCTGGCCAAAGCCAGCCTGGAGGCCAACGTGCGCTATATGGCGCAAAGCCTCGGCCCCGAAGGGCACCGGGTCAACGCCATCTCCGCCGGCCCGATCAAGACGCTGGCCGCAGCCGGCATAGCACACTTCAGAAAGATGCTCGATCACGTGCAAAGAACCGCGCCGATGCGGCGCACCATCACGCCCGAAGATGTCGGCAACGTGGCCGCTTTCATGTGCTCGGATCTGGCCGCCGGCATCACCGGCGAAATCACCTACGTCGACGCAGGCTACAACATACTGGGCATGGCGGAACTGGGCGGATCAGCTACTTGATGCGATCCTCATGTATCTCGATATCAGCGTCTGCCCTTAACTGACGCATCAATGCGAAGGCTTCCTGGCTGGCCCTGCTGTTGGCCAGGTTCCGCTCATCCTGCAGCTTCGCCAGCACTGCACCCGGCTCAAGCTTGCCATTGACGACCGACTCGAGCTCCACCACTGCAAATCCGTTCTCGGCCGCCAGCACGGCCTGCACAGTACCCTCGTCAGTCGGTGACCGCAGGCTGAACACCTCCCGCACCAGGGTGGCATCCGGGATCAGTGCCGCACGTTTCAGGCCTGTATAGCGGTGGTATTCCAGCCCGGCTTCGCCCGCCAGCGCTGCGAGCCCGCCAGCACCGCTTTGCAAGCCAGCCAGCAGTTTGCTGGCCTTGGCCTCGGCGATGTCATGCGCCTGCTTCTTTGCCAGTGCCGTAATGATATCGCCGCGCACTTCAGCAAGTGGTTTGACGGCCACCGGCAGGTGCTTGTTGAGTTTGATCATGACCAGATGGTTGTCATCGATATTCACCGGATCGCTGACCGAACCCTGCAACAGCACCAGGTCTGAAAAAGCCACTGAAATCACTTCCGGATTGGCCGCAATGCCCTTCCCGCCCGCACGCGTAAACGGCCCTGCCTGCTTGACCTTCAGGCCCATCACCTGCGCCGCACTGTCCAGCGTGGTGGGGTCTTCATAGATCAGATCCACCAACCGGTCCGCCTGCTCGAGGAATGCCCGTGACGCCTGGTCCTCTTCATATTCCCTGGTCAGCAAAGGACGTGCCTGTTCGAAACTCATGCCGGTGGATTTTTGCACCTCAAGCAGTTTGATCACGTGCCAGCCAAAGCCCGTCTGTATCGGTTTTGATACGGGGTTGGCCATCGATAAGTCGTACACGGCGTCCTCAAACGCCTTGACCATCACACCCGGCTCAACCCAGCCGAGATCTCCGCCTTTTGCCGCAGAACCCGGATCCTGGGAGTTCTCTTTTGCCAGGGCGGCAAAATCTTCACCGGCTTTGGCCCGCTTCGACAGGTCTTCCGCCTTTTGCCTGGCGGTTTCCTTGACGGCCTCATCAGCATCGGCTGGAAATTCGATCAATATGTGTGCAACGCGGCGTTTCTCTGGCGTGACAAAGCGCCCCTTTTGCGCGTCGAATTGTCCACGCAGATAGTCTTCCTCAGGCGGTGGTCCGGCAGGCAGGGAAGCTGCATCCAGTTCGATGTAGTCGATAATGACCCGTTCCTGCGACTTGTAGGTGTCAATGTGGGATTTGTACCAGGCGGTAATATCTTCTTCACTGAATTCCGGCAGGGTTGCGGGAATGACTGCGGGCACCAGCACCGCGCCGAAGGTTCTGCTCTGGTCCTGTAAGGCGACGAACTCCTGCAACTCAGCAGGCGTTGCAATGCTGCTGGCGGTGATATTCCTGGGTAGCTGGCCTAGCACCAGTTGGGTGCGCATTTTCTGTTGAAATTGCCTCGGTGAGAGGCCCTGGCCACGCACCCGGCTTTCGTACAGGTCGGAATTGAACTTACCATCCACCTGGAAGGCCGGTATATTGCGAATTTCTGTGGCCAGGGTCTGGTCATCCACGTCAAGCCCCATGGACTCGGTGGCCTGCTTGATCAACTCCTCGTCAATCAGGTTGTCGAGATAATGGCGGCGCACGGTCAGCTTGTCGAATTCCAACGGGTCGTATTTGTCACCCAGGACCGACTGCATGCGGCGGCGGTAGTTGGAAAAGCTCTGGTTGAACTCGGTGCTGGTGATCTCGGTATCATTGACACGGGCAACGATGTGGCTGTCGGAGGCAGTAAAGTACTGGTTGACCCCCACCAGAGCAAAGGGAACGATCAGAATTCCGAGGATGGTGAATGCAAGAATTCCGGTAAGTTTCTCACGAATGGCTTGAAGAACCATGGTTTAGCAACCTTTCAATCTGAAAATCCGATAAGAAAAAGGCGCCTGGAAGGCGCCCTTTACTTACACTATGGCGGAGTGGACGGGACTCGAACCCGCGACCCCCGGCGTGACAGGCCGGTATTCTAACCAGCTGAACTACCACTCCAAGTACGTTTGGTGGCTCGAACCCCCGACCCTCGCCTTGTAAGGGCGATGCTCTCCCAACTGAGCTAAGCACCCCGCTCGAAGGCGCGCTAGTTTACGGCATCCTTGAGGGCTTTACCAGCCTTAAATGAAGGATTGTTTGATGCCTTTATCTGAATGGTTTCACCGGTGCGGGGATTGCGGCCTGCGCGTGCTGCACGATGCTTGACTGCGAATGTTCCGAATCCAACCATGGAAACTGAATCGCCCTTTTTCAATGCGCTGGTGACAGAGGATGTGAAGCCGTCAAGAGCCCGGCCGGCGTCTGCTTTGCTCAACCCGGAAGCGTTCGCAATAGAATCAATTAGGTCCGATTTGTTCATTTATGCACTCCATGTTATTCAATTGACGTTTATTTGTGAAGAAGACTTTAGCAGGCCTGCCAGCGTCTGACCCCCACTGGAAAAGCTAGCAGTTGAGATAAGTAGTAAAGGTTCCCAAAGGCCTTACAAATCAAGGCCTGCAAGCCGAGCAGCCATGTTAATACACGACTCTGTAGGGGCGCAACCTGAAAAAGACCCCCAGGCAATTTTTTGCATTAATAGTCACGCCCAAGCGCCTCATTTGACTGACAAGACTATGTTTCAGAAATATGAAAATAATTTTCCACAGGCGGACTGCTCCCGGCTACGGTCGGTTTTGTCCCAAACTGAAAGATGGCTGGCTCCGAATGATACCCGAATGATGCTCAGTGTGGCCGCACTTCCTTTTCGCAGACCTCCGCGATGGGCGCTTGCGCCTCGGGTGGCTCCGCCAGGGGCCGGGGCATTTCAACCAGTGCGATCTCCAGCACCTGGTCAATTTCCGAGGTCGGAAAGATCTCCAGTTTGCGCAGAATATTCTTGGGAATATCGACCAGGTCTTTTTCGTTATCCGCCGGAATAATAACCTGTTTGATGCCCCCACGGTGGGCTGCCAGCAGCTTCTCTTTCAAGCCGCCAATGGGCAATATTTTGCCGCGCAAGGTGATTTCACCCGTCATGGCAACCGTTGCGCGCACCGGTATTTTGGTCAATGCGGACACCAGCGCCGTGCACATGCCGACACCGGCGCTGGGGCCGTCTTTGGGCGTCGCACCTTCTGGTACATGGATATGGGAATCCAGCGTCTGGTAAAAATCAGGGTTGATGCCCAACTGCACGGCCCTGCTGCGCACCACGGTCATGGCTGCGGTGATGGATTCCTGCATCACATCACCAAGCTGGCCGGTCTGGATTAACCTGCCCTTGCCCGGCACCAGCATGGCCTCTATCTGCAACAACTCACCACCCACCTGGGTCCAGGCCAGGCCGGTCACCTGGCCGACTTCGTTGTTCTCGTCAGCAATGCCATAGCGGAACTGTCTGACGCCGAGGAATGACTCCAGGTTGCGCGTGGTGACGGTAACCTTGCTTTGCTTCTTGCCCAGCGACAACCGCTTGACGGCCTTGCGGCAAATTTTGGCCGCTTCGCGCTCCATGTTGCGCACACCGGATTCGCGTGTGTAGTAACGCACGATATCAACCAGTACCTGGTCGCTGACCTGTAGTTCGTGATCCTGCAGGCCATGTTGCTCCATCTGCTTGGGTAGCAGGTAGTTCCTGGCGATATGCAGTTTTTCGTTTTCGGTATAGCCGGGAATGCGTATGACTTCCATGCGGTCCAGCAATGGCGGCGGTATGTTCAGCGAGTTGGCAGTGGCCACGAACATGACGTCCGAGAGATCAAAATCCACTTCAAGGTAATGATCGTTGAAGGCGTGGTTCTGCTCCGGATCCAGCACCTCGAGCAGTGCCGAGGAGGGGTCGCCACGGAAATCCATGGACATCTTGTCAAGCTCATCGAGCATGAACAACGGGTTGCGGGTGCCGACCCGGGCCATGTTTTGCAACACCCGGCCCGGCATGGAACCGATATAAGTACGGCGATGGCCACGGATTTCCGCTTCATCACGCACGCCACCCAGCGACATCCGCGCGAACTTGCGCCCGGTCGCACGTGCAATTGAACGCCCGAGGCTGGTCTTGCCGACGCCCGGCGGACCCACCAGGCACAGTATCGGGCCTTTCATGGCCTTGACCCTGTGCTGCACGGCCAGGTACTCCAGGATGCGTTCCTTGACCTTCTTCAGGCCGTAGTGATCGGCCTCTAAAATGGTTTCAGCTTCCTCCAGGCTTTTACGGATGCGGCTGCGCTTTTTCCACGGCACATTGAGCATCCAGTCGATGTAATTCCTGACCACCGTGGCTTCGGCCGACATCGGTGACATCATCTTCAGTTTGTTGAGCTCGGAAGTGGCTTTCTTTTTGGCCTCCTTGCTCATGCCGGCCTCTTTGACCCGGCGGTCCAGGTCATCCATGTCATTGGGCGCATCATCCATGTCGCCCAGTTCTTTCTGGATAGCCTTCATCTGTTCATTGAGGTAATACTCGCGCTGGCTTTTCTCCATCTGGTTTTTGACCCGGCCACGGATACGCTTTTCAAGCTGCAATACTTCGATCTCGCCCTCAACCAGGCCGATCAGCTTTTCCATGCGCGTTGCGACACTGCCCGTTTCCAGCAATGTCTGCTTTTCTTCCAGCCGGATGGCCAGATGGGCTGCCACGGTATCTGCAAGACGGCTCGCATCGTCAATCCCGGCCAGTGTAGTCAATAATTCAGGGGGGATTTTCCGGTTCAGCTTGACGTACTGCTCAAACAGCGAGACCAGCGAACGCATGGTGACTTCCAACTCCTGCTCGGTGCAATTGTCTTCCACCGGCAGCATTTCCCACCAGGCTTCAAAATAGCCCTCTTCGTCGTGGAAATTCTTTATTTTTACCCGCTCACCGCCCTCCACCAGCACCTTGGTGGTACCGTCAGGCAACTTCACCAGTTGCAGCACGGTCGCCAGCGTACCCACATCGAACAGGTCCTGCTCGGTCGGCTCGTCAATTTCCGCCCGGCGCTGGGTAACCAGCACGATGCGCTTGTCGACATTCATCGACTGGTCGAGCGCCAGCATCGAGCGGTCACGCCCGACAAACAGCGGTATGACCATGTGCGGGTAGACAACCACGTCCCGTAGCGACAGGACCGGTGTGGGTTGTCGGGTTTCGACCTTGTCAGGCGTGGGTGTTTGTGGGCTTGGCGTAGCTGGATTAGCCATCATATTCCTTGTCAGGTGCGCGGGTGTGCAAAACCAATTTAATTCAGGGCGGGCCGCCCTTCAAGTAGACAAGGGGAAATATGGGCGCCGGATTAGAAAAATCAATACCGGATTTGCTCTTCGGGCCTGCGCTGAATCACCACCGCCGGGAGCAGCAAAGCCACCCCCTCGCGGGTTATTCGCCGACCGCTACGCTCATATCCTCGTAAAGAATAAACGGTTCGGACTCACCATCGATCACGCTTTCATCGACGACGACCTTGGAGACGTTCTCCAGCGAAGGCAGTTCGTACATACTGTTGAGCAGGGTGCTCTCCAGTATGGTGCGCAAGCCACGCGCACCTGTCTTGCGGGCCATGGCGCGCCGGGCGATCGCTTTGAGCGCCTCTTCGCGGATATCCAGCTCAGCACCTTCCATGATAAAAAGCTGCTGGTATTGCTTGACCAACGCGTTCTTGGGCTCGACCAGGATACGCACCAGCGCGATCTCGTCCAGTTCCCGCAACGTCGCCACCACCGGTAGACGGCCTACAAATTCGGGGATCAACCCGTACTTGACCAGGTCTTCAGGCTCGACATCAAGCAATAATTTGCCGATATCTTCAACCGCGTCCTGGCTGCGCACCTGCGCAGAAAAACCGATGCCCGAGGCCGCGGAACGGGCCTGGATAACTTTTTCAAGGCCGGAAAATGCACCGCCGCAAATAAACAGGATCTGGCCGGTATCCACCTGCAGAAATTCCTGTTGCGGATGTTTGCGCCCGCCCTGGGGCGGTACCGAGGCAATCGTGCCTTCGATCAGTTTCAGCAGGGCCTGCTGGACGCCCTCGCCCGACACATCACGGGTAATGGAGGGGTTTTCTGCTTTGCGTGAAACCTTGTCGATCTCATCGATATAGACGATGCCTGTCTGTGCCTTGTCGACATCGTAATCACATTTTTGCAGTAACTTCTGGATGATGTTTTCAACATCCTCACCCACGTAACCTGCTTCGGTCAGCGTCGTGGCGTCGGCAATCGTGAATGGGACATTGAGCATCCTGGCCAGCGTTTCAGCCAACAGTGTCTTGCCGGAACCCGTCGGCCCAATCAGCAGGATATTGCTCTTGGCAAGCTCGACATCCTCGCTGGATTTTTGTGGCTCGAGGCGTTTGTAGTGGTTGTAAACGGCGACCGAAAGAACCTTCTTGGCGTGCTCCTGACCGATGACGAAATCATCCAGGAACGCGTGTATATCCTTGGGTGTCGGCAGTTGCTCGTGCTCGGTTGCATTGACGTCATCCAGCTCCTCACGGATGATGTCGTTGCACAATTCAACACACTCATCACAGATATAAACACTCGGCCCCGCAATCAGCTTGCGCACCTCGTGCTGGCTCTTACCGCAGAACGAACAGTACAGAATTTTGCCGTCGCTGCCCTTGTTATCTTGATCACTCATTCACTTTACTCCGCATCTTGCGGAAAATCTTACTATTTATTTGCACCCGCGTCACCTTTTCTGCTATCCAGCATTTCATCAATCAAGCCGTATTCCGTGGCTTCTGCCGGACCCATGAAATTATCACGGTCGGTATCCTGGGCAATCGCCTGGACGGATTGACCGCTATGCCGGGCCAGTATCTCATTTAATTGTGCGCGTATTTTAAGGATTTCCTGCGTGTGGATTTCGATATCACTGGCCTGGCCCTGGTAGCCACCCAGTGGTTGATGGATCATCACCCGTGAGTGCGGCAGGCAGTAGCGCTTGCCGTGGGCGCCAGCCGCGAGCAGCAATGCCCCCATGCTGGCAGCCTGGCCAACACACATGGTGCTGACATCCGGCTTGATAAACTGCATGGTGTCGTAAATGGCCAGGCCGGCGCTCACTGAGCCGCCCGGGCTGTTGATATACAGGTGGATGTCTTTTTCCGGATTCTCAGACTCAAGAAACAGAAACTGGGCAATAATCACGTTCGCGGTGTGGTCGTCGACCGGTCCGACCAGGAAGATGACCCGCTCTTTTAACAGGCGCGAATAAATGTCATAGGCACGCTCGCCCCGGGGCGTCTGTTCGACCACCATCGGGACAAGATTTAACGCCCGCGTTTCAGTATTTAGCACTGGTTTAGTATTCATGGCTGCTGGCCTGCTGCCTGTGTTGCTGCATTGATGGCTTCCTGGAAACTCATGGATTTATCTGTCACTTTAGCGTTATTGACAACCCAGTCAACCACCTGGTTCTCCAAAACCGAATTTTCCACTGCCTGCAACATGCGCTGGTCACTATAATACATCTGCACGACCTCGCGCGGTTCTTCGTATGTCTGCGCTATTTCCTCGACGGCTTCACGCACCTTGCCGCCGTCAATAACGATATCATTCTGCCGCGCCAGTTCGGCCAGTAACAGGCCGCTGCGTACACGCTTTCTGGCGGGCTCGATGAAGTGCTGCAGCATGTCATCGGTCACTTCAATCTCTGCGCCGCGCAGCATCTGCCTCAACATGTTATACGCCTCGTTGCTGACCACGCTCTGCGGCACTTCCATGTCGGCGTGCATTTCCAGCAGGCGCTCCGCCAGTTGGGTTTTAAGCTGCGTATTGATTGCCTGGCCCAACTCCCGCTCCAGATTTTTACGGATTTCGACGTTGAGTTCTTCGGCATCGCCACTCCCAACGCCGAATGAATTGACAAATTCCTCATCAACGTCGGGCAAGGCGCCTGCCTGGACCCTGGCCAGTTCCAGCGCCACGTCGACTTCTTTACCGGCCAGCTCAGCTTCGTGGAAATCGGCCGGGAATTCCAGCTTGAGGTCGGTTTTGTCACCGGCTGACATTTTGCTGACCGCTGTTTCGATGGCCTCAAAGCCGGACTCACCGAGGACGATGGCGAGGCGGTGACTGCCGGCCTCCGGCACCCTGCCCTGTTCGGTTTGCGCGGTGTATTCGACCAGTGCCTGGTCGCCGGCAGCAGGTTTGCGCTCGACATCGGTCCAGATCATCCGCTGCTTTTTCAATGTCTCCAGCATTTCGCTGACATCGCTTTCGGTGACGCTCACGTCGGGGCGCTCGATGGCAATCCCGGCGACCTCGATGGTACCCAGTTCCGGGAAAACCTCGATGATTGCATTGATCTCAAGCCCGGTTTCGTTATCCAGCACCGGTGTGTCTTCCAGTCTTGGGCTTGCAGCCACGCGCAGCGATTCCTGCTCGATGGCCTGCTGCAGGGATGTCTGCGCGGTTTGCTGAATGATTTCCTGGGTTGCCTGGGGGCCATAGCGCTGGCGCAAAACACTGAACGGAATGCGGCCTGGACGAAAGCCCTTGAGTTTGACCTGTTTGCCGATCTCCCGTAGCCGCGCATCAATCTGCTGCTTAACTTCCTCGGCAGGAACCTGTATTTTTAGCCGCTTTTCGATCGCGCTGGTATTTTCAACTGAAACTTGCATGAATACTATCAACCTCTTGGTGATGTCGTGTCGTGCCGGGTCGGGTCGTGCCGGCAGTGGCGGAATGCATGGTGCGAAAGGGGAGACTCGAACTCCCACGGGTTACCCCACTGGAACCTAAATCCAGCGCGTCTACCAATTCCGCCACTTTCGCAAAACGTTGTCGCAAAACGTTGTCCGAACTGATATTCCATCGAGAGCTAAGGAGTTTTCCCCAAAAGTGGTGGGCCATCTAGGACTCGAACCTAGAACCAATAGATTAAGAGTCTACTGCTCTGCCAATTGAGCTAATGGCCCCTAAGCCAATGCGGGTATCTCTACCCGCTTAAATTATATGGGGTGGACGATGGGGATCGAACCCACGACCGCCGGAATCACAATCCGGAGCTCTACCAACTGAGCTACGCCCACCATTGTAAATCTTCTGCCTGCCGCTACTATACCAAATGTAGTGGTTGGCGCGCCCGGCAGGCCGCTCCCGGACATCCTCGGCAATTGCTCCTGCATTGCTCTACCTCCTGCATCCCTGCAGTCGTGTCCTCCGCGGCACCGGCACTTGGCCCAGGCCAGCCTCTCGACCGGTTCCCGGTCTCACCTCCTCCATGTGCAATGGATTCGAACCTGCGACCCTCAGCTTAGAAGGTTGATGCCCAAACCATCAACATGTCCCAGTTGAGCTCATCAGCTCAACTGGATAGAGCATTCTGTCCGCCTCAACCTGTGTTGGCGCGCCCGGCAGGATTCGAACCTGCGACCCTCAGCTTAGAAGGCTGATGCTCTATCCAGTTGAGCTACGGGCGCCGTTCTTAAAAATGGTCGGGGTGGAGAGATTCGAACTCCCGACCCACTGCTCCCAAAGCAGTTGCGCTACCAGGCTGCGCTACACCCCGAAACCGGTTAACTTACTGATATTATAAAGTATCTGGACCCCGTATGGGGCCCAGAAAAAATAATGGCGCGCCCGGAGAGATTCGAACTCCCGACCGCCCGGTTCGTAGCCGGGTACTCTATCCAGCTGAGCTACGGGCGCGCTGACTTAACCCTGTATTATCCTCCCGCGCACACGCGATTACTACGCTTCGCGAGGGGTGCGAATTATCCTTGCGAGGCATCTGATTGTCAACCATTGTCAGCACCCATTTCACCGCTCGCGTTGTTCGTGCGTATATATTTCACCAGCGTTCAGAGCTATAGTATTGGTAGATTTTTTTTACCCCTTTAATTTCATCCACGCACGAGAAGCCTTTATGAAGAAATCCCTGATTCTGATCCCCCTTGTGGCGCTGACCATTACATCTGTCCCGGTTTTTGCCGCTAAGGACAGCAGTAAAATCCCTGAGTACACGGTGGAAGGCCTCAAACGGGTTCCTGACACCGAGGGCATCGCGCTGGTGTGGGCCGAACCCGGCGCCAACCTGGCCCAATATGACCGGGTTTACATCACCAGACCTTTCGTCGCCTTCAAGAAAAACTGGCAACGAAATCAAAACCGCAGTGTCATGACCCGGGTAACCACCAAGGACATGGAACGCATCAAGAAAAATGTGGCTGACCTGTTTATGGAAGTGTTCACCAAAGAACTGAAAGATGGTGGTTACACGCTGGCAACCGAACGGGCGGAAGACGTGCTGATCGTGAAGCCGGCCATCATTGATCTGAATGTGCACGCGCCCGACACCATGCGCACCACCGGCGTCAGCCAATCCTATGTCCAGTCAGCCGGTTCCATGACGCTGTACCTCGAACTGTATGACTCAGAAACCGACGATCTGCTGGCCAAGGCGCTGGACCCGACCGCAGACCGCCAAAGCGCCTTTATGCAATGGCAAACCGGCCCGGCCAACCGCCAGGCAGGCATCCGCATGATGAAACCATGGGCCAAAGCCCTGCGCGAGGCCCTGGACGAGGCACGCAAAGAAACAAGCGAAGCCAAAGAGTAACCCTTATCTTTCAACCGTAGGGTGGACATTCATGTCCACCGAAATGGATCGTAGGGTGGACATTCATGTCCACCGGAATGGATCGTAGGGTGGACATTCATGTCCACCGGGAATCCTCTCCCCGCGCAAGCAGAAGGTTGGAAAGCGCCCTCAATACCTCCACCATCTGGTTGACACAGAGCCCTGGCTGAATAGATAATCCGCTGCCTTCAGGAGAGGTGTCCGAGTGGCTGAAGGAGCACGCCTGGAAAGTGTGTATACGTTAATAGCGTATCGAGGGTTCGAATCCCTCTCTCTCCGCCA
>QIKV01000072.1 GCA_003233115.1 Oceanospirillales bacterium
TCCTCACCACTGTCCGGATCGACGTGGCGGCACATACATTGCGCGCAGACCCCCTTCATCATGCACTGCATCGGGGAATTGATGGAGGCGATCGCGGTGTTGCCGGGTTTCAAATAGGGTTGCAGCACACCGTGGCGTGCCTCCTTGACAGCGGCCATCATCCGGTCGGAGCCAATCACGATCATGTGGTCCACCTGGTCCAGCGGCAGCGTGGTCTCGCCGAGTTCGCCGCTACCGTATGCAACCATTGCCTCAATGATATTGCCGATGTAACTCTTGTCCTGTGCCCTGCTTGTCGGGATCGCTTTGACCCCGGGTCCGGCATCTACTGACCAGACGATGACATCGGATGCCTGCTCGATTTCCTGGATTTTGAACAGGTCCGTCGGGTTCTTGAAACCGGCAAAGTAAAGTACCTGGCTGCCGGCGGCTCTGAGCGCCTTGCCGATGGAGAATTGCACGGCATTGCCGAGCCCACCACTGACCAGCAGTACCTTGCGACCCTTGTATATTTTGGTTGCAGTGCCGGTGACCCCCATCACGACCAGCCTGTCTCCGGGTCTCCAGGTGGCGCACAGGCTGGATGAACTACCCATCTCCAGTGAGATCAGCGAGATCAGCCCCTGTTCCTTGTCAACCCAGGCACCGGTCAGCGCGATGCCTTCGGAGGTGAGCAGCGTGCCCTCGATATTTTTCGCAGCCCATTCAAAGTTCTGCACCCGGTAGAACTGGCCCGGTTCAAAGTTTTGGGCGGCCATTGGTGCACGGACAACGACTTCGATGATCGTTGGTGTCAGCCGGCTGATCCTGACGACACGGGCAACTAACTGGTCGTCCAGTGTCTCGAAAAGCCCGGCCAGTTGTTGCAGTCGTTGTTGCTGTAACTCTGGGTCTGCCGCTTCGATTTCCTGGCTGAATAGCTCAACAATATAAGGATAGCCATCTTTTGCACTGGCCATTGCTTTGACCACGTTGCCGGCGTAGACGGGGTGGTTGTCGCCATAAAATGAGATCGATCTGCCATCTTTCTGATAGGAGGTGAAAGGTGCCGGCTTGCCAATCTTCGGCATCCATTCATCATCCATCGGGACCCTTTCCACCTGGCCGTTTTCGTGCTGGGGTTCGAACCGCTGGAAGAACTTGCCGTCCATTTCGAACGTGCCCGAATGTTCCTGCTCGTAGATCGTGTTTGGCGAGGTTCCGGCGGCAATAAACAGGCTGCGCAGGCCCAGTTCCAGCTTGTCGCCCTGGGAGACCCACTGCCCATCTGCTTCGACCAGGTGATCGAACTGCACTGCACAAAGCTCTCCGTGCTCATCCCGGATCGCTTCGAGCGGGTTCATGCCCTCGGCCAGTTGGATACTTTCATCCAGCGCCTCGGCAATTTCCTCGTGATTCTGCCGGTAGGCGGGCGAGTCCTTGATGCCTTTGCGATAAAACAGGGTCACGCCGCCCCAGGCATCGACCAGTGGCGCAAAGTTGGGCTCTTCGCCGGCCATCCTCGCCCGTTCGCGTTCGGCCTGCACAGCATGCCCGTGTGCGAGGAATTCTTTCAATACCTCTTTTTCCTGCTCGCTGAAGGTCTCCAGTACTTTGTTGTCACCATACAGCGCAATCAGCTTCTCATAGCGATGCAGAATCTTCTCGACCTGCCGTGGGTAATAAGCAAGAACCTCGGTTGCGGTGTCAATTGCGGTGAGACCGCCGCCGATCACGCCTGCCGGCAGGCGTAGTTGCAGGTTTGCCAGCGAGGACTCTTTCGCCGCACCGGTCAATTGCAGGCTCATCAGGAAATCCGATGCCTTGCGGATACCCGGTATCAGGTTGTTTTTCATCCCGATGACCGTGGGCTTGCCGGCCCCGGTCGCCAGAGCGATGTGATCAAAGCCCTGGTCCCATGCTTCATCAATCGTCAACGTACCGCCAAAGCGCACACCACCATATACGCGGAAGGTATTGCGCCTGGCGAGTGTAAGATGGATCACGCGCAGGAAATTCTTATCCCAGCGTACAGTGATTCCGTACTCGGCTACACCGCCGAAACCGGCCAGCAGGCGATTGTCGAGATCCTCGTAAAAACTGCTGAACGCCCGTATCGGCACGGGTAGCGTCTGGAGGTCCCCACTCAGGCGCTTTGGTACCTGCTCGATTTTGAGTGCGTCAATGCCAACCACTGCGAAGCCCTCGTTGAGGAGATAGTGCGCCAGCGTGTAACCCGCAGGACCCATTCCGACCACCAGGATCTTCTTGCCGTTGTAGGGCAGTGCATGTGGACGTTTGACGTTGAGTGGGTTCCAGCGTGTCAGCAGGTTATAGATCTCAAATCCCCAGGGCATGAATAACACGTCAGTGAGCACATTGGTCTCAATTTGCGGGATGTCGACTGGTTTGGTCTTCTGGTAGATGCAGGCCTTCATGCAGTCGTTGCAAATCCGGTGCCCGGTGCCCGGACACATCGGGTTGTCGATAATGACCACGGCGAGCGCAGCAATATTGTCGCCCTGGCGTTTCAGGTACTGCATTTCCGAGACTTTTTCTCCGAGCGGGCAGCCGATAGCGGTCACGCCCTGACGATTGACCACAAAACTGCTGTCCTTTTTCTTGCGCATGCCCTTGGCGCAGGAATCAGCATCCCGGTCGTGGCAATAGATGCAATGGTCGACCTCATGGAGCACCTGCCTCTCGCTCATGCGCGGGTCGGTCAGTGAAAAACCGTCACGCCGGCGACGGCGGTGCTGCGGACCGGCCCAGGTGGAAAAGCCCTCTCGTTGCCTGACCTCGTGCTCGACGAGGTTATCCAGGTCGGTTTTCTCGTGGGCCTTGAAAGACAGCCAGTCTTTCGCCTGGATACAGAACAGGGCGTCGGTCGATACCAGGTAACTCCAGCGCTGTACGATATTGAGCAGCCCTGAGGCGATTTTGGCGCTGGAGTTTTCTGCCAGGCAGTCAGCGAAAAGCTCGCATGCCCTTGCATGCCCACTCAGCCTGCCGGTCACTAAGGAAAGTTCCTGCTCGGCATCACCATAGGATTTATCTGCCGTATTATCAGGTGACTGCAGCCTGTTACCAAGGTGAAACAGATTTACTGCTATGCGTGCAAGCGCACGTTCGGGATCATCTGTTGCTGTTTCAGGGAACGCGACCTCTTTCAACAGTTCAATGCTCTCCACGAGTGCTTTCTGATCCCATGTCGTGCAGTCCTCGCCCTTGAATGCGCGTTTGAGTTTCGCGACGATCTCGCTGCGAAAAACAAATATTGTATTAAATTCATCCCGGATTGCTTTGCGCTGGGCGGCACATTCCGACTCGAGCTTGAACAACCGGGTAATGAAATCTCCGACGTAAGGCGCGACGCGCACGAGGAGATCCGAAACTGTTTCGGGTGGCATGCCTTCACCCTGGCATTCACGGTAAGCCATAAACTCGTCAAGTAGCGCAATATCACGTGCCTGCAGGTACTCGTCGAATGTGCGGGACAGGTCCGCAAGCCTGAGTGGGTCGTACAGATCTGCGTATTCAAACCCGGCAATGCCCAGCGATATGGAAAGTGGTGCCCGCCCTGTTTCTTCTTTGGTCATTCAATTCACCGCTAGTCGCTGTCAGTATTGGCTTGCCGGGGTATGAACCACCATGCTGTCCATCTCCTCAGTGATTTCTATCTGGCAGCTCAGGCGGCTGTTGTCTTTCAGGTCGATTGCGAATTCGAGCAGTTCCTGCTCAGACGCGTCCGGCCCAGGCAGTCGCGCGATCCAGTCCGGATCAATGTACACGTGACAAGTCGCACAACTGCAGGCACCGCCACAGTCAGCAACCACGCCTGTGACGCCGTTGTCCACCGCAGTCTCCATCAGGCTGGCTCCAGCCACCGCGATAACCTCGTGGCTGTGGCCCAGGTGGTTAATGAATGTGATGGTCGGCATGGGGTTTGTGGCGGTTACTGGGCGGCCAATTCAGACTCGCGTAACTGATTGCGGTCTCCGGCTTGGTTGCAGCGGGTGATCTTGTCCAGCTCTGCTGCACAGTCCTCGACACTGGCTGTGGACGTGTCCAGAATATGGTGGGCCTTGGCGTAAAAGGGCTCCCGCTCCTTCAGGATTCGTTGCAGGTCGGACATGGCATCGTCATTGCCGGCCATGGGCCGCAGGTCACCCTGGTCGATTACCCGCTGCATGTGTTGCTCGGGCAGTGCCCGGATCCAGACTACGGTGCAACTGGTGAGCAGCAGATTGAACAGCCGCGGTTTCGCAACGATGCTCCCGCCAGCCTCAATCACACAGGCCTTGTAGTTTGCCAGCGTCTCAGTCAACGCCTTCTCTTCCAGACGCCGATAGCCAGATTGGCCGGACAATTCAAAAATTACCGATGCGTCCATACCGGCCAGCCTTTCGATCTCGGCCACCAGCCTGATAAACGGTACCTTGCGATCCTGGGCCAGCCGTTTTCCAAGTGTGGTCTTGCCCGCTCCACGTAAACCAATCAATGCAACGCGCTGATGGCTACCTGTTTTAGTGGCATATCGTCTGTGCAACAGTTCCAGCACCGCGGTCAGGTCAGCCGGCGACAGGTTGCGTAGCTGCTCATTGATCAGTATTCGCTCGATGGTTTCGTACTGTTCGCCCCGCACCAGGTCGCCCAGGTCGGTTTCCAGGGCACGGGCCACACGCTCCAGCAGGGCGATAGACATATTTCCCTTACCCAGTTCCAGTTGCGCCAGGTGACGTTCTGACACTGCAGATTCAGCCGTTAGCGACTTGCGTGTCATGCCACGACGGGCGCGCAGACTGCGGACCCGATCACCAATCGTGCCGAGCAATTTTGAACTGTCGTGGCTGGAAGCATTACGTTTTGTTTGCACTGGCTTGCAACTCAATCCTTGCCTTGGAAGGGTAATATTATATACTATCATGCATATTATTAGTAAAAAATCTCATTTAGATGCATAATACTGCATTATTCTTGGAAATCTCTATGAGCACAGCATCATCGAATCTGGATACCAGCAATCCCGCCCCCATCGATTTCAGAGTGCACCCTGACCGTTACCGGCACTGGAGAATTTCAATTTCAGCACCGGTCGCCGAGCTGGTGATGGCCGTGGACCCGGCGGCGGCCATGTTTGCTGGCTACGAACTGAAACTTAATTCCTACGACATCGGCGTGGATATTGAACTCTATGACGCGATTCAACGCCTGCGTTTCGAACACCCCGAAGTGAAGACTGTCATTTTGACTTCCGACGACATCGGCATGTTCTGCGCTGGTGCAAACATCCGCATGCTCGGTGGTGCAGCCCATGACCACAAGGTCAATTTCTGTAAATTCACCAATGAAACGCGCAATTCGATCGAGGACGCAAGCCGATACTCCGGCCAGCGCTATCTTGCTGCCATCAATGGCACAGCAGCCGGCGGTGGCTATGAACTTGCCCTGGCGACCGACTACATCATCCTGATGGATGACGGCAACGCCGCAGTGTCACTGCCGGAAGTGCCGCTATTGGCGGTCCTGCCAGGGACCGGCGGGTTGACACGGCTGGTGGACAAACGCAAGGTTCGGCGTGATCTGGCAGATGTTTTCTGCACCCTGGAAGAAGGTATGAAAGGCCCCCGTGCGGTCGAATGGCGACTGATCGACGAAAGTGTTCCGCGCTCGAAAATGGCGGAGCGGGTGCAGGCATGTGCGAATGAGATGGCGCAAACTTCAGACCGTCCCGCAGACGCAGTCGGTATCAAATTGACGGAACTGGAGCGCCACCTGGATGGCGATGAGATCCGTTATCCATTTCTGACCGTCAAGCTTGACCGCAGTCGGCGAAACGTGGAACTGATTGCCACAGGTCCCGCTGGTGATCCGCCGGCAGACGTGGCTGCAGCGGTTGGGCTGGGTGTCGATTTCTGGCCGCTGGCGCTGTTGCGGGCGCTGGATGATGCCTTGCTGCACTTACGGTTTAATGAGCCCACCCTGGGTACGCTGATATTCAAGACGGATGGTGACCCGGATCAGGTCGAAGCTTTCGACCGGTTTTTGCTCCAGCATAAAAGCCACTGGCTGATGCGTGAAATCTGGTTATTCGCCAAGCGCACGTTCAAGCGTTTGGATGTCACCTCGCGCACCACCTTTGCGCTGGTCGAGCCCGGCAGTTGTTTTGTCGGTTTTCTGGCAGAACCCCTGTTTGCAGTCGATCGCAGTTACATGCTTGATGGCCAGTTCGAGGGTGATACAAGAGCCGCGGCCGGTATCCGTTTAAGTGCATCAAATTTCGGGCCATTGCCAATGTCCAACGACCTTACCCGGCTGGAAACCCGATTCCTGGGTGAACCGGAGAGCTTTGAAAATGCGCGTGCCCTGAGCGGGCAACCGCTGGACGCCAATGCCGCGCTGGACGCCGGCCTGGTTACCTTTGCCCCGGATGATATTGACTGGGAAGACGAAATCCGGCTGTTGTTGGAAGAACGTGCCAGCTTTTCTCCCGATGCATTGACCGGCATGGAGGCCAACTTGCGTTTTGCCGGTCCTGAGACCATGGAGACCAAGATATTCGGGCGCCTCACAGCCTGGCAGAACTGGATATTTCAGCGCCCCAATGCCGTTGGTGAGGGCGGTGCATTACGCTGCTATGGAACCGGTCAGCGGCCGGAATATGACAAGAAGAGGGTTTGAATATGAGTGCTGTGGATTACGATACACTGATTCCGAACAACGTTGATCTGTCCTCCGACGCACGCCTCAAACGGGCACTGGAGAAGTGGTATCCGCAATATCTGGACTGGTGGAAGACTGTCGGGCCGGAGGGGTTCCAGGATTGTGAAGTCTACCTGCGCACCGCAGTTAGCGTGGACCGGGATGGCTGGGCCAAATTCGGTTTTGTAAAAATGCCCCAGTATCGTTGGGGTATTCTGCTCGCACCCCGGGAAGAAGGTCGAAAGATCGCTTTTGGCCTGCATAAGGGTGAAGCGGTCTGGCAGGAAGTGCCGGGGGAATACCGGGCCATGTTGCGTCGGCTGATCGTCATACAAGGCGATACCGAACCCGCATCTGTAGAGCAACAACGCTACCTGGGTGCAACCGCACCTTCGCTGTACGATATGCGCAACCTGTTCCAGGTCAATGTTGAGGAAGGTCGGCATCTGTGGGCCATGGTCTACCTGCTGCAGAAGTATTTCGGCCGCGATGGGCGCGAAGAAGCTGAAGCGTTGCTCAAGCGCCGTTCCGGAGATCCGGACAGGCCAAGAATTCTCGGCGCCTTCAATGAAAGAACCCCCGACTGGTTGTCATTTTTCATGTTTACGACGTTTACCGACCGCGACGGTAAAATGCAACTGGAGTCGCTGGCGAACTCCGGATTTGACCCGCTGGCACGTACCACCCGGTTTATGCTGACCGAAGAGGGCCATCACATGCTGGTTGGCCGTACCGGCGTAGCGCGGGTCGTGCAACGCAGCAGTGAAGTCATGCGTGAACAAGGCATTACCGATCCCCACGACATCGACAGCGTGCGCCAACACGGTGTCATTGATTTACCAACGATCCAGAAGAAAATCAACTTCCACTTCTCGGTTACCCTGGATCTGTTTGGTGCCGAAGTTTCAACCAACGCGGCAAACGCCTTCAATGCGGGGATCAAAGGGCGCTTCGGCGAGCCGCGGATCAATGACGACCACCAGTTACACGATGATACTTATCCTGTTGAACAGATCATTGAGGGTGAACTGAAGCAGGTGAATATGCCGGCCATCAGTGCCATCAATGCACGGCTACTGGACGATTACATCAGTGAATGTGCCAACATTGTTATCAGTTGGAACCGGGTCATAGCCGAGCAGGGTTTTGACTACGAGCTGCAATTACCACACCGCGGATTCAATCGTCAGGTGGGTGAGTTCAGTGAGCACTTCGTAAGCCCCACGGGCGAACTGATAACCGAGTCCGACTGGGTGCAGATGAGTACTGACTGGCTACCATCTGTTGCTGATGGTGACTATATTCTGTCGCTGATGAAGCCGGAACGCAGGGCGGGTCATTTTGCTCCCTGGATTGCACCACCCAAGGCGGGAATCGATGGCAAACCTGGCGATTTTGAGTACGTGCGAATCGCTGCCTCAAGCAGGAATTGACGGAATGACTGCTGAGAAATTCACCACCCGGGCAGCACCTGCCACCGGTGAGCATAAATTATTCAATGCGGCTGATGACCTGCTACTGCATAACCTCTCGGCGGGTCGTGGTGACAAGATTGCGGTGATTGACCAGAATGGCGCCTACAGCTATACCCAATTGGTGCAACGTGTTAACCGGTTTGCCAATCTGCTCGTGCAAAGTGGCATTGCCATGGAGCAACGCATCTTGTTGTGCCTCCATGACAGCATCGATTTCCATACCTGTTTTCTCGGTGCAATCAAGGCAGGGGTTGTGCCGGTGCCGGTCAATACCTTGCTGAGTGCGGATGATTATAAATATATGCTGAACGACACCCGGGCCCGGTTGCTGGTGTTTTCCGAGCAGGTGAGGGAGGCTATTGAGCCACAGATCAACACGCATCGCTTTCTGGATAAAACACTGATCTCCGGGACGCCCGGCATGCCTGGCTACGAATGCCTCGATGATGCCCTGGCTGACATGCCAGAGCACTTTGAAACGGCCCCGACCCGTCCCGATGATGCCGCATTCTGGCTGTATTCCTCCGGTACAACCGGACGGCCCAAAGGCGTAGTCCACGCGCAGACCGATTTGCGTGCTACCGCTGATCACTTCGCAACCGAGATTCTTGCAGTTAATGAAAAGGACCTGATATTTTCCGCACCCAAGCTGTTTTTCGCTTATGGGCTTGGGAATGCGCTGACCTTTCCGCTGGCCGCCGGAGCGACTGTTGTATTACTGGCTGGTCAGCCGACTGCCGAATCGGTTGCGGGCATCATCGATAGTCACCAACCGAGCCTGTTTTTTTCAGTACCCACGCTGTACTCAATGATGCTCAATACCGGCAATATCCCCAGTCGTGACAAGTTGCGCTTGCGCGCCTGTATTTCAGCCGGTGAGGCCTTGCCCGAGGCTGTACTCGAACAATGGTGCCAGCGAACGGGGGTTGATATTCTGGACGCTATCGGGTCCACCGAAATGTTGCATATGTTTATGAGCAATCGGCCGGGAGAGGTCCGGCCGGGCAGTTCAGGCAAACCGTTGGCCGGCTATGAACTACGCCTGCTTGATGATGAAGGGCTACCGGTGGCAGATGGCGAAATTGCTGATCTGTATGTCAGTGGACCATCGAGCGCGCTCGGTTACTGGAATCAACGCAATAAAACGGCTGAGACTTTCCAGGGCCATTGGGTCAAAACCGGCGATAAATACTACCTCGATTCAGACGGTTACTATATTTATTGCGGCCGCTCTGATGACTTGATCAAGGTCGGTGGGGTCTACGTTTCGCCAATGCAGGTTGAGAATACTCTGCTAAGCCATCCCGCTGTGAACGAGGCGGCGGTGGTGGGCGCCATGGACGACGACCGACTGCTTAAACCCAAGGCCTTTGTCGTGCTTGCCGATGGCACCGAGGCGTCGGTTGAACTGGCGGCCGAGCTGATCAGTTTCGTGCGCGCTCAGTTACCGGCCTTCAAGCGCCCGCGCTGGGTTGAATTCATTGCTTTGCTGCCAAAAACCGCCACCGGCAAGATCCAGCGCTACAAGCTTCGTTGAAGCGGCAAGTGGCAATTTGATTGCTGGTGATGCCTGAAATATAAGCTTCATGCAATGGAAAATGTGTCGAACCAGGTTGAGTCTGCGCCCGTCAACGGCCCGACAGCGCCGCATCGATGCCCGGTACGCAGTGCCGCTCACCGTAAAAGGCCGCCTGGAAGGCATCCATCGGCTCGACGCCCCGGACACGCTGTTGTTGATACCCGGACTTGCAGGACTGCGGGCAGCACGCTGCGCCGCGGGCTGTCAGGGTACTGTCGCACGGCGTTACGCAAAATAAACAATGGCTGTATCCGCCATTGGGTGGCTTTTCACTTTTGAGCACAGCGGCCCGTTCGAACCCGTTGCTGGCGGTACGATTTCGGTCTGTTCCTTGCTCGCGCTGCACGGCTGATCCTGATAACTGACCTGCCCACCGGCATCCTTACAGGAATAAATGGCCGCGTAACCACTACCAACCATTCCCGCAGCCAAAACTGTCATAACCACACTTTGTCTTAACATGTTTCAAATCCCGTTTTTTGCTGGTATTCGCCCGCGAGATGAAGGATAGCCTGCGGAACGTAACAGAAGCAATACGTAGTAGAAAAGCGTCCGGCGATATCAGTTTTCGACTCTCCGGGTCTTCCAGTTGTACTACTATCTCGTGTTCGGCATGGCAGCGATAAGACATCACTCCAACTGCAACATACACAATACCGCATCATTATCATCCATTCTTTCACCACCCCAGCGGCATTCGCCGGTTTGGGGGGTGATATGGGGATGCCTGAACGGCTGTTTTGGGTGGTTAATGCAAAGACGTTTCCGCGGAAACGCGTTTCGCCAGTACCCGGCAGGTTGCGGCCCTGCGGATCGGTGAAGTAAATCGTCCCATCGGCCTGCGCGTGCACGCCAAAGCCCGCTTCATGTACCAGGCGGTGATGGCGTCGACATAACAGCACCAGATTGTTGATGCGGGTTTCACCGCCATCGGCCCAATGCGTGATGTGGTGGGCATCCACGAAGCGGGAGCAGGTGCAACCGGGGAAGCGGCAACCGTGGTCGCGGCGCTTCAGTGCGCGCCGGATGGCGGGTGGAATGGTGCGGGTTTTACGCCCCACACTGAGTGTTTCGCCTTCTTTGTTCTCCAGCCAGTGCACCACGCCTGCATCACAGGCTAAGCGTCTGGACGTTTCCGCGGAAACGTTGGTGGCTTCATCGATTTCAGCTTCTGCACCGGTACCATCTACTTTCAGCGTTTCCATATCGGTATGGATATGCACCAGGTATTGGTCACCGCCGGTTTCTTTGCCCGCACCTGACAGGAATCTTTCTGCCACTCGCGCCATTGCATCTGCGCGGCGGTGGGCAATGGGATCCAACTCAGGGTGGGGGGTAACCGCTGCTTCCTCGGCAGACATTTCTGCGGCAACGTCTTTGTTTTCCGCATACATATCATCCATGGTTGCTTCCAGTGCCTTGATGATCAGCATGCCCTGCTCCGGTGCAAACCGGCCTTTTAATACCAGGCAGTCATCGTCATCGAAATACCAATTCAACTCCCGAGTTGCGTGGCGATCATTATCGCGCTCCAGCGCCTCGATGCGTTTGACCTTGCGGTAATTGCGCACCGCCCGTTCAACATGCGCGGCGGTGCCATGGCGGGCGATCATCAGCAGAAAGTCCTCATTCTTCTCAGTCGCCACCCGGGTCATGGCGCGGACCTTGGAATAGCTGATCTCACCGTGGCGAAACTGCTCGCTGATCTTCGGTAAATCGACCAGGGCATGCGCCACTCGCACCTTCTCGCGGGCCGCACCGAGGTTGATACCGCACTTCCAGTTCAGCCAGTGGGCACAGGAGTTCAGACCCGGGCCGAACCAGCCGAGCGAATCATCATATTCGCGGATCAGTTCCAGCA
>QIKV01000060.1 GCA_003233115.1 Oceanospirillales bacterium
GGCTGCACACAGCCAGCCGTGACTGGCTGGCAACGATGCTGGCAGAACCCTTTGATGGGACGACGGTAGTTGTGACCCACCATGCCCCTTCGTCGCGGTCGGTACATCCCCGGTATGCGCATGACCTGCTGACTCCGGCCTTCGCCAGCAATTTGGAGAATCTCATTGATGGCGACCGGGCAGCACTGTGGGTTCACGGTCATATGCATGAATCGTTTGACTATGAGGTCTACGGCACCCGGGTGGTATGCAATCCACGCGGTTATGCACCGGAGGCGCTGAACCCGGATTTTCAGCCGGACTGGATCTTGAAGGTGTAGGTCAGGATTGAGAGCAGGCTGTGTTCCCCATCTTTATCCTGAGCGTCGTTCGCGTGCGAAATAGGACACTTTTCGACCATAGATCCAACCATGCTCGGGGTTTGGCTATGTAGAGTTGTTCCCTGATGCTCCTTGATTGCAGACGAGATCGTAACTTCTCCGTCAAGTCGTTCAGCTATTCGAGTCGCTTTTTTGATCGCCGTGTTGGTCGATGTCTCTGTACTCATGCAATGTGCCGATCTTTATTGAGCGACCTGATAGGAAATCGTCGAGATATTGGCTTGGAAGGTATTGTTTACTCCATGCGATGTTCAATATCCATGCGCGCGTGCAGTATTCTCAGGATATCGATACCGTCATCACCCACACGGTAAAAAATAACGTGCTTTCCTTCAGCCAGACTTCTGTATCCGGATTTTATTTCTGATCGTTCCCGGCCGATGTGCGGACTCCGGGCTAACTGTGCACATTTCTTCTCCACCGTATCGATATATTTCTGTGCTTGTTGGTTGCCCCATTTATTCCGGGTATAGGCGCGGATAGCAAGGAGCTCCTTTTTGGCCTCCGGTGAAAGGCGATAAGACGGCATTAATCATATTTTCCCTGCCGCAATTCCTCGAAGAATTCTTCCCCGTCTATTCCTTCGCCACGGTCAAGCTGCGCTTCTCCGACCGCAAGCATGGCCTGAAGATACTCCAGTTTCATTTTTTCGTACGCGACTTCAGAAAGAACCACAGCGACCGGCCTGCCGTGTTTTTCAATACTGACAGGTTCCCTCTGTACCGTATCCATCAATTCACCGAACCGGTTTTTAGCGTCTTTTGCTGTCACTGCCTTCATAAACAAAACCTCGCCTCAAAAATAGCTTCAATATCCATAACGGCTATTATAGCCAAAACTATGAGTGGCTCAATCGGTGAAATTTGGACCGTGCTGGATTTGTGCTAACTTGAAAGCACAGTGAACCGTAAGTGATTGATAATTCAACTACGGTATGGGCTGGGCAGGCACCACAAGTAACCGATTAACGCGCCATACGTCCCAAGGGCCTACATCTCGGTATGCATCGGAGGCACTGAGTTCGGATTTCAGGCCGGATTTTGTTATTGAGGTTTGAGATTGTTCTGAATCACAGATTGTGATCATGCACACCAAACTGGCTGTTATTCGACAAAGACGCACCTATTTTTCGATTCGGTGATCCCCTGCCGGAATTCATCGGCGCGCGGCCCGAAGACATCGAAGTACTCTGTACCGGCATGTTGGCCACCAATGAGCGAATGCGGGATGACGGTCTGGATCCTGTTCTGCAAGCGGCGGCAACTTCCTTTGGTTTTGTCTATGTTCACCCGTTCCAGGATGGTAACGGTCGTGTGCACCGTTGTCTGATCCATCATGTCCCGGCCGAGCGTGGGTACACACCGCCGGGCATGGTTTTCCCGGTGTCTTCCGTCATGCTGGATCGGATCGACTGGCACAGAACCTGATCCTGTTTATTCGTCAGATTGATGGCAAGCTGTCCAGGAGGAAACGTGAGAAGGACTTTTCTGCCCTGTCGGATGATGAAGTACATGGGTTGGAAAAGATTATTCAGGATGCATTCGAAGGTTTCGATGATGACACAACGAAGCGTAGAGGAAGCTGATTGAGTTGTTCGTCCCGCGCTACTGCGCAACAACATGTCACTTAATTCCAGTATGCAATCAATCATTGCTTGATTAACGTACATGCGGGAGAATCATTCCAAAATTAAAGGTATAAGGAATTGGACTTAGTTAGTATGAATAATGAGTTTGGCTATCTTCGGGAGAAATTGCGAGTTTTTGCAGAAGCTCGTGATTGGGATCAATTCCATTCACCCAAGAACCTTTCAATGGCCCTTAGTGCTGAAGTTGCTGAAATCATCGAGCATTTTCAGTGGCTCACCGAGGAACAAAGCAACAATCTTCCCAAAGACAAACTCGAAGAGGTAGAAACCGAGCTGGCGGATACGCTGATCTATCTCATCAGGCTGGCCGATAAACTCGATATCGATCTATTAACTGCCGCCGTAAACAAAATTGAACTCAACGAACAGAAATATCCTGTAGAAAAAGCGAAGGGGAACGCTAAAAAGTACACGGAGTTCGATAAGTGATCGTCTACTCTGCAACCAAGGCAGAATTCAACAATGATGTGAACACCAACGTTATTGCGGACAAAATACTCGAACGGTTTAAAGATAAATTAGGTCATTCAACCAGCGAAGCAGAAATAAGATCATGGGAAAATTCCATGCTCTTCATGAACAATATCCTGACGGACAATGCCATCCCCGGCAACGCGGGCGTATCCATCGAATATAGAATCCCGTTAACATCCAATCGCATCGATTTTATCCTAACAGGCAAGGATCATAAAAGAACCGACACCGCCATCATCGTTGAACTCAAGCAATGGAGCGATGTTAAACGCACTACAAAAGATGCCATCGTAGAAACCTTTCTCGGCAGACGAGAACGTGAAACCAGTCATCCTTCCTATCAGGCATGGTCGTATGCAGCATTACTTCAGGATTTCAACGAAACCGTAAGAGATGAAAGAATCTCACTCAAACCCTGTGCCTACCTGCATAACTGCGATGCCAATGATGTTATCAACCATTCCTTTTATCAGCCACATACCAGCAAAGCCCCCGCATTTCTAAAAAACGATACACGACGGCTGCAGGAATTTATCAAGCAGCACGTTAAATACGGCGACACCAGTAACATCATGTACCGTATTGACCACGGCAAGATAAAACCGTCAAAGAATCTTGCCGATACACTGCTCTCGCTGTTACAGGGCAACACTGAATTCATCATGATCGACGAGCAAAAACTGGTTTACGAAACCGTATTAGCTCTCGCCGAAGCATCAACACCCGATAACAAACATGTACTCATCGTCGAAGGCGGCCCCGGCACAGGCAAGTCCGTGGTGGCCATCAACCTGCTGGTCGAACTCACCCGGCAAGAAAAGCTGGTGCAATACATCACCAAAAATGCCGCACCACGGCAGGTATATGCCGCAAAACTAAAAGGCACTTACACAAAAAGCCATATCGACAATATGTTCAAAGGTTCCGGCAGCTATCACAGTAGTGAAGCCAACAGCCTTGATGTGCTCGTTGTCGATGAGGCTCATCGGCTCAATGCCAAATCCGGCATGTACCAGAACCTGGGCGAAAACCAGATCAAGGAAATCATCAACGCCTCAAAACACAGTGTGTTTTTCATCGACGAAGACCAGCGCGTTACCTGGAAAGACATCGGCGAAAAACAGGAAATCAGAGCATGGGCGAAACAGGCAAAAGCCAGCGTCCACGAACTGGAGCTCGCCTCACAGTTTCGCTGCAATGGTTCCGATGGTTATCTCGCCTGGGTCGATAATGCATTGGCGATCAAACCAACCGCCAACGAAGCACTGGCAGGTATCGACTTCGATTTTCGTGTATTCGGTTCACCCAACGACCTGCGCGACACCATATTCACAAAAAACCGCATCAACAACAAAGCACGACTGGTTGCCGGTTATTGTTGGGACTGGATCAGCACAAAACAACCGGAAAAAGATGACATAGTATTTGGTGAGTTTAACTTCTCAATGAAATGGAATCTTAAAACAGACGGTAACCTCTGGATAATGAAACCAGAAACTGTTAATGAGATTGGTTGCATCCATACCTGTCAGGGACTTGAAGTCGATTACATCGGCGTCATCATCGGTCCCGATCTCATCGTGCGCGATGGTGAAATCATAACCGATGCTGCCCAGCGCTCAAAAATGGACAGTTCGGTTAAAGGTTATAAAAAGCTGCTAAAAGAAAATCCGGAGGCTGCAAAACAACGCGCCGATCTCATCATCAAAAACACCTATCGCACACTGATGACAAGAGGTCAGAAAGGCTGTTATATCTACTGCACAGACCCGGAAACCAATGCCTATTTTTCAGCAATGGCAAAAGCTGTTATTTATGAAGACGAACCGCTAATACATGCCGAGGCGGCACAAACTGAGATTGAAGAATCTCACCTGGAACAATACCCGGGATTAACGCTCAGATTATTGAGACCAGAAGAAGTAAGACCCTATGAAAATTCCGTACCTGTCTACGATCTTGAAATTGCCGCAGGCCAGTTCAGCGAAGAACAACAGGTGGGTGATTTCGACTGGGTAGAACTGGCCGACTCCTTCAGGCCGCAACAGGGACATTTTGTTACCCGTGTTGTAGGTGAGTCAATGAATAAACGCATACCCAATGGCGCATGGTGTTTATTCAAAGCCAACCCGGGCGGCAGCCGAAACAACAAAGTAGTAATTGTGCAGCATCAGGATATACAGGATCAGGATACCGGGGCATCATATACCGTGAAACTTTACAGTAGCGAAAAAGTGCGGGATGGCCATGAGTGGCAGCACAGCAGGATTGTGTTGCGGCCTGATTCTAACAGGGAAGGTTATGACGATTTGGTTTTTGATGATGAATCGGCAGGTGAGTTAAGAGTGATTGGCGAGTTTGTGGCGGTAATAGGGTGAGTTATGAAATCGCAGTTCCGATAATAGACCCCGGTTTCCGCTAATCTTGCCTCACGGGATACAGGTTCGGAAACCCGCGACGCGCCGGTGCCCGCACACAGTCCCCTTTGTTTGCCAAGTGAACAATGAGCCGCCAAGGTCTTCAATCCCTTGCACCTGGCTCATCCGGAGCAGACGAGCCACGCTTCTCGTATCTTGGCCCCTGGCATGCCAACCTGATTCATATTGACCGACGTAAGTGCGTCCTGTTCGTCAATGACAAGACGCTGTTCAATTTCATTACCCCGGACGTTCCGAGGCCTGTGATCAGGGATCTGGACAGGCTGTTCAAGAGTTACCTGAGCTGCGTCCTTGCTGATGAGGGTTTTATCGAGGCGGATCGGGCCAGGATACTTTCAGAATATGACGAGATTGGTTTTGCCGGCACGAGCAGCAAAAGTGTACTCGGTTCGATGAACGAGCTGGCGTTCCACTACAAGTACCATATTCTGGAAGCAGGCGGTGTGCACAGTCCTGCCGTGCCCGGGATCATCCGGCAGCTCAACCGTATGCTGATGAGCGCAATCCAGGAGGTATTTCCGGTCAAGGCATTGAAGGTGGTGTATTAAACTGCAGAAATGTAAACCGTGGGTTTACATATATGTAATCTCATAAACCGTTCGTAATGGGAGATATTTGCTGTGCATGATGGACCGATCATCCACTATTTTGTCGATGAGGCTGGCGATCCTGTGCTGTTTAACAGCAAGGGCAGGATTCTCGTCGGAGAGGATGGCTGCTCCTCGTTTTTCATTCTTGGAAAATTGGATATTGAAGATCCGCTTCAACTGGCAACGGATCTTGACGCCTTGCGAGCCGACCTGCTGAGGGGCCCCTATTTCAAGAATGTGCCTTCCATGCAGCCAGAGAACAGAAAAACGGCGCTCGCATTTCATGCCAAGGACGATCTTCCGGAAGTTCGCCGAGAGGTGTACAAATTATTGGTGCAGCAGAATGTCCGTTTCTATGCAGTTGTCAGGAACAAACATGATCTTGCCGCCTATGTTCAGCAACAGAATGAACGGGACGTAGTGTACCGGTATAGCCAGAACGAGCAGTATGACCTGTTGGTGAAAGAACTGTTTCGCAAGCTGCACCACATGGCCGAGCAGGTCAATATCTGTTTTGCGAAACGCGGCAGTAAGCCACGCAATCAGGCGCTACGCCGGGCACTGGAAAAAGCTGATGCGGCCTTTGCGGAGGACTTCGGTTTTAATCACCCGGCAACCAACACCGTAACCTCCAGTACGCCACAGCATTCCGCCGGGTTGCAGGCCGTTGATTACTACCTCTGGGCGCTACAGCGCTTTTACCAGCGCAAGGAAGAACGATTTCTGGATATGATCTGGCCGCAGGTTGGCGAGGTGCATGACCTGGATCTCGTGGAGGACGGGCGGCGGGGCGTTTTCTACACAAAACAAAAGCCTCTCAATCTGGCGGCTTTTGAGAAGAAATAAGGGGGCCGGGGATATAGGGTTTACCAGTCGAGACCCGTAAACCACACGGCATGGAGCCGAATTTTGTCCCTGGCCTTAAAGTAATACTAGGCAAATTTGCCGATTTAATCAATTAGTCGGCTTGTCGGTATCTGGACTTTAATCGGGTAATGCGCCGTTTCTCAGACTAAATCTGTGGTATTTCGTTCCGTTGATGAACTTGGCGACTCATTGCAAAAAATGCAACAACTCAGTTAGAGGAAGCGCCAGTTATCCGGAATTTCCGGATAGTTCATTACGTGTGGAATGGCAGATCCGGTGACCCTTGCACAATTAATGCATGAAATATATCATCAAACGATGTCAGTATTCGTGCCTTCTAGCGACAGGAGCTGCCCATGAGAACCACACTGAATATCGATGACGAATTGTTAGCAGAGGCTCAACGGATTACCGGGGTGAGTGAGTGAAAAAGTCGCGCTGGTGCGTGAGGGATTGCGTGCCCTGATCGAACGAGAGAGAGTCCGCCGGCTGACGCGGCTGGGTGGCAGCGAACCACAACTGAAACCGATACCTCGACGGCAGTCCGATCCGGCCGCATGATCCTGGTCGATACCTCGGTCTGGACCGATCATCTGCGTACCGGAGACGAGCGTCTTATTGAATTGCTCGACAGCAGTCAGGTGCTGGCACACTCCTTTGTCATTGGTGAACTGGCCTGCGGGAATCTGCGCAAGCGCGATGAGGTGCTCAGGCTGCTCAACGATTTGCCCCAGGCGGCGGTAGCCTCTTAGAAAGAGGTGTTGTACTTTATCGAACACAATAAACTGATGGGGCAGGGAATCGGTTATATCGATGCCCATCTTCTGGCATCTACCGCATTAACGGATACTGCCTTAATCTGGACACGCGACAAGTGCATGCAGAAGATTGCCAGGAAGCTGAAGCGGGCTTTTGGCTGATGATGCCGGGCTACCCGGTTGGTGTGTTAACAGAAAAAGCGGTGAACGAAAAAGCGGGAGAAGTATTCAGGCATGTCTGTCGCGCCTGTTTACGCGTCTTGAGTGAGGTGGTTCGTACCCGCTGTCGTAGCGCTTCACGATCCAGGTGCTAATTCTCCGTTATCCATTACTTGTTTCCCCGTGGTTCATAGTGGTTCACTTGTGGTTACTAATATAAAATTCAGATGTACATGAATAAATTACAGTATCAGAAGTTCAGGATTTGGTGATATACCCGCTGCTATGGTAGTTTTTTGTGACAGGCGAATAAAAAACAAGCATGGCAATAACGAACAACAGGTATTGAATTCACACTCAAACCTTGATGACGCGTCGATTATTTAATTCAGGCTATGTATAACAGGGTAAACATCGTATCGGTTCTGGCCATTTTTCTATGGCTCTTTTCTCCACTATGCGCGGCTGTTACACCGGAATCCATTACTGCCTTTGAGCGTGAAGGCGTGAATCTTCAGATGGACCCGGGCAGTGTTAAAACACGGCTGGAGTCGAATGGTTACACGCTCAATCGGGAGTGGACGAACAAGCCGGAGGGCGGGCACCGCACCAACCATGTCTTCGTCAAGGGTACAAACCGCAAGGCCCTGTCCTTGATCAAGGTTGAATATTACGACGAGAAGATGACCCGGCTGGAAATCAGGCTGCCCGGCCCGGGGCGAAAGCCTGCAGCCGGAAATCAAGCGGGTGCTCCAGCATTTCGGCGCTACGAAGGAGCAGTGTAAAATCCGTGAGAAGAAGGGCGTCGTGAAGCGTGTCCACTGCAAGTTCACCGCTACCTCGCCTACCCGCAACTACCACTTCAAGTTCGAGGCTGCACCGGTCAGCTATATATACACGCTGACGGACAAATACGATAAGGCGCGTGCATTCGCCAAAAAGCAAAAGGAGAAAACACTGGCCCGGTACGCCTGCCTGCAAACGTTTGACCCGAAGGATCTTGACCAGGTCTTCAGTTGCATCGGCGCGCTGCGCGAGGTGCGGGGGTTAGGGGGCAAGAGCGTCAATATTCTTGAGGGACGATTGGGCGGCTGCAGTCAGGCACGTAGTGTGTACGTTGACTTCCTGCAGGCGCATAGCCTGATATCGGTACAGGAATGGGAAGCGCTCAAGCGCAACGTACCGGGGGCCAGCGAGAAACACCGAGTACCGGATTGCGCCATGTTTGCGCGCGTTGGACAGGAACTCACCGGCAAGCCCCTGCGCTGGGCCGATTGTGTCGATTATGAAAACAGCCCTCCGCACCTGTGTTGACGTACGGCGTGCCTACGAGAAACGCCTTGAGCAGGCTTATGGAAGATTGCCGGACAACTACATTGTCATGCGATGCAGCTATGCCGGGGGTGTGCTGGCCGGCGCAGAGCGCCAACGAGAGGAGGCGGTAAAACGTATGCGCGCCGAGCAGGCGCGGTTGGCGGAAATCCGGCGCAAGCAGGCTGAAGCCAGTAACCGCTACTGGAACGAAATACTGGCAAAGGGGCAGCGCACGCTGGAAGCACTGGATGTGGAGACCGGACCGCTGGTTGACGAGAAGGCACTGGCTCCGGTCAGCCTTGACCCGGATGAGGGGGCTGCGCGTACAGCGGGTAAAAACCCGGACGGCGGCAAGCATGGCCTGTTCCAACGTTTCGAGCAGCCGGGTATCCTGAAAGCACTCTATCACAGCAGACTGGATCTATTACAAGCCAAACGCAGGGACGTTATCGTTTATCTCGGCACCTTTGGCGCTACGCTCGGCGATGGTGGCGTTGCGATGAACTACCCCGAGTGTCGTGCCTACTTCCCGGCAACATCGATCCAGCGTATGCAGGACGAATTGCTCGCCTCAACGGGTATGGGTGGTGTACTGGCAGCTAAAAATCCGGAAGAGGCCGGGGCCGAGGCTATTGGCACCACGATGGCCCTGTTGAGGGAGGTCATGACCAACGGGTATGGGAATCTGTACCGGGGGACTCGAAATATCGATCTGCTCAAGGGGCAGGCCGAGAACGATGCCTACCGTTTCTCCGGGACGGTCGGGTGTGAGAGCGAGGTGTCGGACCGGGTCAGGGAGAGTGCGCTGAACTTTATTCACAGTCAATGAACGGGGCACCCACGAGTTTTGGGAAAGACGTCTTCGCTGCAATTGCGGTCCCTGTTTGTCGAGCAATTAATTGTTTGCCGGCGGTCCCTGGGGAATATGTTGCAACATATCCTTGCCTTGCTGTAGCAGGAAATCCAGGAAGGTGCGGCTTACCAGCGACAGTTTCTTGCCCTTCAAGTAGACCGCATACCAACGGTAGAATAACGGAAATCCCTTCACATCCAGTATGGCAATATGGCTGCCGGCAAGCTCCAGTCTCAGGTTGTGCCGTGATAAAACCGATATCCCCAGTCCGGCCATTACAGCCTGCTTGATGGCCTCGCTGCTGCCCAGTTCCATATAGGGTTGAATTTCAAGCCCCTGTTTGGCAAACAGGCGGTCAATGGCCAGCCGTGTTCCCGAACCCGCTTCACGTACCAGAAAACGTTCTTCGCTTAATTGCTGTAACGAAATAGATGTGCACCTGGTGAGTGGGTGATGTGTGCTCGCGACGACTACCAGTTCGTTATCAACAAACGGGTGCGCCTCTACATCCAGCCCGACAGGGACCTGTCCCATGATCAACAGATCGTCTTCATTTGATTTCAGCCGCTCCAGTACGCGAGACCGGTTAGTCACTTTCAGGATGGGTTTTACCTCGGGATGCTGTGTGATAAACGCGCCCAGCAGATGAGGCATAAAATATTTGGCCGTTGTGATGACCGCGATGCGTAATGGCCCCTTTACCACGCCTTCAAGCGCGGCGGCTGACTCTCCCAGAGAAACTACACTCCCAAGGATGCTTTTAGCGGAGGTATAGACTTCTTCACCAACGGCAGTGGTGTGCAGGCGATTTCCCAGCTTTTCAAGAAGCGGGTATCCAATTGTTTCGCTGAGTTTTTTAACCTGCATCGAGATGGTGGGCTGAGTCAGATGCAGTGCTTCAGCTGCACGGGTATAGCCGT
>QIKV01000209.1 GCA_003233115.1 Oceanospirillales bacterium
GGGCCGCTTTGGCGTAACCGCCCACTACCTGGTCAATGCCGACATCCTGCAAATCAAGATTGCACAGGGGGCCAAGCCGGGTGAAGGCGGCCAATTGCCGGGCCACAAGGTCTCTGCACATATTGCTGCGCTGCGGCACTCGGTACCCGGCGTAACGTTGATTTCACCGCCACCGCACCACGATATTTACTCGATTGAGGACCTGGCGCAGTTGATATTCGACCTGAAGCAGGTCAACCCGCAGGCCCGGGTATCGGTGAAGCTGGTGGCCGAACGCGGTGTCGGTACCATCGCGGCCGGTGTCGCCAAGGCGTATGCCGACTGCATCACGATTTCCGGCCATGACGGCGGTACGGGCGCCAGCCCGCTGACATCGGTGAAATACGCCGGCTCACCATGGGAGACCGGGCTGCCCGAAGTGCACCATGCACTGGTTGAAAACGGCCTGCGGGACCGTGTCCGCCTGCAGGTGGACGGCGGCCTCAAAACCGGGCTGGATGTCATCAAGGGCGCTATCCTGGGTGCTGACAGCTTTGGTTTTGGCACCGGCCCGATGGTAGCGCTGGGCTGCAAATATCTGCGCATCTGCCACCTGAACAACTGTGCCACGGGCATTGCCACCCAGGATGAACAGCTACGCCGTGAGCATTTCCACGGCCTGCCGGAAATGGTGATGAACTACTTCCGCTTCCTCGCCGCGGAAGTTCGTGAACACCTGGCTTACCTGGGGTTTGAAAAACTCGAAGACATTATCGGGCGCAGTGACTTGCTGGAAAAAATTGAGCCGTTGACGGACAAGCAGCGCTGTATTGATCTTGACCCGATCCTTGCCAGTGCCGGGGTGGCCGGGCCGCAGGGCGCGGGTTTCCAGGGCATCCGCAACCACCCGCATGACAAGGGCAGGCTCAATGCCGACATTGTCGCGAGCCTGGAGGCGCAACTTAAACGGCGCGAGAGCGCTGAGCGGCAATTTGATATCTTCAATTATGACCGCTCCGTCGGTGCTGGCCTGGCGGGTGAGATTGCCCGTCGCTACGGCCGTGATGGCCTCGGCGGCGCAGTATACGACCTCAGCTTTAACGGCACAGCCGGGCAGAGTTTTGGCGTGTGGATCACAACCGGGATGCACTTGCGTCTGTTGGGTGATGCCAACGACTATGTCGGCAAAGGCATGAGCGGCGGGCGCATTGCGGTCTCGCCGCCAGCAGATTCTGTCATCGTTGCCAAGCGCAGCACCATTATTGGCAACACCTGCCTGTACGGCGCCACCGGTGGTGAATTGTTCGCCGCTGGCCAGGCAGGTGAGCGTTTTGCAGTGCGTAATTCCGGGGCCACGGCAGTGGTCGAAGCGGTTGGCTATCACGGTTGCGAGTACATGACCAGCGGTACCGTGGTGGTGCTCGGTCGCACCGGCGCTAATTTCGCGGCCGGCATGACCGGCGGCCGGGCTTATGTGTTGGATATGAATGAAAATTTTGAACGTCGCTGCAATACTGCCGAGGTGGCGATCAGCAACCTGAATACCCGAGAGGACAGTCCCGAACGGGCCGCACTGACTACCCTGATCGAACGCCATGTGCGCTTCACCGGTAGTGAGTGGGGCCAGCGAATCCTCGACAATTTTGATCACTTCATGTTCTTTTTCCGTGTCGTTGAGCCAAAGCAGGAAAATGCCTCCCTGGGTAGTATTCCTGTGCCGCTGAAGGTGGTGGGCAAGTGAGCAAACTTAACATTCGCACCCGGTTTGAGTTTATTGATCGCGATCGTGCGCAACCGCAGAAGCATTCAACAGAATCACGCCTGCATGACTTTCGTGAGATTTATGAATCGTTCAGGCAGACGCAGGGCGAGGCGCAATCTGAGCGCTGCATCGCCTGTGGCAACCCTTACTGCCAGTGGAAGTGCCCGGTGCACAACTACATACCGGACTGGCTTAAGCTGGCAGCCGAGGGCCGTATCACAGAAGCCGCTGAACTGGCGCACCAGACCAACAGCCTGCCGGAAATCTGTGGCCGTATCTGCCCCCAGGACCGCCTGTGCGAGGGTGCCTGTACGCTGAATACCGATTATGGTGCGGTCACCATTGGAGCGATCGAACGCTACATTACCGACACCGCTTTTGCACAGGGCTGGCAGCCGGATCTTTCCGGTGTGCGCCAGACCGGCAGCAAGGTCGCCATTATCGGCGCAGGACCGGCGGGCCTGGCTTGCGCCGATGTACTCGCCCGCCATGGTGTCAAGGCCATCGTCTATGACAAACACCCGGAAATTGGCGGTTTGCTGTCATTCGGCATCCCTGAATTCAAATTGGAACATAAAGTCATAAAAAATCGCCGCCGAATCCTCGAAGGCATGGGTATCCAGTTTGTACTGGGTGCCAATATCGGCCAGGAAATCTCATTTAAAGAAGTGCTGGAAAACCACGATGCGGTCTTCCTCGGCCTCGGCACTTACACGCCAATGCCGGGCGGCCTGCCGGGTGAAGATGCCGGCGGTGTTTACCGGGCGCTGGATTACCTGATCGGCAACACCAAGGCACTGCTGGATATACCCGCCGGCGAGCATGCGTTCGTTGACCTGAAAGACCAGCGGGTGGTGGTGCTTGGTGGCGGTGACACGGCGATGGACTGCGTGCGCACGGCTGTACGTCAGGGAGCGCGCGAGGTGCACTGCCTGTACCGGCGCGACCGCGACAACATGCCGGGCTCGCAACACGAGGTGCATAACGCCATCGAAGAAGGCGTGCAGTTCCGCTTTAACGTGCAGCCACTGGAAATTATCGCTGAGCAGGGCGGGGCTACAGCCGTCAGGGTCATTAAGACCCGGCTTGGTTTGCCGGACGAGAGCGGGCGGCAGCGCCCGGAACCTGTGGAGGGCAGCGAATGCAGCATGGCAGCCGATGCGGTCATTGTCGCCTTTGGTTTCCGTGCATCGCCGGAATACTGGTTTGAAGAATTCGATATCAAAACCAACCAATGGGGCCTGGTGGAAGCCAGCGAAGACGATGAATTCGCCTTCCAGACCAGTAACCCAAAGGTCTTCGCAGCCGGCGACATGGTGCGTGGTGCAGACCTGGTCGTCACCGCGATCGCCGATGCACGCAAAGCCGCGGCAGGTATCGTTAGCTATATTTCCAGATAATTCCCTATGGATTTGTGAGTCAATAAATATAACCGGAGCAAGGAAAGTAATATGACGGCACTACAAAAAGCAGCAGCACTGACACTGGGTTTACTATTGCTAAGCTGGTTCGCGCCCGTGCTCGCACAAGCCCCGGTGATGGACCCCGTTGATGATTTAAAGCACCTCGGCCCGCCGCAGAAGTTCCTGTTCTGGACGCCCGAGCAGCAGGTAGCCGGTTATCGCAACATCAACAAGATCTTCCCCACACGCATCATTGAGGCGGGCGGCAAGACGCTTGAATTGCCGCAGCAACTGGTCAGCCTCGGCAACGTAAAATTCACGGCAGACGGACGCACCATGACGGTGGATGAGTACTTTTTGAAAAAGAATGTTGCCGGTCTGCTGGTCATCAAAGATGGCAGGATTGCCTACGAGCGCTATGGGCTGGGCAATACCAAAGACAGTCTTTGGGTGTCGTTCTCTGTGGCCAAATCCGTCACCTCCATGCTGGTCGGGGCGGCCATCCAGGACGGTTACATAAAAAGTGTCGACGAGAAGATAACCGACTACCTGCCGCGTTTGAAAAACTCCGCCTATGACCAGGCGACCATTCGCAATGTTTTGCAAATGTCATCGGGCGTCGCGTGGAACGAAGACTATGCCGATCCCAACTCCGATGTAAACCGCGCAACCTGGGATACACTCAGCCTGTATGAATACCTGCGCAACAAACCCCGTGTTGCGGCGCCGGGTGAAGTATTCAACTACAACACGGCTGAGACCAATCTGGTGGGAACTTTGCTGCGTTCAGCCATCGGCAATAACCTGTCGACCTATTTGTCGGAAAAGATCTGGAAGCCTTTCGGCATGGGTTCCGATGCCAACTGGATGCTGTCCGAAGTCGGTGGTGGCGAGACCGGCGGTTGCTGTATCAATGCCACGCTGCGGGACTACGGCCGGCTCGGCCTGTTTGCGTTGCACAATGGCCAGCTTGCAGATGGTACGCAGGTATTGCCTGAAGGATGGATGAAAGAATCAACCACACCCTCAAAAGGCAATCCCGGCTATGGTTACTTCTGGTGGCTGGGTGCGGACGGTACCTTCCGGGCCTCCGGTATCTTCGGCCAGGCCATCTACGTTAACCCGAAGGAAAATGTTGTAATTGCCCTGCACAGCGCACGGGCCGTGGCCAGTAACAAATCCGACTGGGCGTTGCAAAGCGCATTTTTCACCGCCCTGGCTAACAACCTGTAGGAGGGACCAGCCTCGCTGGTCGCGACAACTCACATGAACACCTCTATCGTATTGACCATTATCGCCGCTGACCAACCCGGTATTATCCAGACCGTTTCCACCGCCCTGACCAATCACGGTGGTAACTGGATCCAAAGCAGCATGAGTTCACTGGCCGGTCAGTTTGCAGGTATCCTGCTGGTTTCTGTGCCGCAGGAAAACACAGATGCCTGCCTCGCGGAACTGCACGGGCTGGAAGCCAGGGGGCTGCGGATTACCGCGCACGCCAGCGCGTCAGCCAGCGGGGTGGGCGAGACCAATACCTACGCCCTCGACCTGGTCGGTAATGACCGCCCCGGCATTGTGCTCGAGATCACCGCGCTGCTGGCGAAGCATAAAGTCAGCGTACATGAGCTTGAAACTGCCGTTGAAAGCGCTTCCATGGGCGGTGGTGAGATTTTCAGGGCGACCGCGCAACTGGTCGTACCTGCAACAACCGATATCGACCTGCTGGAAGCCGAGCTTGAAGATCTCGCCAATGACCTGATGGTGGATATCAGGTTTAGTTAAGCCGCAATTATCAGCTTGTGGATCGACTTCAGTTTGAAATCAATCCCATGGCACAAACACATACTGCAAGTGTTCACAGGACATCTTTTTTCTCCAGTTCCTGGATGGTCCTGAGCTTGTCCAGGGTGTAGATGCCATCGCCGATTCTGAACAGGTCATAGCCATTATTGAAATTGGCCGCTTCCGCTATGGTCAGTAATTCTGCCATGATGTCGATCTCTTGCAGATCTTCACCGACGAACTGCTCCATTATCGTAGTCAAATCATAAATCTTGTCGTTGTTCATTGGTATTCCGGTTAATTCGTTGCAGGACTGGCTGTTTCTGATCGTCGCACAGGATCATCAGGAGTGCAATTTCCGGGCAGGACACCCGACCCTCAATTCCGGTGATGAGGGCTCCGCTCAACGAGCTCCCTGTAACCACGCCAGTACCACCCGCGACAATTCTTCGCCACAATCTTCCTGAATGAAGTGGCCGCCGCCGCGCAAGGTGGTGTGGGGCTGGCCCTGGCAGCCGGGTATCAGTTTTTGAATGACTGGCGCCGCTGCGCCGGTGATCGGGTCGCTATCCCCGAAGGCGCACAGCCACGGCTTTGTAAAAGCCATCAGCACCTTCCAGGCATCGCGGTTGGGCTGGCTTTCCGGGTCGTCGGGCGTGGTGGGCACCAGCGCCGGGAACTGCCGGGCCCCCTCCTTGTAGGATTCATCCGGGAACGGCGCATCATAGGCGGCGATCACCGCATCGGGCAGTGGGGTGACCACGCCTTTGCTGATCACCTGGCCGATTGCAAATACGGGCACGGTCTGCGAGTATTTTTGCCATTGCATAAAGGCCTCCCCCGGGTAGTGATCGCCGGTCGGCAACATGGTATTGCTGGTAACGACCCGTGCAAAACGGTCGGGCTCAGCCGCCACCAGGCGCAACCCGATCAGGCCGCCCCAATCCTGGCAGATCAAAATGATATTGCGTAGATCCATGGCCTGCAGCCAGTCCTGCATCCATGCCACATAGCGGGCATAGCTGTAATCCGAGCGTTTGGAGGGCTTGTCGGATTTACCAAAACCGGGCAGGTCCGGGGCCACCACCCGGTAACCGGCCTGCGCGAAAGGTGCGACCATTTTGCGGTACAGGAAACTCCACGAGGGTTCGCCATGCAACATCAATACCGTTTGCGCAGCGGGATCCCCTTCATCGATGTAGTGAATCCTGAGGTCGACATCTGTGGCCCGATCTTTAACCGTCAGGTAGTGGGGTTGGAAAGGGTAATCCGGCAGATCTTTGAAGCGATTGTCTGGTGTGCGCAAGATTTGCATGCTGTCGTTTCCTTTAGATTCAACTCGTAACATCAGTTTACCCCATGAGGCCATTGGTATGACCTGGTGAGCGCTTTCTGATACATGATTTTCTGGCTGAGTTCCTACAACAATCCCCGTCATTTCAGGCTTCCGTTAATTTTGAATACCTTTCATACTGCCTCTATTCCTTGCCAAAAGTTTTAGCGCTTGACCAGGTAGTCGGAATCAGCTTAAATGTGTATAGATATAGACAACCATACACATCAGGTAATTGTATGCGAACCAACATAGTCATTGATGACGAACTCATGGCCAGGGCCTTGAAAGTGACGGGCGCCAGAACCAAGCGCGAAGCAGTAGAGCTGGGTCTCAAGACGCTGATTAAATTAAAAAAACAGGAACAAATCAGGCAATTCCGAGGTAAACTGCCCTGGCAGGGCGACCTCGATGAACTGCGGTCTGTCGATTGATTTTTGTCGATTCCAGCGTCTGGATTGATTTCTTCAACGGTGTTCAGTCCGTTGAAACAGAATGTCTTGATGGGCTGTTGGGAAAAGAACCTGTTGGGCTTGGAGACCTGGTGCTGATTGAAGTTTTACAGGGGTTTAGAAGTGACCCGGACTACCGCACCGCCAGGAAACTGCTGACATCACTCACCGTTTTTACACTTGGCGGCCAGGATATCGCAATAAAGAGTGCTGATAATTTTCGCCTGCTGCGCAAGCAAGGCGTCACCGTACGCAAAACCATTGATGTACTGATCGCAACATTTTGTATCGACCGGGATTTACCCCTGTTACATGCCGACAAAGACTTCTCACCTTTTCATCAGTATTTGAAGTTGCGCAGCGCAATTGCGGGCCTATAGCAAAGCAGACCCAAATTGACCCAGGCCGGGTTTGCTCAAATTGTGAGATCCACCTAATCCCCTGGCTTCAGTTAGTGTGAATCCCGTCGGGCTTTTCAACAACAAAGACCAGAAAGGGCCAGAGCGGCACGCCAATACGCTGCTCGAAGATGAGCTTGCAACCAAGCTGCTCAAGGGTGGGCAATATAACAACAGACCGGCAGCCCAGCGACAAAGAAGGGATACGCCAAACGACATTTTCAACTCGATCTGCCAGCCACTTGACCCATGGACCTGTGGGCTCGGCAGAATGTGCAATACCAATGCGGCCACCCGGCCTGGTCACCCGGAATAATTCCCTGGCGCCGATGGCCGGGTCGTAGACCGGGCACAGGCTATAGGTAGAGAGCACGACATCAAAACTATTGTCTGCGAAGGGTAAATCGAGCATGTCACCGGTTTGGAACTCAAGCCTATCCAGCAACCGGGCCCGCCGGGCCCTGTCTTTGGCGACGGCCAGCATAGCCTCTGAGATATCCAACAGCATAACCTTGCCGGATGCCCCGGCCTTGCGCGCTGCCAGCAGCCCGGTAGAACCTGTGCCCGCACCACAGTCCAGTACCTCGTCGTCTGCTGTGACGGCTTTATCCACCAGCAACCTGCGTCCGCGCTGATCTGATCTTGCTGTCAACATGGAGTGTTGAAAATCGTAGCGTCGGGCAACACGATCGTAGACGGCTCGAAGCTTTTCCTGTTCCAGTGCTTGTCTCATTGCGAAAACCTCAACAACTGGCAGAACCGGCTTGAAGCGTAACCGATGGAGGGGTTGGTGACAATTGCCCCTGCAATGTTTTCAAGTTGAGTGTATTGCACTCTAATCCTGCGCATCTCTTAGTGCGGATGATGAAGAACCCTCTGTCACCATGACCTCATTCAGGCCCGTACCCTCATTTGAAGATTTCGAGAAAGAGCCGCTAACCCAGCCAGGGGTAAGGGCCTGTTTCATTGCGATCACAGCAATACTGGCAGGGTTGGCTGGAAGCGTAACTGATGGGTGGGGGGTGATAATTATTCTGGGGGTAACGGTTACTGGCGAAACAGGCGGGGTTGCACAAAAAGGACTTGCATCGCACCATATGCACTTGTTATCAGCCAGAGGATCAAATCATGTTTCATCCAATTACCATTCCATTTGACTGTGTCATGCTCTTCAACCGCGTTTATCTGAAAGAAGGTGTTAGCGCGGAAGACGTTGAACTGGAGCTTGGGGAAATGTGCAATGTCGTCAAAAACAACTACCGTGATGAGGGTGGTTTTATTGCCGGGCAGGTTCTTGAGTTTACCGGCTTCGCATCTGCAGAAGGCTCGATGAACAGTGCTGCGAAAAATGAAAAGCACGTGGCGATCCTGACCTACTGGAAATCATTCGAACAACACGAAACATCACATGCGAATAAACTGTTCAAGGAGAAATTCAGCGCGCTGCTCGAGCATGTTGAAGAGGCGGACGAGCTTGGTTACAGATTGTTGTGGCAGGGGGAGCCGGAGGATATGTAAAAAGTAAAGAAACAAAAAGAAACAAAAAAAGAAACAAGACATCAAAATCCGTAGCGGAGCCATGGGTGATGAGATGGACGCCTCCATCCATCGTACCGGCGTCGCAATGCGCCACACTGGTATTGGCAGACCATAAGGCCTGCATGTCACTCAGTCATCTACGCAAGAGGAGGCGTCCACATGAAGATTAAACTACTTGGTATCGATTTAGCAAAGAATGTATTTCAGCTGTGTGCCCTGAACCAGGCCAACAAGGTAGTCTATAACCGTACCGTACGTCGAGCCAGGCTTTCATCAACCATCGCAAAGCTGGAACCCACTACCATTGCCATGGAAGCATGTTCCAGCGCCCATTACTGGGGCCGGACATTTGAAGCCATGGGTCATAAGGTGTTGTTGGTACCCGCCCAACACGTCACGCCGTTTGTACGCGGCGGCAAAAGCGATGCCCGCGATGCACTGGCTATCTGTGAGGCCGCGCAGCGGCCAGGCTTGCACCCGGTGCCAATCAAAAGTATCGAACAGCAAGATATTCAGTTGTTGCATCGCCTGCGCCAACGACAGGTACAACACAGTACCGCATTGGCCAACCAGATCCGTAGTCTGGGCCGGGAATACGGGGTGATTTTCCCGGCAGGCATCAGAGTACTCATCAAACAACTACCCGAAGCATTGGAAGATGGCAGTAATGAACTGTCTCCGGTGGCCCGTTACGCATTGGCTGATCAACTCCGCTGTTTGATTGAGGTACGGCAGGCCATGAAGGCCTTTTTACTTCAGATCGAGCAGTTAGCAGGCCAACACCCGGCCTATGTCAATCTGCTACCTTTGCCAGGAATCGGGTCCATGGTCGCCTCTGCGTATATCGCTGCCATCGGCAATGGCAACCAGTTCAAGTGCGGGCGACAAGTTAGTGCCTGGTTAGGACTGGTGCCACGCCAGTACGGTACTGGTGGCCAGATCCAACTCATGGGCATAAGCAAGAGCGGAGATCGATATTTGCGTACCTTGATGATTCATGGTGCCAGAGCTGCGATCACCCGTGGACTGAAGAATAATCCAGAGTTGGCGCAATGGGTGCAGCCGATCATCGATCGCCAGGGTTTCAACAAAGCCGTGGTGGCATTGGCCAATAAAATGACCCGAATATCCTGGGTCATCGTCACCACCGGCGAAGCTTTTGATATGAAACAGGCTTTTAAACCTGTCGCATAAGTCTGCCACACCGATGAGGCAATAAGTTTAACTGCCCTGGGGGAACCTGAAACTGGACATGGTCTATAAACCGAATGGGTGTATAGGTCCTGGGGCATCTCGAAACTCATCCAGGGTCGGCGTTTAAAAACACGCCATCAAGAACCCGAATATATGTCAGCAGACTGTTTCTTTATTGGCCGTGGTAGCAACAACTTGAACGACAAGGCCTTCACAGGAAGGAGGTGTTTATTCACCCTGAGAACTCCGATC
>QIKV01000137.1 GCA_003233115.1 Oceanospirillales bacterium
CTTCTCCACGAATCGTCTGGTAAAAAGCGCTATAACCAGATACCAGCCTGCCAGCATGAGCATGAGAAACACTTTGCCGGCCCATATGGGATCAAAAACAAAACTCAGGCCCGCTAACAAAGCGCTGGCCAGTGAGTTCGGAACAGGATAGGTGGCCAGTGTAAACCGGGATACTGCAGCGGGATCAACAATAAAATTTTTGATGATCTGGCCCTGGTACATCCATTCTGCAAAATCATGCAGATATGGCGCCCTGGCGACTATCAGAGCAAACACTGTCAATAGCAGCAATGTCGCCAGCAGGAGATTAAACACCATCGGTTGAAAGAATTTCCGTAACATCAAATCTCGTTTCTCTTTGATTCTGATTCTCGGTTGAGTAGCAGTTTACTATCCATACCTCAATCAATGGGGCGGTTTAAGTTAAGCACTACTCAAGACAAGAATAATTACCTGAGTGTAAGATGCACCTCATGTCTCTGGAGATTTTTGTTATTTATTTCCTTGGCTTGTAAAACGAAACCCCTGTTAAAGTCGAGTCGATCAATATACGCCTGGGTGGCCGCAGCTATATCCGCCGGAGAGTTGGATTTTGGTGGTGCCATGACAACTGAACCACAAGTATAAAAAGGAGTGACGTGAGCACAAGTAACCCTCGCCGTGACATAACGGGCATGCATTTCATTGCTGGCACCTCACTACCGTTGTCATTCATCGCACCATGGGCGTCTTCAGACTCTTGCCCGATCTGTTCCCAACGGGCATGAGGATGGCCTGGTAGGCTGAGCGGAGATCAATCCCCCGGTACACCCATTTTGTCATTGTCGTCAATTAGTTCCAGCAGCACGCCGTTCATTTTTTTGGGATGCATGAACGCAAACTCACAGTCACGAAACTGGCGGGCACCACCGATGAAAGGATAGCCCTTGTCCTTTAGTTCTGCCATCGCTGCACGGGTATTGTCCACATTGAAACTGATCAGCATGACGCCCTCACCGCGCTTTTCAATGAACTTTGCAACATCACCGTCCGGCGTGGTTGATTCTATCAACTCAAAGCCGACCCCGCCCAACCAGTACCGGGCCACACGAATTTTCTCCGACGCGTCGATATAGGCATCATCGGGTTGTGATTTACCCAGTATCGGTTCCCATATTTTGCGGGCCTCATCCAGATTCTTGACGGCGATGCAAAGGTGGTCAAGTTTGTTGGTTTTCATGCGTCCGCTCCTGTTTCCATTTTTGTCATGACCGCCACCACACCCAGACTGGCTAGTGTATCGATTGCGGCACTATCCAGCCCTGCCTCGGACAAAATCTGGCGTGTGTGCTCTCCATATTTTGCCGGGAAAGTCAGTTCGGTGTGTGCGGAATCCATATCAACCGCCATTGGCTGCATGTGGATCAACTTGCCGTCCGGCGTATGGGTTGTGGTTAATTTACCGGCCAGCGCCTCGAGTACACGTACCTGTCGAATATCGTTGATCACCGCGTGTGGAATGGTTGCTGCGACAAATTCTTCGGCCAGTTCAGCAGTCGAATAGTTAGCTGAAATGGCCCTGATATCGTCGTAACAAGCCTGCCTCTCCGCCTGGCGGCCCTTGTTCGTCCACCGTGCTTCATTGGCCACCGCTTTAAATTTCCCGATTTCCGTGAACCGCTGCCACTGCAGGTCATTGCCTATGGCAACGTAGATAAAGCCATCCTTCGTCGGGTAGGCGTTGGTCGGAATAAACTTGCGATGCTCATTACCACAGCGCGTGATTTCTGAATCGTCGCAACCAAAATCTATCAATGGCAATGTCGTAATCAGCCACGAAGCCGCCGCCTGCAACATGGAAACATGGATTTGCGAACCCTCTCCCGTCTCGGCCTGCTCAGCCAGTGCCAGGCAAACACCTGCATAGACTTCATCGCCGGCTTTCAGGTCGATCAGCGGGATGCCCGACAGCGTTGGCTGGCCGTCTTCCCGGCCCGTCAGTTCCATGAAACCGGACATGGCCTGCAGTGCGGGATCGTAGCCGGGTACATTAGGATAATCCGGACCCATTGCAGAAATGCCGGCCCAAATCAGTTCAGGATTGGCTGTCTTCAGTGTTGCATAGTCGATACCGAGGCTCTCGTAGCGCCCGGGCAATGTATTGCAACAAAAGATATCGACTTTAAGTTCCCTGATTATGCGCAGCAGCAGTTCGTGTCCACGCGGATCTTTCAAATCCATCGCGATGGTTTCCTTGCCGACATTCGGTGCGATGAAATAACTGTTGCGATCATCATCGACCACCTGTGTGCCAATATAGCGGTTCGGGTCTCCGGGTAGTCGCTTGCCTATCGGTGTTGCTTCGATACGGATGACGCGCCAGCCAAGCTGTGCAAACCTGAGCGTGGCATAAGGCATCGACAGCGCCTGCTCCAGGCTCAGAACCGTACGTCGTTTCATCGGGGCAATGCGCCATGTAGTGCCCGGGCCACTTTCTCTGGCGTCAACGGCGGTGCAAAGAAACGAATACCGATCGCGTTATACACTGCATTGGCAATCGCCGGTGCCGGAATAATGGCCGGAAGCTCCGCGATACCTTTGGATCCCAAAGGGCTGGCCTTGCAGTCGCCTTCGACGAAATGCAATTCAATTTCCGGTGTCTCTGGCGCGGTGGGCACTTTGTAATCCCTGAAATTCGGATTGAGTACCCTGCCGTCCTGGATTTTTAATTCTTCACTGAGCGCATAACCCAGCGACACGGAGATACCTCCCTCCATCTGCCCCTCAATACCCAAACGATTGATAACGCGCCCCACGTCCTGCACTGCGGTTATCTTCAGCACCTTCACTTCACCCGTTTCGGTATCGACTTCAACCTCAGCGACGTAGGCACCGTGTGCCCAGGTGGCTGACAGGTTGCCAACATGATTTTTATCCTCAAGTTCACTGTTGGGCTCGAAGTATTCACTGACCATGACCAGTTCAGGTTCATCGGTAAAATGCATTTGCCGCAGCAGTTTATCCAGCCTGATGATCGCTACACCGTTGTCAGCCTGCACCACATGTCCCTGACGCAGGTCCATCTCCTCAGCGGTTACATTGGACTGTTTTGCCGCGGCATCCAGCACCTGCTTGCGCGCTGCCCTGGCCGCGCGCAACGCAGAGTTGCCGGCAACAAATGTCGTACGACTGGCATGCACACCAACATCCCATGGGCCCAACGCGGTGTCGTTGTTGACAATGGTCACGTCTGCCTTGGGAATGCCGAGTTCTTCCATCACAATCTGCGTCAACACGGCGTCGATACCCTGGCCGATTTCAGACGCGCCAGTGATCAGCGTGGCCCTGGCATAGTCGTCCAGCTTCAGAATCGTACCGCAGCCATCGCTCTTATGAATTTTGGCGCCGCCAGCATTATGGATGGAAGTGGCGATACCGATACCGCGCTTGATACGCGCGGGTTTGTCGCGCGCCTCGATATAAGCCTTGTGCTTGCTGAGGAAATTAGTCTTTGCTGCTGCAATTTCAATGCATTCCTTCAGTTTGCAATCATCGAGCCTGGAGCCCTGTGGTGTAACCTCACCGGGGTTTTGCGCATTCTTCAAACGAAACGCGATGGGGTCCATGCCCACCTCTTCAGCCAGCATATCCATGACAGAGGCAGTGACATAGGTGGCCTGAACATTGCCGTAGCCACGAAATGAGCCTGCGTAGACACTGTTGGTATAGGCTGCCAGGCCTTTGTACTCGACCACCGGCACACGGAAATGCCCGGTAAAGGTGCGCATCTGGATAACGGGGGTGGTTGGTCCCCAGGATGTATATGCACCGTTGTTCATCAGGCAGTCCACACTGCGGAAAGTCAGTGTGCCGTCTTTGTTGACGCCGCTACGGATTCGGAATTCCGCCGGTTGGCGTGTGGGTGAATTGATAAACTCCTCCTCGCGCGAAAAGGTCAGCTTGACGGGCCGCCCGGATGCCCTGGATAACAATGCACAAATAGGTTCAAATGGGTAGACGTCCAGCTTTGAGCCAAATGCACCACCAACCGGAGGCTGGATAACACGGATGTCACCCGGATGGATGCCCACCGCAGGCGCCAGATCCATTTTGTAGTTGTACGGATACTGGGTCTGTGAATAGATGGTCAGCCTGCCGGCCGAATCGAAATCGGCGATGACGCAACCCGGGCCCATGCAGCAGTGGGTTACATACGGCACCTTGAACTCATGTTCGACGACAATGTCCGACTGCTCCTCGGCAGCAGCGACATCACCGTGGGAAAAGTTATATGCCAGGCTGCGGTTATCCGGATGGTCTTCCTGTACCACGGGTGCGCCTTCCCTGAGAGCCTCAGTGGGTGAAAAAACTGCGGGCAGATCTTCGTACTCAACTTTAATTAACGCGATGGCTGCCGCCGCAATCTCTTCAGATTCTGCCGCTACCGCCGCGACCTCATCGCGGATACACCTGACCTTGCCAGCTTTCAACGGCACGTTGTCGCGCGTGGTTCCGAATTTCAGCAGCGGAATATCATCGCCGGTCAGAACTGCGTGCACACCGGCCAGCGCTTTGGCGGCGCTGGTATCAATACTGATGATCTTTGCGTGCACCCGATCGGTATGTAAAATCTTGCCAAACAGCATACGCGGCAGCACCATATCATTGATATAAATAGTTTTTCCTGTTGCTTTATCCGGTGCATCGGGCTTGGTCAAGCGGGTACCAATCACGGTTTCCTTTGCAAATACGGTATTTAATCCACCCGTTTTCATCTCAATGCTCACAATGCAGCCTCCTCAAGTACAACCGCTGCGACAGCATCCACGACCTTGGTATAACCGCTGCAACGACAGACATTGCCTTCCAGACCACGGGCAATATCATCACGGGTCAATGGATCCCTGCCGGCATTCTGGTCGACCACGTAACGTGCCTGCATGATCATGCCAGGCATGCAATAGCCACACTGGATGGCACCGTGATCAACAAACGCCTGTTGCATGATTTCCAGTCCGGCCACACTGCCGAGGCCTTCAATGGTCTGGATTTCACGGCCATCGCAATCCACTGCAAACATCAGGCAGGAATTGATCGTGCGGTCATCAATTTTTATCGTGCAGGCCCCGCATTCGCCTTCCCCGCAGGCCAGCTTGCCGCCGGTCAGGTCGAATTTTTCACGCAACATGGACAGTGTCGTCATGCTGGGTGGAACCCTGACCTGTACGGCCCTGTCGTTGAGAGTAAATTTAATTTCAATTTCCATGGTTTCCCCCTTGCAGGCGTGCCAGCGCCCGCCTGATATATACACCTGCGAGGTGCCTGCGGTACCACGCTGAAGCGCGTACATCGTCAATCGGCGATACCTCTCGGCTGACCGTCTCTGCGGCCCGTTCGATCAGCGCTCCATCCAGGGCATTGCCTTCCAGCACTGCTTCTGTTTCTGTCGCCCGCAGCGGTGTGGGGGCAACAGCACCGATGGAGACCCGTGCAGCGTGCAGCACACCGTCAGCCATGACGCCGGCAACGCCCATCGATACGGTGGAAATCTCCAGTGCAGGGCGTGGCCCGGATTTGAGAAAAACTGCGGCGAACCCCGCTTCAGGCCGGGTAAATTCGATTGCGGTCAGCAGTTCGCCTGCCCGCATGACGGTTTTGCCAGGACCGGTAAAAAAATCAGCCAGCGCCACGGCGCGGGTTACCACCAACCCATCGGACCAACTCGCCAATTCTGCCTCAGCATCCAGCAATAATAGTGGAATGACCATGTCCCCGGCCGGTGATGCGTTGCACAAATTACCAGCCAGTGTCGCCGCATTGCGAATCTGGGGGCTGGCGAAATGATCCGCTGCCTCAACCAACACCGGCACTTCAGCAGCCAGTAGTTCACTTTCCAGAATCTCAGTCACCGTGGTCAGTCCGCCGATGCGGTAGCGTCCATTTGATACAGCTATTCCCCGCATCTCTTCAATGCGCTGGATATTGATCAGCGTAGCAGCGAATTCTCTGACCCCGGCCCCGGTTTGTGGTGTCAGGTCTGTGCCTCCTGCAACAATGGTTGCCTCACCGTGGTGCAGCAGTTGTACCGCCCCGGCAATCGTGGACGGCACTTTGTAAGTCTCTATTTTCATGTTAAGCACTGGCCTTTCAGAATCGCACGGGTTCATCATATCGACCGTACACGGATACCATTGCGTCGGTCATCTCACCCACGGTTGCGTATTCTTTGACAGCGGCCATAATCGCGGGCATGACATTCACACCTGCGCTGGCATCGTCTACAAGTTTTCGCAGCGTCGCTTCCACTGCTTTGCTGTCCCGCTGATCACGCAGTTGCGTGAGGCGCTCGACCTGCTTGCGTGCATCAGCTTCCGCATAAGGGTGGTACTCGACTTCCGGCTCCTCTTCATCCATCTGGTAGCAATTGATACCCACCTTGGGAAATTCTCCGGACTCAATGTCCCGCAGTAACTTGTAGGCCTGGGCAGATACTTTTGCCTGGATCGTACCCTCGGCTACCATCTTGACAATACCGCCCTGCGCATCAACCTCGGCCATGACCTCTTCCATGCGGTCACGCATCTGGTTGGTCAGGGTCTCAATATAGTAAGAGCCGGCCAGTGGATCCACCGTGTCACACAGGCCCATTTCTTCAATCAGCACCTGCATGGTCCGCAGCGACAAGCGCTGGGCGTCCTCCGAGGGAATCGTGTAGGCCTCGTCAAAGCAGCACAACGCCATGGTCTGCGCACCGGACAGGGCGCTGATCAGTGCGTAGTAGGCACCCCGTACAATATTGACCTCGGGTTGCTCCTTGGTCAGGCCGCTGCCGCCGCCGCCGGCAATCATGCGCAGCACCATTGAGCGCGGATTGGTGGCGCCATACTCCTGTTTGATTATCTTTGCCCACAGGCCACGACCGGCGCGGAATTTCGCTACCTGCTCGAAAATATTGCCATAGATATTGAAGTTGAATGACAGGCGCGAGGCAAATTCATCCACGTCCAGCCCACGTGCCAGCACCAGGTCGGTGTAGGCTTTGGCAATGGCAAATCCATACGCCATTTCCTGGGCGGGATCAGCGCCGGACTCGCGGATATGGTAACCGCAGACGCTGACCGGGCTGTATTTAGGTGCACTATGGGCGCAGTACTCGATGGTGTCGGCCACCAGCTTGATGGAAGGCTCAACTGGAAATATCCAGGTGCCACGGCCAATGAACTCTTTCAGGATATCGTTCTGGGCAGTACCGCGAAGCCTGGCAATGTCATAGCCGCGCTTCTCAGCCATCGCCAGGTACATCGCGATCATGATGGCGGCTGAGCCATTGACGGTCAGTGAGACGGTAATCTTTTCCAGATCAATGCCGTCGAAGGCGACTTCGAAATCGCGCAGGGAATCAACTGCCATGCCGACCCGGCCAATTTCACCAATGGCGAGGTCGTTATCCGAGTCAATTCCGATTTGCGATGGTAAATCAAAGGCCACGTTCAAACCTGTCTGGCCATTCTCAATCAGGAATTTGAAACGCTTGTTGGTATCCTCGGGGTTACCAAACCCCGTGTACTGACGCATGGTCCAGGGCCGTTTCCGGTACATCTCCTTGTGTATGCCACGGGTGAACGGGTATTCACCGGGCAGGCCAACCATATCCACACCACCCGATGCCTCGAGATCCTCCGCCGTATAGGTTTTTTTGATCTCAATGCCGGATTCATTCAACACCGGCTGACTGGTATCCTGTCTTTTTTGGGATGCACCCGTCACTTTCTTGCGGGGCTTGTACTGTTGCGTTGTCATTGATATCTCTCGTTAATGAAATCGACTATCTCTTCAAGCCGGGTTCCGGCCGGGAATATCCCGTCTAGCCCGATATCTTTTAAGGCCTGCTGGTCACGCATCGGGATGCTGCCGCCGATGATCCAGAGCTTGTCCTGCAGACCTTTCTCAAGCAGCAACTCTTTGAGCCGCCGGCAATACGACACGTGCGAACCGGCCATGCTGGACAGGCCGATCACATCCACATCTTTTTCCAGCGCCTCTTGCGCCACGGCTTCAGGTGGTTGGCGTAAACCGGTATAAATAACCTCGAAGCCGGCATCAATTAAAGCCTGCACGACGATTTTTGCGCCGCGATCATGCCCGTCCAGGCCCGGTTTGGCGATAAGTACTTTGGTTTTGCGTGCATTCATGTGGACAGTCCCTTGGCAATAATCAATTTGAGGATTTCACTGGTGCCGCCGCCGATAAGCGTGAAACGGATGTCCCGCAGGTGGCGCTGCACCGGGTATTCCATTGCAAACCCATAGGAGGCCAACACCCGTGCCGCCTTGTCACATACCGTTGTCGCGGCTTCAGAGGCGAACAATTTCGCCATGGCCGATTGCTGATGGCAGGGTTTGTCGTTCTGTTTTAACCAGGCTGCGTAGTGCACCAGTTGCTCTGCGGCCTCAAGGTCTGTTGCCATTTCTGCCAGCTTGAGCTGAATGGCCTGGAAGCGGTTGATCGGCTTACCGAATTGCTTGCGCTCTGCAGCGTAACGTACCGCCTCATTGAGTGCGCCGCGTCCGCCACCAATCGCCATGGCACCGGTGATAATCCTGATCTCTGCGAGCAGTTTGCGCAGGTGGGTCACCCCGTCACCCACGGCGCTCAGGCAATGCGTCTCGGGGACGAAACATTCATTCAGCGCCAGTTCGGACGTCGGCAATGCGCGCACACCCATTTTCTCGATGGCGCGCCCGACCGCCAGACCGGCGAAATCTTTTTCGACTAAAAATATTGTTAATGCTTTTTCCTCGCCCACAATCGCAAATACCGTGAAGAAATCTGCCACCGGTGCCGATGTGACCCACATCTTCTGGCCGTTCAGGCGGTAACCGCCTTCGACTTTTACCGCATGGGTGGAAATACTGCCCAGATCGCTGCCGGCATTGGGCTCGGTCATACAGATAGCACCAATCTTTTTACCCAAAAGTGCCGGGGCAAACAAGCGTTCACGGATATCGTCGTTACCCAGCATGTGCAGGAACTTGGTGCCCATCAGGGATTGCATTGCCACCGCACCGGCCAGCGACATTGAGCCGCGCGCGATCTCGGTTAGTGCCAGGCAAAATGCATTCAGATCCATGCCGCTACCGCCATCCTCCTCAGGATAACGCATGCCAAAAAAACCGAGCTCGCCCAAAGCAGCGAACAGTTCCCGGGGAAATTCGTGCGCCTCGTCAATCGCTTCAGCCTGGGGCGCAATTTTCTCATCGCAGAACCGCGCGAACGTGTCGCGCACGGTCTGTTGCTCTTGTGACAGTTCAAAATCCATCGAAATTACCCTGTGTTAAATCCATAGTCAGCACTGGCAGCCGCAGCCGAGATCACACCATCACGGACCTCGCGTGCCAATGTTTCACGATCGCGCTTCAGGGGATCACCATAACCGCCACCGCCGCCGGCGAACTGGTGGTAAACCGCGCCCCTGGGAACGCCTTCGATCAGGTCTTTATTATTCGGCACCACTTTGCGGCCATCCGGATAAGTCAGCGTAATCTCGTTCAGAGTGCCGTCTTTTCCACCAAACAGGCCGAAGGCAGGTTCAAAATCCCCATCACCAAAAGTCACCAGTTGGGTGTCTTCAGAGCCGATGATAAATTCCGTCTCCACACCCAGCCCACCACGCCATTCTCCCGCACCGGCAGAGTCGGTCAGGTACTCGTGCTTTGTCAACAAATGGGGTGTCTGTTGCTCGAACATTTCATAGTCCTGGTCAAGAATACCGCCTGATGCATCAATCATGCCGATGTGGTCGTAGCCATCGGTGCCACGCATGGCGCCCGAACCGCCTTTGAGGCCCATAAAACCAATATCAACGTAGTCCTCACCTTTTTCTTCATCAAGACCCGTGGTCAACGAAGCCAGCAGGTTATTCCAGCCGGCGGTGACCCGATCCGGTATCACCGGTGCCAGCGCACGGATGATGGCATCCGCGTTGGGCGGGCACAGATGATTGCCGAACGTGGTTGCCTTCGGGTAGGAGGCATTCAGGATCGTGCCCTCGGGAATGATCATTTCAATCGGCCCGACCATGCCCTCGTTATGCGGGA
>QIKV01000176.1 GCA_003233115.1 Oceanospirillales bacterium
ATGGACTGGACTATTTTGACCCCGCGGCATTTTACTGCCTGCCAGTATGACGCCAGCCTGGGGTGCAACACGGTCGCGGCCAGTGGGGAGTTTTATGACTATACGGGCCAGGATGACGCATTTCGCTATTTCGAATACGTCAGCGCCGCAAGTGATGATGCCTATTCAACAGGCTGTACGTCCGGTCGTAATGTGATCGATCTGTGTACCAATCGTGCGCCGGATGATTTTGACTGGCGCGTGCGCAGTGCGGCATTGAATGTTCTTTACTATAATCCCGAAACAACCTATAAGCCCTGGCCCGGTTACGGCCCGGCACTCTTCGCAAAAGCCCGCTCATACCCGGATACAGCGCTTGCCGGGTACAATGATGTCCGTAATCTGGACGGATTTGTTTACAACTACTGGATCGATGACCACGGCTTCAGTGGCACTCAGCCGGATAGAACAGACAGGGTTGAAGGTGCTAACGGGCTTGTTGATGAATGGGACAGCCACATCAAGGTCACGGTGGATGGTGCCGGGGCAACGTGTGAACTGGTCACCTATACTCCGAATTCCAACGGCCTGAATCGCCAGGCAACCGCTCTGGTACCCGGTGACACCCGGTGTCAGGCCGCCCTTGGGAAAAGCAATAATGTTCAGCTAACCCAGAATATTGCCAATTGGTACCAGTATTACCGTCGCCGTACCATGGTGGCCAGGGCGGGTGTTTCCACGGTGATTGATGACGTACCGGGCTTCCGCTATGGATTCGGCATGCTCAACGATCTGAATCTTTTCGTGGAGATGCCGCCGGCCACCACTTCAGTGTTTACGGCACACAATAAGGCCCTGGTTGATACCTTCCTCCAGTATCAACAGAGACCCCGTGGGACACCTCTGCGCCGTGGCCTGGAGCGCATAGGTGATTATTATGCGGGTGATTTGAGCGGCAAACCCACACCCATCGTTGAGGCATGCCAAAAAAACTTTGCAGTGGTGTTTACGGATGGTTTCTGGAATGGCGGCAACCCATACAATGTCACTTCTGATGTTGATGGTGACGGTGCAGTCATAAACTCAAGATCTGTCACCCTCGCCGATGTCGCCAAAAAATACTACGATACGGACCTCTCTTCGTCGTTTGCCAACATTGTACCAACTGACCCATTCGATTCTGCCAGCCGTCAGCACATGGTGACCTTCACCATTGGTTTTGGCGTGACAGGTAACTTACGTGACACCGATGGCAATGGCTGGCCAAACCCGGCTTTGACCAGTAGTGACCTCTGGTACACCCCGGGTTCAGGTGAAAATGAGAAGCGCGTCGATGACCTCTGGCATACCGCCTGGAACAGCAAGGGCAAATACATATCTGCCAAACGACCGGAGCAGTTGATTGATGGACTGAGAGACGCCATTTCCAATATTAGTGACCGGATTGGCAGCGCAGCTTCGGGCTCGGCCAATGGTGGATCAATCAGTTCCAATTCCAAAATATTCCAGGCCAAATTCGATGCTTCCGATTGGCATGGTGAACTTCTGGCGCTGAATGTTAACTCGATTTCCGGCAAGCTCGGCGGCGTCGCATGGGAAGCTGGCGGCATTCTCAAAGCAAGATCAGCAGCCAGCCGCAAGATTTTTACCTTGAACGGCAACAGCGGCACAACCTTCAGTTGGGCAACGCTGAACAGCGCCCAGAAAGCCGCTCTCGATATTAACCCACAGACGGGTTCGGTGGACAACCGCGGCCAGGACCGCCTCCTGTATATTCGGGGTGACAGCAGTAAGGAAGGTGTCACCGCATCCGATTTCCGTCCACGTAATTTTAAGTTAGGCGATCTGACCCACTCTGATCCTGGATTTGTGGGCGTACCACCATTTTTCTATCCGTTTGATAACTACACAGGCTTTTTCAATGCCAATAAATCTCGTCAGGCGGCCGTTTATGTGGGTGGAAACGATGGCATGCTGCATGCTTTCGCGGAGAATTCCGGGGCGGAATTATTCGCCTATATCCCCAACGATGTGATTCCGAAACTCAACCTGTTGACCAATCCAACCTATAGCCATGAGTTTTACGTTGACGGTTCTCCAAGTTTTGGCGATGTCTATATTAACAGTGCCTGGAAATCCGTATTGGTCGCTGGATTGCGCAGCGGCGGGCAGGCGGTTTATGCCCTGGATATTACCAATCCGGCAGGGTTTACCGGCAGCAATGTACTCTGGGAATTCACCGATGCTAACGATTCTGATCTCGGTTATTACTACGGCAAACCGCAAATCAAGAAAATGCAGAATGGCAAGTGGGCGGCTATTTTTACCAGCGGTTATAACAATACCGAAGCAGACTCGAACCCTTCAACAACCGGAGATTCGTTTATTTATGTTGTTTATATTGAAGATGGAGTAGGTGGATTTGCTTCCACAGATTTCGTAAAAATCCCGGTGCCTGGCGCGCACGGCCTGGCTGAACCTGCGGTCACTGATGTGGATGGAGATTTCAAGGCCGACTTTATCTATGTGGGTGACTTGAACGGCAAACTGTGGAAAATCGATGTTACCAGCAGTTCCAGCAGCAACTGGGCTGTCGCATTTGGTGGAGCGCCACTATTTACCGCTACTGCACCTGATGGAACGCCACAGTCAATTACCACTCGCCCGGCGGTCAAGCGCCATCCGATGGGGATCACCAATGGTGTGTTGGTTCTGTTCGGTACCGGTCGTTATCTGGAACTTGCAGACGATACCGTGACTGGCGTTCCCACCCAGTCGGTCTATGCAATCTGGGATCGGGACGGTTACTATAACGGCGTTTCTTCACCGGTATCCAGGAACAGTTACGGTGCGAATGGGTTCAATCGTTCCACCCAACTGAAAAACCAGGTGGTCACCGTTGACACCGCGTCGGGTTCCCGGATCATCGACAATACCCGCTCCAGTTCGCCCGTCTGGTTTGACACACAGGGGCTTCCCAAAGATCGTGGTTGGGTTATTGATCTGCCGGAGGGCGGTGAGCGGCTTATCCGGGAAATCGTACTGCGTGATGATCTGGCATTCTTTGTTACGTTAATACCGCAAAATGATGTTTGTTCTGCCGGTGGTCGTGGCTGGTTGATGGCAATTGATTCAACCACAGGTACGGCACCACGATTCCCGGTATTTGATATCGATGGGAACAATATCGTGAATATTAGCGACAGCCTGCTGGTGGGTGATCCTCTGAATCCATCGGCTGAACCGGACCCCACTAACCCTATTGGCCTCGGATCTTTGAGTATTCCAAATTTGCCCGCCTTCCTGTTTGATGACCGACCGGTTGATTTAAGCGGCGGCACGGTAGCGGTACTTCCGGTATTCCCACCATCCCCCAATTCGCTCAGAGGATGCGGCAGTAATGGCGCGAGAGCGTATACTTACACAACCCAGACCAATGGCAGCATAACCATGGTGACAACCGCAGCTCAACCATTGTCCTGTGGCCGCCAAAGCTGGAAACAATCAAAGTAGACCTGATTATGTCAAGGTCCTGATTATGTCAAGGTGAATAGTATGAAAAAGATAATTATCAACGCTGCACTGCTGCTCTTGTTGCTCCAGTCCATCAGCAGTTTTGCCGCCAATGTAACTGGCACACTGAATGGGTATTCTGTGAAGGGGAAAAGCCTGACAGTAAATCAGCAGGTTTACCGGGTAGATTTAGAAAACCTGAAAATTACCTATGACGGTGAATTTGTCGGCATGGATGGCCTCAAGCCAGGCCTTAGAGTCCGGGTTATTTTCAGTGGGGATGAACAGCAGCAGGGTCAGGGAGCTGTCATTCAACTGGAGATTATTACGCGTATCCCGGGAATGGAAAGCTAAAGGGGTTGTGATGCGGAAAGCTAAAGGGGTTGTGATGCGCAAAGCTAAAGGGTTTACCTTAGTGGAACTAATGATTACCGTGGCGGTGGTCGCCATCCTGGTGTCCCTGGCGTTACCGGCTTATCGGGCATTTGTGCTCCGCTCAAACCGCACTGCCGCGATAGAAGCAATCCTCACGGCTGCGGCTTGTGAAGAGCGCATTTACAGCCGAACCGGACAATATAGTTTTGACAATACCTGTAAATCGACCCCGGACAACTACAGTAAGCTGGTTATCACTAAGCTGAATGCGGGGCAGGGTTTCAGAGTTGTAGCCATACCGAAAGGAGGGCAGGCAGCGGACCCATGTAAGCGCCTGCGTATGGATCACACCGGCAAGAAGACACTGTCAGGTGGGCCGACGAAAACAGTTGCCGAGTGCTGGGCCGGCAGATAGTGTAGACCACAAAAGATCGGCCGTGCGATATCGGTCTCCCTCCTGGCGGTAGACGCCTGCCAGCATCTGTCTGATACCAATGAACTGTGATACATGAAAATGGTTTTCTTACCCCGTTTCTCCCCGCTATCGTCTAAACTAGAAAGTATAGAACTGGCCATGAACGGCTAAAGGCACAAACCTCAGAGGGAGAAAACCATGCAATATGATTTCTCAAAAACACTGTCACTGACCAGAGGCGGGCTTCTGGATTACGAAACAACCTGGAAGAACTACCTGGCGGAAAATCCTGGCTGGCAGAAGACCACCGTGCTCCTCACCGGACCACTGATTCTCGCCAATGTCATACTCAGTGTGATTCTTTCGCGGATCATTGGCGGCTTCGACTATTACGGCTACTACAGCAATTTCTTCGCTGCGATTTTCTGGGGCCTGATACTCGCCTGCCTGGGTTTCGCCATTGCTGTTTTTACATTTAACTTCCTGGCCGGCACGTTCAAAGGCAACAGCAACTTCGCCCGTGCATTTGCCGCCGTTAGCCTGGCCGCGATTCCTGCATGGATTGCCGGTATCGTGGGCGCAGCGATTCCCTACATCGGTTTCCTGGTCTCACTGGCCGGCGGTATCATATCACTGGTGTTCCTGTATAAAATCATGCCACTGGCATTGCATGTACCAGATGAAAAGCGCGTTGCTCATTTTATCGCTTCGCTGGTCGTTATTATTGTTCTCAACTTCATTGTGGGAGGCATTGTGGGTGTCGGTGCCACCGGCAACTCTGTGCCGCGCGGTACTTTCTCCGGCGACAACACAAGCTCCCGGTCCGCTACCGGATCAGGCGTGCTGGGTGCTATTGAACGCCAGGGCAAGTTAATGGACGAGGCGGGAGCGGATGTTTACGACCCGCCGGCTGACGGAAAATTGAGCGAGTCCCAGGTTAAGGATTATGTCAAGGTATTGAAAAAAACCCGTGCCTTATACGCCGACTATGCGGCAAAAGCACAGAAGCTTTCCGATAAAATGGAGACCAGGGACAAAGCCGGTGAGGCACCATCAATGGCCGACCTGGCAAACTTGTACAACGGAATTGGCACCGCCGTGAGCGCCAACAATGCAGAGATGGAAATAGTCAAAACCGGCGGTGGCAACTGGGCCGAACACCTGTGGATCAAGGAGCAGCTACGGATCGCTAAAATCCAGCAGGGCGACGGGCCCGGGGCGATCGCCAACAACTACAAACTGTACAAGAAATACGAGGAGGAACTGGAGAACCTCTGATTGACTCCTGGCTGTAGTATCTATTGGGAATACAGTGTTTTTTTACACTGCAATGTGCGTGGATTTCTGGCAATATAGCGCCTTGTCTCCCCCTCTTTCCCAGCGGCAGGATAAAGCATGAAAAAAATCACTCTTATTCTTCTTACCTTACTGATCAGCGCCTCGCTATATGTCTGGTTTGGCGTGTACGACATCGGCGCAAACGACAAACACTGGGCGGTAACAAGCGAGTTACTCGAAATTCTCAGGGACCGTTCAATCAAAGTGCGTGCAGAAAATGTTGTAGTGCCGGATAACCTGAGAAATGCAACGCGTATCGCCGCAGGTGCCATCAACTATGAGGAAATGTGCTCGAGTTGCCATCTGGCCCCTGGCGTAGAAAATAACGAATTGTATACAGGTCTTTATCCACAGCCACCGGTATTTTATAAATCTGCCGCTAGCGACCGCGATGACAAGGAAGATTTCTGGGTAATTAAAAGCGGTATCAAATTAACCGGCATGCCTGCATGGGGTCCATCGCACTCCGATGAAGAAATCTGGGCCCTGGTTGCGTTCATTAACCAGTTGAATAAAATATCTGCCGATGAATACCTGAAGATGACAGCAGGTAGCACAGGGCACGACGATTCCGCCGCAGGCGTCGATGATCACGATAATGCCTCTACGGACGAAGACTCACACCAGGAAGCCCCTGCTGGCCAGGAAGCTCCAGCGGGCGAAGGAGATCACCAGGAAACTTCCACCGACGGAAAAACTTAAACGCCGCTGTGATGGGTGACATGCATAGCGGCTGGAGCGCTTATATGGGTACAGGCATGGGTTTAGGAATGTGGACCTTCTGGATCGCAGTCATTGTGGTCGTGGTGCTGTTATTTAAACTGATAGCCAACAGCACATCCGGCCGGTCTGGTACACCGACAGAAGGTGCATTGGAGATCCTCAAAAAACGATACGCACGCGGCGAGATTGACAAGCATGAATACGAGCGCATGAAAAACGAACTGAAAGACTAATTCAGGCTACCGGCAGCGTGGTTCTTACTGATCAGGGAGAACTGCCTGACCAGTGCCGGAATGTCGCCGTCAAGTTCGATCATATCACTAACGATGCGAGCTGATTCGCGCAGTAGCAGATCGGGCCGGTCATCATCCTCGTCTTGCTTTGCCCCGGCTTCGTCTTCATCATCAGCGGTGGCCTCGGTCAGTTCACCGGCAACGGCGAGCGCATCTGAATCTTCCAGCAGCGGACCATTGTTTTCGCGGGCGGCCTTACGGGCCTCGCGTTTGGCTTTGTTCTTTTCCATCTCTTCACGGCGTACCGACTCAAGTAACGAAATCTCTTTTTTATCCTTGTTGCGATTGAATTCCTCGACATCGCTCAGCAGCCAGCGGAACTCCTGATTGTGGGCAATTCTTTTCTCATAACGAAAATCTGTCACTGCCACCATCTTGTTCAGGTCACCTTCAGACTTGTAATCAGCCGGATTAATGCTGGTCCAGGGTAAGGCGTTAGCGAGTGAGCGCTCGCCATAGTCCTCGGGGTCGCCAGCGGACGGGAACCGGATATCAGGCTCTACGCCCCGGTTCTGGGTTGAACCTCCGGTGATACGGAAGAACTGTGCCATGGTGATCTTCAATTGGCCCATTTTGCCAGACTCGCCGGTCGGTGCATAATCGTCAAGATCCACCAGATTTTGTACCGTGCCCTTGCCAAAAGTAGTTTCACCGATGATCAGCCCCCGGCCATAGTCCTGTATTGCAGCGGCAAAAATTTCTGAAGCGGAGGCACTGTAACGGTTAACCAGAACCGCCATCGGGCCGTCCCAGGCCATACCGGGGTCGGTATCTTCCTCGGTGCTGATACGGCCACTTGAATTACGAACCTGCACGACCGGACCTTCGTCGATGAACAAGCCGGTGAGTGTCGTGGCTTCAAGTAATGAACCGCCGCCGTTATTACGCAGGTCAACCACCAGGCCCTGTATGCCCTTAGCCTTCATATCTTTGATCAGCTTCCTGACATCGCGGGTGCTGGAACGGTAGTCCGGCAAGTTCTTTGCCCGGCCGTTAAAATCCAGGTAAAACACCGGCAGGTCGATGACGCCGACCTTGACGGTTGTGTCGCCTTTGCCCGGAATTTCTATGATCCGGCTTTTGGCGGCCTGTTCTTCCAGTTTGACTTCATCCCGAACGATATCAATGATTGAGACCGGGCCGTCAGGACCGGTATCTTCGGCAAACACCTCAAGCCGCACGACCGTGTGTTTGGGGCCGCGGATCAGGTCAACAACATCATCAACCCGCCAGCCGATGACATCCACCATCTTGCCTTCACGGCCCTGACCGACTGCGATAATACGGTGGCCGGCTTTAAGGCGGCCGTCCTTGTCAGCCGGTCCGCCCGGCACAACCCTGGCGATACTGGTGTACTCATTTTCACGCCCCAGCAAAGCGCCAATGCCTTCCAGGGACAAGCGCATTGAAATCTCAAAGTTCTCTGAGTTGCGTGGTGACATGTAAGCCGTATGTGGCTCGATCGATTGCGCATACGCGTTCATGAAGAACTGGAAAATATCATCCGAATTCAGTTCGGAGATACGCCGATCCAGGTTGTGGTAGCGATCATCCAGCGTTTTGATGATGGCTGCATCTTCTTTACCCGTCAGGCGCAGGCGCAGGAAATCATTTTTTACCCGGCGACGCCAGAATTCGTTGAGTTCCTTTTCTGATTTTGCCCATTTGATTTCGCTGCGGTCCCAGTCATAGTTTTCATCGATGGTGAAGTCCATCGGTTGCTTGAGGAGTTCGCGGGCATATTTGACGCGTTCATGTACCCGGCTGACATATACATTGAACATGTCATAAGCCGGCGCCGGGTTAGCGTGCTGCAGCGCCTCGTCCAATTGCAGGCGATAAGGCTGGAAAGCCGCTATGTCAGAGGCGAGGAAAAAGCTGAAGTTCGGATCAAGTAAATCAAGATAGCGGTCAAATATTTTTACTGAAAGCGCATCATCAAGCGGCGTTTCCTTGTAATGCCAGTTGGCCAGGAATTTGGTGACCAGGTTGCTGCGCAGGCGCTGCTCCAGGCTGGGCTTGAACAGTATTTGCTGGGTTGATTCGGTGGTCGCCCATAGGCTTGCTGCCCATAGCGTTGTACTGATAATCAATACTGTTAAAAATTTGATCGCTCTCAAACCTGCTACTCCAATCTCAAATTACGTCTATTAAAACCAGTTTGGCTCACTAACTGACCACAAATCCGGCGAACAGTTGCCTTCCTATCAGTCGCGGAAGGCAATTAGGCTGTACGCTGGCAAATTGTGCAAAGGCCGGAAGTTTAGTCTACACCATCGTGTGCCTGGGCCGGCGATCCGCTCATATTAAGCAGCCCGGATTCCCCGGCCATCAGGTCCGCGTGGTAGGACGACCGCACCAGCGGCCCTGAAGCTACCTGGGTAAAACCAAGTCCATACCCAAGTCGGGCAAGTTCCGCAAATTCTTCCGGTGTCCAGAACCGTGCCACCGGGTGATGATGAGGGGTGGGCTGGAGATACTGGCCCAGCGTGACCATATCCACAGCATGCGCGCGCAGGTCTTTTAGCGCCTGCTCCACCTGCTCAGGGGTTTCTCCGAGACCCAGCATAATACCCGATTTGGTGGGGATATCGGGGTGCTTTGCTTTGAAGCGTTTTAGAAGTTCCAGCGACCACTGATAATCAGCCCCCGGCCGGACATTCGAATACAGGGGCTTGACGGTCTCCAGGTTGTGGTTGAACACATCCGGTGGTGATGTCGCAAGAATCTCCAGGGCCCGCTCCATGCGGCCTTTGCCCCTGAAATCAGGTACCAGTATTTCCAACCTGATCGCCGGGCTCAGCGCACGGATTCGGTCCAGGCAACGAACGTAATGTGCAGCGCCGCCGTCGCGTAAATCATCCCGATCCACCGAAGTGATCACAACATAACGCAGCTTCATGTCGCGGATGGTGATGGCCAGGTTATCCGGCTCTGTTTCATCCGGTGGTCTGGGCCGTCCATGGGCCACATCACAAAATGAGCACCTGCGGGTACAGATATCCCCGAGGATCATAAAGGTGGCTGTGCCCTGGTTGAAGCATTCGTGAATATTCGGGCAACTGGCCTCTTCACAGACAGTGACCAGCCGGTTAGCACGTAAACGCGATTTGAGCTCGGCAACCGCATTGCCTGCGGGCAAACGGACCCTTATCCAGGGTGGCTTGCGCAGAGGCGGGGCGTGCTGGTCAAATTTTGCAGTGCTGCGCGCAAGTTTATCCGCACCCTGCTGTTTAGTGCCCGCTTCCCTGGTCCCCGCTTCCTTGGTTCCCGCTTCCCTGGTTAGTGAAACATGCATCAGAATTTTCTGTTGATCGCTCATGAATTATGAATAAATCAGTCCGATAAAGCCTCAGGGCAATTTGGCTGCCACCTGGCGGAACCTGCCATTGTAGCCCAAAACC
>QIKV01000091.1 GCA_003233115.1 Oceanospirillales bacterium
TTCGAACCCTCGATGGGCTTTTGACCCATACTCCCTTAGCAGGGGAGCGCCTTCAGCCACTCGGCCACCTCTCCGTAAACCTGATTTTAACCGAATTTGGAACAGCAAAAAACCGGGATGCGGAAGCATACCGGTTCGTTGCATGCGGGTAAAGATGTAATGCGGGTCAGTTGTGGCTTTGCGCCTTCTTCAACTCTTCACGTTCAGCGAGAATACGTTGAAAGATCTCTTCGCGGTGCACCTGTACTTCAGGCGGTGCATCGATACCAATGCGTATCTGATTGCCTTTAACGCCCAGTACAGTCACCGTAACGTTCTCCCCAATAATGAGTTTTTCCCCTACCCTTCTTGTCAAAATTAACATTCAATACCTTCCCTTGGTGTTAGACATATTGGGTGCCTTATCCCTATTTTTTACTTTAAATTATTTATCTCAAAAAAGGCAACAAGCCCCTTTGAGGGTTAGATCTGATCAGCAACCCAGGCCGACACGGAGGATAGCGCAGCATCCAGATTTTCCGGATCGCTACCCCCAGCCTGGGCGAAATCGGGACGTCCACCACCCCTGCCGCCAACCTGACCTGCAACAAAGTTTACCAGACTTCCAGCTTTTATCCGAGTAATCAGGTCTTTACTTACGCCTGCGGCAATTCTGACTTTATTGCCATCTACGCTGGAAAGTACGATAACAGCGCTTCCCAGGCTATCTTTCAAGTGGTCAATACTGTCGCGAAGACCGCTTGCATCAACTTCATCCATTCTAGCAGATAATACCTTTATTCCATTGATATCTACAGCTTTATTAAGTAATTCTTCACTCCCGGAACTGGCAAGACTGGACTTGAGTACAGCAATATCTTTTTCCAACTGATGGTTGCGCTCCAGCACCTGTACCAATCGCCTGGGCGTGGCATCCGGACTTACTTTTAGTGCTTGTGCGACGGCTTGCAGTTGCCTTTCCATGGCTTGAATGTGTTCAACTGCGGCCTCGCCAGCGACGGCCACAATGCGCCTTGTACCGGACCCAATGGCCGCTTCCGACACTATTTTGAATAGTCCGATTTCTCCGACCCGGTTTACATGCGTGCCCCCACAAAGTTCGGTTGAAAGCTCGCCAAAGCGCAAAACCCGGACCTGGTCGCCATATTTCTCGCCGAACAGTGCCATTGCGCCGGTCTCGAGGGCAGCGTCAAAACTCATGACTTGCGACAACGTGGGAGGGTTGACACGGATCGCGTCGTTAACATGGCGCTCAATCTGCTGTATTTCTTCTGCGCTGATTTGCCTGGGGTGGGAAATATCAAAACGCGTGTAGTCGGGTGCGACCAGTGAACCCCTTTGCTCGACGTGCTCACCGAGGATTTCCCGCAAAGCCCGGTGCATTAAATGCGTGGCAGAATGGTGGATGACGATGGCCTGACGCCGGTCTTCATCAACATGGGCCGAGACTTTCTGCCCCGGTTTAAGCTGCCCTTTGACCAGGCGCCCAACATGCCCATGGAATGTACCGCCGAGCTTGACGGTATCTGCAACCTCGAATTGCGCCTGCCCGGCACGGATCACACCGGTATCACCGACCTGGCCACCGGATTCCGCATAAAATGGCGTTTTGTCCAACACGACAACTGCTTTATCGCCTGCCTGTAGCTGGCCTGCCAACTGGCCATCCACGAGTATACCGGCAACGATTGCAGCATCGGTTTCCAGTTCGTCATAGCCGGTAAAACGGGTGGGCTCAAGCGACTTGACGGCTTCAGCTGAGATTTGATCCTTGTACTGGAACTGCCCTGCCGAGCGGCCCCGTTGCCGTTGCTTCTCCATTTCAGTATTGAAGCCATCGACATCGACCCCGAGGTTGTTTTCACGCGCAATATCCTGGGTCAAATCCAGCGGAAAACCGTAGGTATCGTAGAGCGTAAAAGCAGTCTCGCCGTCAATTCTGCCGTTGTCCGAACCCGCCCTGTCCATTACATCCTGCAACAGGCCCATACCCGTATCCAGGGTGCGTGCAAAACGCCGTTCTTCTTCCTCAAGTGTCGCCCTGATATGTGCTTCCCGATCGGCCAATGACGGATAGGCCGCGCCCATCTGCTCAACCAGGGGTACGGTCATGGCACCGAAAAAGAGACCTTTCTGCCCCAGCTTGAAGCCATGGCGCACCGCGCGGCGAATGATACGTCGCAAAACATAACCACGGCCTTCGTTAGATGGCAGCACGCCATCAGAAATCAGGAAGGCGCAGGCCCGAATGTGGTCGGCGATAACATTCAGCGATTTGCTGGACTGGTCGGTGGTATGGGTCAGGTGCGCTGCTGCCTTGATCAAGGCCTGAAAAAGATCCGTGTCGTAATTGCTGTGCACTCCCTGCAAAACGGCGGCGAGCCTTTCAAGGCCCATTCCCGTATCGACACAAGGCTTCGGCAACGGCTGCATGCTGCCGTGTGCAGAACGGTCGAACTGCATGAATACCAGGTTCCAGATTTCCACATAGCGGTCGCCGTCTCCTTCTGCAGAGCCCGGCAGGCCTCCGGCGAACGCATCACCGTGGTCATAAAATATTTCAGTACACGGGCCACAGGGGCCGGTATCACCCATGGCCCAGAAATTATCGCTCTCAAAAGGCGCGCCGCCTGGCTTGTCGCCGATGCGGATTACACGCTCTGCCGACAGACCAATGTCATTGCGCCACAGGTCATAGGCCTCATCGTCTGTGTGATAAACCGTTACCCACAAACGTTCTTTATCCAGCCCGAACTGTTCTGTTAACAGGCTCCAGGCGAAGCGTATGGCATCTTCTTTGAAGTAGTCGCCAAAACTGAAATTGCCCAGCATTTCAAAAAATGTGTGATGGCGGGCGGTATAGCCAACCTGGTCCAGATCATTGTGTTTGCCACCGGCACGGACACATTTCTGCGCGGTCGTGGCACGTGCACACGAACGCTTCTCCGCACCCAGGAACACATCCTTGAACTGCACCATACCTGCGTTGGTAAACAGCAGGGTCGGGTCGTCTGCAGGCACCAGCGAACCTGAAGCAACAACTTCATGTTGTCTGGCGGCAAAAAAATCCAGGAACGCCTGGCGAATCTCAGCGGTAGTTTTGATAGGGGACATAGGCGACAAGTTTACCCAAACACGGCGGCCAGAGGAATCAGAATTAGCCAGGCAGAATTACTTGCCGGAATCAGTAATGGCTGGCAGACGGGTCAGGGCGATATTTGCCTGCTCGTAACTGAAACCCCGATTCATCAGCTTGCGGTGGAGTTTTGCCTTTTGGGCAAAATCCAGTTTACCCTGAACACGCCGGCCGGCCCACCGGGCCGCTGTTTCAGGCCAGGTTTCCTCTTCAACTTGCAGGGCTGCAACAATCAGCGCGTCGGGAATGCCGCGCTGACGCAGTTCTCCACGGATTTTCAGCGGCCCGAACAAACGCCGGATGCGCATGCGCACATACATCTCGGTAAAGCGCTCATCTGAAACCAGGCCCTGCTCAGCACAGTCGGAAACCACCTGCGCGGCAACATCAGGCGCTGCACCGCGCAATACAAGTTTGCGCCTGAGTTCCTCAATGCCATACTCGCGGCGGGCAAGGTAGCGCACCGCGATATCACGGACTTCAGCTTTGCTCAGGTCATGTGCGGCCTCAGCACACACGTTTATCATGCATGCCGCATTACTCCGTAACGGCTTCGGCCCCTGCTGTGTCTTTCCCCGGCAACAGCAAGGCGCGCAACCTCGCTTCAATTTCTGTGGCCACTTCGGGGTGGTCCTTCAGGTATTCACGGGCATTTTCCTTGCCCTGGCCAATGCGGTCATTGCCATAACTGTACCAGGCGCCGGCTTTGGCGACGATACCATGCTCGACACCGAGGCTGATCAACTCGCCGAGCTTGGAGATACCCTTGCCGTAAAGTATTTCGAATTCTGCCTGTCTGAATGGTGGTGCTATTTTGTTCTTGACGACTTTGACACGCGTCTGGTTGCCAATGACCTCATCACCTTTTTTGAGCGCACCGATTCGGCGAATATCGAGGCGCACTGAGGCATAGAATTTGAGTGCATTGCCACCGGTCGTGGTCTCGGGACTGCCGAACATGACACCGATCTTCATGCGTATCTGGTTGATGAATATCACCATGCAATTGGAGCGGTTGATATTGCCGGTCAGTTTGCGCAGGGCCTGCGACATCAAACGGGCCTGCAGACCAACATGGTGATCGCCCATCTCGCCCTCTATTTCAGCCTTGGGCGTCAGCGCGGCAACGGAATCCACCACGACGATATCCACGGCACCGGAGCGCACCAGCATATCGGTGATTTCCAGCGCCTGCTCGCCGGTATCGGGTTGCGAAACCAGCAAATCTTCCACGTTAACACCGAGGTTTCCCGCGTATTGCGGATCCAGCGCATGCTCGGCATCAACAAATGCCGCGGTGCCGCCAACCTTCTGGGCTTCGGCGATCACCTGCAGTGTCAACGTGGTCTTGCCGCTGGACTCGGGGCCGTAAATCTCGATGACACGGCCGCGCGGCAAACCACCGACCCCAAGCGCAACATCCAGCGCCAGGGATCCCGAAGAAATTACCTCAATGGCCTGCACATGGCTGCCATCACCCATGCGCATGATAGCGCCTTTCCCAAACTGTTTTTCAATCTGTGCCAGCGCCGCTGTCAGCGCCTGTTTTCTGTTGTCGTCCACTAGCTCCTCTCCATTTTTGTGCTATCAAAGTTGTCTTCGAAATTTACCATCAAAATTAGCCTGGCGCTGCTGTTCGCATTATGACACAAGCCTGATACTGTCTTAAGCCCGGCCCGCCCCAACACCGCATTTTCCTACACACATCGGCGTGGTTGCCGCAACAGACCGCAGTTTGCAACACCCCATTCTCAAATAGCGATAATGCGAACCACCACCCTGCAGTCCATCGGACCAAAGCCTCATGTAATGGCTTCCAGCCGCAGCAGAATTCCTTCCAGTGCATGCAAAACTGTTTTCTGTCGGACTTCATTGCGGTCACCCGGGAATACGCTGGCATCACAACTCACGGGCTGGTCATCAATACACCAGGCAAAGTGCACCAGGCCAACCGGCTTGCCGGGCAGGCCGCCACCGGGTCCGGCAATGCCGGTTGCAGCCACGGTCACCGCAACGCCCGACCTCAACCTGGCCCCGACGGCCATCTGGCGGGCGATTTCCTCACTGACGGCGCCAAACTTCACCAAATCAGCATGTGTAATGCCCAACAGATCTTCCTTGGCGCTGTAGCTGTAGACGATATGGCCACGGTCGAACCAGGCAGAACTGCCGGCCAGATCGGTACAGCATTTCGCTATCCATCCGCCGGTGCAGGATTCGGCGGTGGCCATACGCCAGCCACGCGCGGTCAGCTTTTCAGCCAGTTGGGTCAATAACCCTGCCGCCTCTATTTCAAAATCATCCACCAGTTCGCCTCACAAAATGATCATTATCCGGTAAGTTTTACAGGCACGATATAGCCACCCAGGAGTTCCTACGTTACACTTTCCGTGGTGTCTTCTCCAGCCGTTTCCACACACACGCCCTGCATGCCGCTGCTACGACGGAGACCGAGCCTTAAGATCAGCTAATACGGGCGCCCTGCCGTTGGGTGATGGCCGGGAACAGACGTGGCATATGGACAAAATTCGGTCACCGATGGTAATGTTGCCAACCAATTCAAAACACCAGCGAGGGTTATTGTGAACAAGGTTGATGTAGAAAAAGTTTGGGCAGAAGTGGTTATTGAAGCGAGTAACCGCTCTAAGGGATCCTTCAAACGGGCACTTTGGTACGGTAACAACAGCCGGGTATTCGGGCAAAACAAGGGTGCCCGCAAAGCTCTGCGCAACGCACCCAAAAAGATTGTCCTCGAAACGCTTAATTTCGCCGGCCTGGCGCCGGGGTTGAGCGGGCTGGTCAGCACCACAGCAGATATCGCCTTGAGCGCGGGTAAATCTTTTTATAGTGCAGAAGTTAAACCGCTCCTGAAAAAGAAGCCCGTCAGTGCCGAAGAAAAAATACGCAAGCAAATAAAGGGCGCTGTCAAGGATATGAAATCCAATGCGTTTCAGGTGATTGACAGGAATCTGGTCAAGCTTAAAGACGCCGCTAGAAAAGTCGGGCCGGCCATACGGGATCTGATGACTGCAGCGCCGGATATGACCTACAGGAGCAGCCCTGCCGGGGTCGGAATGGGCCGCTCGCCAGATGCGGAGAAACAGGCACAAAAAGCGCACCAGGCGTTGCGTTGTATTGCAGAAACAGAATATTACATTGATAAAGAAATGGGCATGGTGAAAGTGTTACAGGCCGCCCTGGTCTCCCTCGAAGCCGATCTGAATAAAATGCAGGCCGCTACGCAGAAGACACGAACAGAAGTTATGGACTATATTGAAGTCGCATTGGACTAGTGTAGTGTCAACCCTGTAACGTAGGATCAGTGCCGCCCTGCGGGTGCGTGTAGTCACCCGGGGGTTCCTACGTTACACTTTCCGCAATGTCTCCCCCAACCGTTTCCAGACACGCTTCCCACACACCGCTGATGCAGCAGTATCTGCGCATCAAAGCCGATTATCCGGACACCCTGCTGCTGTTCAGGATGGGTGATTTTTACGAGGTGTTCTACGAGGATGCCCGGCGCGCGGCCAGGCTCATGGACATCACGCTGACCAGTCGCGGTGAATCGGCCGGCGCACCCATACCGATGGCCGGTATTCCCTATCATGCGCTTGATGGTTACCTGGTCAAACTGCTGCGCAAGGGCGAATCGGCGGCCATCTGTGAACAGGTCGGTGAAGCGGTCGCAGGCAAAGGCCTGGTTGAGCGCAAAGTGGTGCGCATCGTGACACCGGGGACCGTGACTGATGAGGCCCTGCTTACCGGTCGCCAGGAAAACCTGCTGGCAACCGTGGCACAGGTTGGGAGATCCCGGGCACTGGCCTGGATGGACCTGTCTTCAGGTCGTTTCGTCACCCGCCTGGTAGCCACTCAGGCCGACCTGGAAACCCAGTTGGAACGGTTACTGCCAACTGAATTGTTGATTTCCGAAGACGCCGACTGGGCAGAACTTCTGGCTGGCCAGCGTGGTTTAAGGAAGCGGGCACCCTGGCATTTTGAAACCGATGCCTGTCACGGCCTGCTGACAGAGCAGTTCGGCACCCGGGATCTGCGCGGCTTTGATCTTGAAGACGAGCCAGCAGCCATTTCAGCGGCGGGTGCTCTGCTCCAGTACGCGCAGGAAACCCAACGCACTGCCCTGCCCCATTTACGCGCAATTCAAATGGAAAACCCGCACAGCCACCTGCACCTCGATGCCGTCACCCGCCGCAACCTCGAAATTCTGCAGCACCCTGATGGACGCAGCGAACATACGCTGGCCGGCATCATGGATTCAACAATTACGCCCATGGGTGGGCGCCTGCTGCGGCGCTGGATCGCCGAGCCGATACGCGACCGGCAGCGCTTGCAACAACGCCACCGGACTATCGGCGCCCTGCTTGAAACCGGTGTGCATGATGATTTACGCGAGCAGTTCCGTAGCGTGGGTGATGTTGAACGCATTCTCGCGCGGGTGGCGCTGAGCTCGTCGCGTCCGCGCGACCTGAGCACATTGCGGCAGGCGCTGGCGGCATTGCCACAAATCAAGGCCTGCCTGGAGTCTTCAGCACGTGAGTCGCTGCAGCAAAGCGGTCGGAAAATTGAATGCCTGCCGCAAATTCTTGAACTGCTGCGCGCGGCGCTGGTCGATGAACCCCCCGTACTGCTCCGCAACGGCGGGGTCATCGCCAGAGGCTACGATGCTGAACTGGATGAGCTGCTTGCCCTGTCAGAAAATGCCAACGATTTCCTGCTCGAATACGAGCAGCGCCAACGGCAGGAATCTGGTATTGCCGGGCTCAAGGTCGGTTACAACCGCGTGCACGGTTATTTTATTGAGATCACCCACGCACATACCGATAAGGTGCCACTGCATTACAAACGCCGCCAGACGCTCAAGGCAGCGGAACGCTATATCACCGAGGAACTGAAAGCATTTGAGGACCAGGTGCTGTCGAGTCGCGAAAGGGCCCTGGCCCGGGAACTGCACTGTTATGAGCAATTGCTCGAAAATCTCCAGGCAGAGCTTTTGCCGCTGCAGACAATGGCCAACAATATCGCGCGACTGGATGTGCTGTGCGCATTTGCCGAACGGGCCATCGCGCTGGATTTCTGCTGTCCGGAACTCAGCGAGCAAGCGGGAATTGATATCCGGGCCGGCCGCCATCCGGTCATTGAACAGGTCCAGTCCGAGCCCTTTACGCCCAACCATACCCGGCTGAATCCACAGCGCCGCATGCTGATCATTACCGGCCCGAACATGGGTGGCAAGTCCACTTATATGCGCCAGACCGCACTGATCTGCCTGTTGGCCTACTCCGGCAGTTGGGTACCGGCCACCAAGGCAGTCATTGGCCCGCTGGACAGGATATTCACCCGCATTGGAGCCGGTGATGACTTGAGCCGGGGACGCTCCACCTTCATGGTGGAAATGACCGAAACGGCCAATATCCTGCACAGTGCCAGCCAGCACTCACTGGTTCTGATGGATGAAATCGGACGCGGAACCAGCACCTATGACGGGCTGGCACTGGCATGGGCGGTAGCCGAATACCTCGCCCGCCAAGTCAGGGCATACACGCTATTTGCCACGCACTACTTTGAATTAACGCACCTGCCGGAGCAGCTTGAAGGGGTCAGCAACGTACATCTCAAAGCGGTGGAACATGGTGAACGCATCATATTTCTGCATTCTGTTGATGACGGCCCGGCCAGCCAGAGCTACGGTCTGCAGGTAGCCGCGCTGGCCGGCATCCCCCAGAATGTACTGCGCCAGGCCCGCCACCAGTTGTCAAAACTGGAGCAGGGCAACAGCGAAGGCCCGCAACTGGGCCTGTTCACAACCTACGCAGAGCCGGAACCAGAGCTTGAGCCGGACAGTCCGGTGCTGGATGAGCTGGAAGCTGTAGAACCGGATGAACTTACACCGAGGTCAGCACTGGAACTTGTTTACCGGCTTAAGGCTCTGCTGGATCGTTAAAAAAATGCAAGGTCAGGCGCGGACCGGACAAGTAGATCAAATGGTGCAGGAACAACATCAACAACACCGACATGGCGACCATTTCGAGGAACTCCTCCAGTGATTTGGAGAAATGTTTGACCGAGTAAATGGTGAAGTTAAACGTGCTGCCAAACCACGCGCCTACGTTCAGCGGGTGATTGAATGCCAGACCTTCAATAAAATCCAGTCCGACCGCAAGTGCCATCAAAGCCGCAGAGCCCAGCAGCAGAAAACGTTCCCAGCGGGTGTTAAATTCGCGCCACAGAAAAAACAGCATAAACAATCCCGCAGCCGCCAGCACGGGTAAGGCTACCAGCTGCCATTCATAGCTGGGAAACATTTCCTGCACCCGCCCCAGCCAAATAGCATAAGGATTTGGAGCGACCGGGATTGTCAAAGCCCGCTCCGGGTAGCGGGTAGAATTAAGCTTCTCGAGCTTCACTTGTTAAATATCACGACCACTTCTATACTATAAAAAGGGGTACTGACCGCAATAGCCGTAAGGAGTATCCCTATTTGTAGTTTCAATCACTACATTGCAAAGGAAAGTTAGAGGGCCATCAACAGACTTAGTAAGAGTTGAAATCTTTGACGGAGGCGCGCTGGTTCA
>QIKV01000064.1 GCA_003233115.1 Oceanospirillales bacterium
AATAAAGTGAGGAAAAAATTATGAAATGGTATCTTCAGGCTTTAAAAAAATATGCAGTGTTTGAGGGTAGAGCAAGGCGCAAAGAGTTTTGGTACTTCATTTTGTTCTATTTCATTATCGTTATTGTGCTTGGCTATATTGACGCCATGATTGGTACCGTAAATGCGAGTTTGGGACTCGGTATGTTAAGCGGTATCTTCGTTCTGGCGATGATAATTCCGGATATTGCGGTAACGATCAGACGGCTGCATGATACCGATCGCACCGGCTGGTGGTGGTTGATTGCTTTTATTCCTGTCATCGGTGTGATCTGGTTGCTGGTCTTGATGGTTCTGGATGGTACATCCGGTAAAAATCAATATGGCCCGGATCCAAAAGAGGCAACAACCTAAGTATACTGCTGCTCCCTGCAACAGGGAGCAGCACTCTTTTGCCAAGGTGATCGGGCGATAAATGGTACCCGGATCGGGTTCTTGCATGCGCGCTGAGGATCTGCAAATTCGCCTGTATACTATACCTATGCTTAGAAGCCCTGAATTTTTCCGTTCGTCCTGGTATGGCGTACCGGTCCCTGCGGCGGATCCATGCGGGTCTGCCCCGCTTATAAAAATAACAGTGGGAAAATGAGATGTCGTTTGTCCGGCTTTCAAGCGCATTGCTGAGTTTGTTGCTAACAACCGCCGCCATCGAGCCGGCTGACGGGTTAGTGACCCAGCTCAGGCTTGATTATGCTGCTTTTCTCAAGGCTGAAAGTGACTTTCGCGAACGCCGCGAAGCGGATGGGCTTGACGGTCAGGATGCCGCCGATTATGCCGCCTGGGTGGCAAGCTTGCAGCGGCGCGTATTCGAGGACTGTGCAGCGATGGTACGTTCAGCTGCCCCGTTTCCGGATGACCTGCCCTGCCCGGTGATCGTGCCGCCGATGACACAATCCATTGATGACACCCCACAATATGAGCAGACTCTGGAGGAGAAGGTTGCCACCCTCGATTCAGAGTTGCTGCAAGGCTTGAGTGACTACGATGAAAAGCTGCTGGAGGAGCAGCAGCGGGTCAAGGCAGCAACCCCTAACAATAACAATTCTGGCGGTGGCGGTGGCGGTGGCACGGGTGGGGACAGCGGCGACAGCGGTAGCGGCGGTAACAGTGGGCAGGGTACGCCTGCAGGGGAGGCCGGAAAAACGGTTGGTGGCGAAACCGGCACTGTGGGTGGCCAGGCGCAGACCGGTAGTCGTGGTGGCGGCCCCGGTGGCGGCCCCGGGAACCAGCAGGATCATGCGGATCAGCCCGAAGATATCCCGGATGGGAGCGACGATGACATAGTGGCCCGGCAACTGCGTGAAGCGGCCGAAAAAGAAACTGACCCTGAGTTGAAGAAGAAGCTTTGGGAAGAGTACCGGAAATATAAACAAGGGACCCGCTGAGCAAATGATCACGAAATATTTTTATCCTCTACTGGTATTCCTGTCCCTGGCGCTGCTGTCCGGTTGCGCCACACAGGGTATGAAGCGCAACATCAATGGATCGGTACCAGTTAACAAGTCGGCCACCGAAATCCCGGAGAGCCAACTGCTGGATGTGTGGGTCGAAGTGTTCGATCCGGGTACACTGCCGACGAACTCCAAGGAAGCTGCCGGGCTGTCAATGGATATCCGCAAGGCGGAGGCACGGTATATACCTGAGAGATTGCGCGCCACGATGGAGAATACCGGCTACTGGGGAGCGGTTCGCATGGTGCCTCGCGGCATGGAAGGGGGTGAGTTACTGGTTTCCGGGGTTATCCTGGAGTCTGATGGCGAGCAGTTGGCGCTACGGATAACGGCAAGCGATGCGACCGGACGCCAATGGTTCTCTTCTGCATACAAGGCAGAAGTGGACGCATCGGTTTACCAGTCAATCACCCAGCACGAAGATGCTTTCCAGGCGCTCTACAATTCCATTGCCAATGACCTGGCAAAATTTCTTGGTACACTGCAGGCAGGTGATATAACGGCCATCCGCCGGATAGCCGAACTGCGTTTTGCTGCCGATCTTGCACCCGATGCATTTTCGACTTACCTGCAGCGCGGCGAAAAGGGCAAGTACAGCGTCGTTCGCCTTCCCAGCATCGACGACCCGATGTACCAGCGGGTACAGGCTATCCGCGAACGTGATTTATTGATGATTGATACGCTCAACGGTCACTACGACAATTTTTACCGTGAAATGGAGCAGCCCTATACGGAGTGGCGCAAAGCGCGCAGTACGGAGGCGGTGGCCATGCGGAAACTCCAGAAACAAGCAACCACCCGCACTTTATTGGGGGTGGCAGCTATTGTCGGAGCCATCTTCATCGGCGCATCCTCGGATGGCTATAATTCGGGCACAGATGCATTGACCAATGCCATGGTGCTGGGTGGTGCTTACGCGGTCAAAAGCGGTATGGACAAACGCTCCGAGGCCAAGATCAATCGTGATGCCATTGAGGAACTTGGCTTATCCTTCACCTCAGAAGCGCAGCCCCTGGTGGTTGAAGTAGAAGGTAAAACCCTGGAACTTACCGGTTCGGCTGAGACCCAGTACAACCAGTGGCGCGGGCTGCTGAGACAGATCTATGCAACGGAAACCGGACTTTCCGAAGAGAATGGTTAGCCATGGTTCCGGCTGAGCAACCTGGCACGGGAAATCCCATGCCCGAGTTGCGGCCACCGGGCGCCCTGGCAGACCCGGCAGCCAGGGGGAGGGGTAATCAAGGCTGGTTCTGGCTGGCACTGGTTGTTGTCTTGATACTGGGCTTGGCCGTGGTGCTGGTGCTGCCGCGCCTGGTGGCCGGGCCAGCGCCGGCCCCGGCGGGAACTGCCGCCCAGGTACCGCCGGTGTCCGGGACTGCGGATGCGGCACCCGAGCGCAGCAAAGCCGAGCAGACTTTACAGGCGTACCTTAAGCTTCGGGCAAAACTTGAACTTGCCAATGCCATGCAATGGGGCGAAGCGGAGATGAACAACGCGGCCTATCAGACAACGGAAGGTGACCGTATGTTCGGGCAGCGGCAGTTCACGGCGGCTGCCGAGCGTTACGCCGCTGCCCTGCAGGGGCTGGAACTGCTGGAGTCGGAAAGTGGAACGCGACTGGCGGGGGCACTGGAATCCGGTGCCCTGGCGCTGGCTGCCAATGAAACAGAGGGTGCCATACAGTATTTCGAAACCGCGTTGGCTATTGAGCCCGAAAATGAACCGGCACAGACCGGCCTGGCACGTGCGCAGGTCCGTACCAGGTTGCTGCAATTGATGGCTGCCGCACAGCAGGCGGAGAGGGCCGCTGATTTCTCTGCTGCACAGACTGCCTTGCGTTCGGCTGTACAATTGGATGCCGCCTACGCACCTGCTGCGGACGCATTACTGCGCCTGACCCGGGTTATCACAGAGCGTGATTTTCAGGACGCGATGAGCCGTGCGCTGGTGGAACTGGATGAAGGAAACCTGACAGCGGCGGGCACGGCGCTTGCTGAAGCGGCCAGGCTCAAGCCCAACGAGGCGATTGTGGGTGATACACAGCAACAGCTACAGCTCGCACATCAGCAACAGCGGCTAACGCAACTGCGCCGGCAAGCCAGCGATAAATCCCGCAGCGAGAATTGGTCAGCGGCAGCCGGTTTATACCGGGATGTACTCGTGATTGCACCCAATGCAGGTTTCGCAAGGGATGGTTTGGCACGTGCGCAGGACCGAATGCGTCTGCACCAGCAGTTGGATTACTATCTTGATAACCCGACCCGCATCTATTCTGCCCAGCCGCTTGCCAACGCCGAGCAGTTGCTCAAATCTGCCGGTGTACCCCCGGCTGCGGAAACCCGCCTGACCGGCAAGGTTAAACGTTTGCGTAAGCTGGTAGCAACGGCCCGCACACCGCTACCGGTCACCCTGGTATCGGATGGCTTGACCAATGTGGTTATCTACTACGTCGGACGGCTGGGAAAGTTTACCTCCAGGCAACTGGAACTGCGGCCCGGCACCTATACCGTGGTAGGTTCCAGGGACGGGTACAGAGATGTACGCCGCACCCTGACCGTGCGGCCGGGGCAGGATCAGCCGACGCTGGATATTCGTAGTGAGGAAGCAGTTTGAGTCGTGTTTTTTTCATTCAGGACGCTGGCGGTGAGAAGCGTAAAGACGAGGTGGATTTTCCGCTCGCCATTGGCGGGTCCGGTCTGGACGTGGTATTGCCCGGCTTGCCCGCCGGGGCGATTCTGGCCTATATCGCGCTGGAGCGGGGCCATGCCTATATCCAGCCAGTTGATGATTCGGTAGAGCTGTTCCACAACCATGAGCGTGTAGCGACTTCAAACTGGTTGAAATCCGGCGACCTGGTACAACTGGGCGAGTGGTTTTTACACTGGGAAGTCAAGGGAGACCAGGTCTTTGTCAGGCTGCGCCATCGCGACGACGAACCAAATCTGCTACCCCCTGCCGGCGCTCCGCCGGACGTGGATGAACTTCCTGAAGCGCTGCCGACTGTAGCGGCCACACGATCATCCGCAGGGGCTGTCAAGAAAAATCACCGTTGGCGGTACCTGCTTTTCTCCTTGTTTGGACTGCTGTTGGCTACTGCCCTGTTTGTCCTGTTTGCAAGCCCGCTGGCTATAACGGTCACGCCGAAGCCGGACGAGCTGTCGTTACGCGGGTTTCCGCCACCCGTGTCGCTGGGCCAGCGCCTGCTGGTCGTGCCGGGCAGCTATACCCTGCAGGCCAGTAAGGAGGGTTATTTTCCGCTCAGCGAAACCATTAAAGTAGCGGCCGGCGGACTGCAGGCATTCGACTTCCAATTGCAGGAGTTGCCAGGCCAGGTACATTTCAAGCTCCAGCCGGAGGTGCCGTTCAAAGTCCTGGTCGATGATATTGAGGTCGCGGTTGACACCGACAATACCGCCCTGATAGACCGTGGGCTGAGGCGCATACGGATTGAGACCGAGCGCTATTTGCCCCTGCGCTATGAGCAGGAAATAACCGGGCGAGGTGCCGTGCAGGAGCTTGCGGTAACACTGCAGCCCGCCTGGGCGGATGTACAATTGGACAGCCGTCCCAGCCAGGCACAGGTGATGGTTGATAACGTGGTAGTGGGCACGACACCGCTTGTGGTAGAGATACTGCAGGGTGAACACACGGTTGAACTGTCACTCGCCGGCTATAAGACTGCCCAACGGGTGCTGGCCGTGACGGCGGGTGCAAAAATGGTGCCTGCGGTTACTGAACTACAGCCCAATGACGGGCGCCTGGTATTGCAAAGCCGCCCGCCCGGAGCTGCGGTCACGATCGATGGCAGGTTTTATGGCAGTACGCCGGCAAACATCGTGTTGACATCTGGCGCAGCGCACCTTGTACATCTGAGTAAACCGGGCTACCGGAAAATTGATCGCACCATCACCCTGGCACCTGATGGCGAACAGCAACTGGACCTGCAACTGGCGGCTGAATATGGCACCGTGTTCGTAAGTTCGCGGCCGGCAGATGCCAGCCTGTTGCTTGATGGCAAGCCAATGGGTTCAGCTACGCAGCGCTTGCGCCTCAGCGCGCGGCGCCACGTGCTGACCATCAGCAAACCCGGCTACGTAACCCGGAACGTGACGGTCACGCCGATCAGCGGAACCAGCCAAAACGTGGATGTCGCGCTGACAACACCGCAACAGCTCAAGGTCGAGGCCAGGCGGCCGGTATTGAAGACTGCAGCAGGCCAGGAAATGCGCCTGATAGTTCCAACTGGCAGTTTCAGGATGGGGGAGTCACGGCGCGAAGCCGGCCGGCGTGCCAATGAAAGTCAGCGCCTGGTTGAGCTCACCCGGCCGTTTTACCTGTCCACGCTTGAGGTGACCAATGCGGAGTTCAGGCGTTTTCGCGCAAAGCATAACTCCGGTAGTGCGGAAGGCGTTTCGTTAAACGGCGACAACTACCCGGTGGTCAATGTCAGTTGGGACGACGCGGCGCGCTACAGCAACTGGCTAAGTCAGCAGGACAAGCTGCCGCTTGCTTACCGCGAGCAGGATGGCAAGATGATACCCGTGTCCAGGCCCAATGCCGGTTACCGCTTGCCGACCGAGGCTGAGTGGGCGTTTGCAGCCAGGCTGGCCGGGCGCACCACACCGGCGCGTTACCCCTGGAACGGCAGTTATCCGCCGACCTCGGTGGTTGGAAATTTCGCCGATGCCGGTATAGCCGATACGCTGGCCAACGTGGTGCCGGGCTATAACGACGGCTACCGGGGCCCGGCACCGGTTGGCAGTTTCCCTGCCCCGGCGTCGGGATTTCGTGACCTGGGGGGAAACGTGGCAGAATGGGTCAATGATTTCTATGCGGTTTACCCCGGCCAGGCCAACCAACTGGTCAAGGACCCGACCGGTGCGCCCAGCGGTGATCACCACGTGGTGCGTGATTCAAGCTGGCGTGACGGCAGCATTACCGAATTGCGCTTGAGTTACAGGGATTACAGCCGTACCGGGCGTGATGACCTTGGTTTCCGGATTGCACGATATGCGGATGAGTAAGAAGAAGCGCCTCTTTTTGCGGTATTGGCCGCTATTGTTTAGCATAATTTTTTTACCGCTGGCCGGGGCTGAGCCACCTGCCAAAGAACCTGTGCAGCAACTGCCTGCCACCGGGCCGGCGGCAACAGAAAACCAGGTGCAGGTTCCAGCAGTCCGGGCAGCGGCAGCGCAAACACCACCGAAGACCCTGCCTGTGCAGCCCGTTTCGTCAAAACAGGCGTCGGCGGGCAAACAATCCGGTTTTACACCCACTGAGAAAATCGGGGCCGACAGTGCCGTGTCGTTCCCGGTCGACATTTAACAGGAATACCTGGAGTAGCAGATGAAAAAGAACTTTCCCACTGAGCTGGTCTACCAGGTATTTTCATTACTGATCGCATTTATCCTCGTGCATGGTATTTATGTCACCCTGGTCAGGCCGCAGGCCAGCGCGTTCCTCAAGCAGGAAGCGGTAAACATGCTGGCTAACTCTGCTTACGTACAGCAACGGTCTTTTTACGTTGTCATCAAGGACTACGAGCAGGAAACCAGTTTTATACTGATGTTGTGGGCATTCTCTATTCTTGGCTACAAGGGCCGGGAAATCTTTGACCAGCAGAGGCTTCTGCAGCATGACCTGTTGAAACTTCCGGAAAATTTACCCATCGGCGCAGAAGATACGCGGGGTATCGTGGAACGGATCAGTTCGCTACCCGGCAAGCAATCCGAATGGCTTTTGCCCCGCGCCCTGTTGGCTGCAGTTGAGCGGTTCAGCGCCACGGGCAACGTCCAGAGCGCATCCACGGCTGCGCGTAATGTGGCTGAATCAGAAGGGGAGCGGATGGAATCGGAACTGTCAATAATCCGCTACATCGCCTGGGCGATCCCGTCAGTGGGTTTTATCGGCACCGTGCGCGGTATCGGAGATGCCCTCGGGCAGGCGAACCGAGCGGTCGAAGGGGATATAACCGGTGTGACCGCGAGCCTCGGAGTGGCCTTTAACTCGACCTTTATTGCGCTGGTGATCAGCATTGTGCTGATGTTTTTTGTGCACCAGTTGCAACTGGTGCAGGAGCGCCTGGTGCTGGACAGCGAACGTTATACCGAAAGCTGGTTGGTGCGGCGGCTGAAAAGTTAGGAGATAAGAGGCCCTGACGATGAAGCGCCGCCCTGTTACGCCATTTTCCCTGTCCTTTCTCGACATCATGTTCTGCGGTTTCGGAGCCGTGGTATTGCTGGTGCTGATCCTCAACCACAACACGGTAAGCGCGCGCAACGAAACTTTTGCCGACCTGCGTGCTGAAACCGTGCGGCTCGAAACCGAAGTGTTGATCGGCGAGGACGACCTGGTCGTGGCGCAAAACAGTTTACAGGCTAGTGATCGCAAACGGGTCAAAATGCAGGGTGAATCGGAGCGTGTAATCCGTACAACCCGGGAACTGCAAATCGAAGTCGCGCGTATGTCCCGTGAAACCCTGGCCAGTCGCGCGCACATCAATCAACTGACAACCGATTTGAAAACGCTGGACCGTGAGCAAAAGCGTCTGGGGGCCGCTGTCGCTGCCAACCGTGAGGCCGGCGAAAAAGTACGTCAAGTCAAAGGTCAAGGGGATCGTCAGTACCTGACGGGTCTTAAAGTAGGCGGCAAGCGTGTCCTGATACTTATAGATGCTTCCGCCAGCATGCTCGACGAGACCATCGTCAACGTCATCCGGCGTCGCAACATGAATGCCGGCAGCCGGCGTGCCGCACCCAAGTGGCAAAGAACGCTGACCATGGCAAACTGGCTGGTAAGCAACCTGCCTGCCAGTGCAGATTTCCAGCTTTACAGTTTTAACACGGCGGCGCAGGCCGTTCTTGCCGGCTCGGACGGAACATGGCTGCAGGCCTCCAAACAGGCAGATGTGGATGGTGTGGTCAGTGCATTGCAGCAGCTTGCCCCACAGGGAGGCACCAGTTTGTACCAGGCCTTTGCGGCGGTGAAGAAACTCTCGCCACAGCCGGACAATATCATCCTGGTAACCGACGGGCTGCCAACCCAGGGCCGCAGCAAGCCCACTAAAACGACGGTGTCACCAGAGCAGCGGCTCAAACATTTCCGACAGGCCGTGAAGGTGTTGGCCGGTAAAATTCCCGTCAATACGATTTTGTTGCCCATGGAGGGAGATGCCTGGGCAGCGGCTGCGTTCTGGCAGTTGGCGATCAACAGCCGTGGTTCCTTTATGACACCTTCCCGGGATTGGCCATGAGCCGCCGTGGCCGCCGCGCGGTAGATGTTTTCAACCTTTCCTTCCTGGATGTCGTGTCTTGCGGCTTTGGCGCGATCATCCTGTTGCTGGTAATTGTCAAGGTCGCCGAGCCACGGGTGATCGAGCAACTGGCCGTCGACCTGACCGGCCTGGTTGCGAGATTAGAACAGGAACTTTTTACCATCCGGGGTGACACCAGGGTGCTGAACCGCGACCTGACCGAGAGACAGGAGCAGCTTTCCGTGCAGCGCGAAAAACTTGCCCGCCTCAAGGGTGATTTATCTTCGGTGCAAGGTGAATTTCAGTCCAGCAAGAGCGAGTTTCAGGTTCAGACTACGATTGAGAGCCAAATGGCGCGCGCGCAACAGGAATTAAGCGATGAAGTCCGGCGCCTGTACGGGCAGAACTATCGCCGGCCGGCCAGTAGCCCGATTGGTGGCATACCCGTGGACAGCGAATACATTATCTTCATTATCGATACATCCGGATCCATGAACCAGGGTGCCTGGGCGCTGGTGCTGAAAAAAGTCAGCGAAGTCCTGGCGATTTATCCACGGGTGAAAGGTATCCAGGTCATGAATGACATGGGGGATTACATGTACTCGCAGTACGCGGGTAAGTGGATAACGGATACCCCGGCCCGCCGCAAGGCGATCATTAAAAGGTTGGCGAGCTGGGCTCCTTTTTCCAACTCCAGCCCCGTAGAAGGTATTGAAGCGGCTATCCGGCATTTCGGTAGGCAAAACAAACGCATCAGCCTGTATGTTTTTGGTGATGATTTTGCCAGCGGCTCCATCCAGAGCGTCCTCGATACCGTCGCGCGCCTCAACCGTACCAACCAATCCGGCCAGCGCCTGGTGCGTATCCATACCATCGGATTCCCGGTGCAGTTTGGTACTGGCAAGTTAC
>QIKV01000225.1 GCA_003233115.1 Oceanospirillales bacterium
TTTCATCCTGGTTTTCCATGCCACGATAGGATTTGTAACGCTGCCAGATATCGCTGGGATGCGGGAATGATTCCAGCGGGAATTGGGTTTCGATCTCTTCGCCGTCGCTTGGCACTTTGTTGTGGGAGGCGAAGGCATCACCGTTGGAGCTGAATACACTGGGTACTTGCAAGATATCCGCATAGCCGAGCGCCTGCTGCATGCCCTGGCTGACGGTATGCTGGTTGTCTTTGGCTTCGATAACGGCGATGGGAACGCCCGGTTCCCGATATAAAACGTAATCTGCAAACTTTTTCTTCTTCTTGTTGCGCGAAGATAAATTACCCCTGACGATGACCGGGCCGGGTGTCAGGGTGACTTCCCTGCGAATTTGCCGCAGGGGGTCCCAACCAGCACTTTTGATGGCTGGTGTAATGAAGAGATCGCAGATATCGCTTTCGCTGAGTTGCTTTTTCTCTTTTTTGTCCATTAAGCCCTCTTAGCGTTCAGGTGTACTGAGGATAACAAAACCTGCCTGTGAAAGAAGCAAGATTAGCCGCAACTTAGTAAATATCCTACAAGCGGAATGGAAATCACCCATTTCGTAAATTTGTTTCTTGGTCTATCCTGATTCTCTGAATCATCGCCATATAAGAATATAAGATAAAGCTTATTTTAATATTTACTTAATATAAGAGTAAGCTTATAATATAGATTATAAATATAAGAGATAGCTTGTATTTAGTAATCATGGATTGATTAATATGACGAAACAAACACATATGCTTCAAGTAGCTCAGCTTGATCGCAAGCTAAGTTTCTTTCAGGATCTTCCGGTCAGCCAAAAGACCCCGCCAGGGTCTGGTTGGATTGGGGCAATCCGTAAAGCACTGGGCATGAGTGGCGAGGTGCTCGCTGCACGTATGGGTGTGTCGCAGCCGGCTGAGGCCCAGTTTGAGAAGGGTGAGAGGGACAAAAGCATTTCTCTGCAAACGCTACAAAAGGTTGCTGATGCACTTGATGCTGATCTCGTCTACGCCATAGTCCCGAGACGACCGATAAAGCGTATTTTGGAGGAGAGGGCCATGGAAAAGGCGCGTGAGCGTGTTCTTCCCCTTGCTCACTCCATGAATCTTGAGAGTCAGGGGACGTCTGATTTGCGCCGCAAGGAAGAGGTAAAAGAGTTGGCGCAACAATTGGTCAACCGGCCCAAGGAATTATGGCGTTAGGCGACGCACACGCACCTGGCGCAACGCCGCTTGATCCTGATGAACTGGCAGGATTGATTCCTGACCATGTTTCCACGCAGGGTGAACTGAACGAATGGGAACAATCCAATATCGTGCAAGGGCAGGAGTGGGCTTTAAGATCACGTAAGTCTCGGTTCCCGGTTTTGCTGACAGACAGCTATGTTCGTGAGTTGCACAGAAAAATGTTCGACCAAACCTGGAAGTGGGCGGGACACTACCGGACATCCGGCAAGAATATCGGGATCGATTGGCGTCAGATTCCGGAACAGCTAAGGGTTGCTTGCGAAAACGCCCGATATTGGGTCGAAAATGGAACATTTGACCCCGTCGAACTAGCAGTCAGGTTTCATCATCGGCTGGTTGAGATTCATCCTTTTCCAAATGGAAATGGGCGGCATGCCCGTTTGGTGGCTGATTTGTTGCTTATGAAACATTTCAAGCTCGAGCGATTGCCGTGGGGAGGGCGGAGCATTGGTGATGTTGGTGATGTCCGGGATAGTTATTTACGTGCTTTGCGTGAAGCAGACGGTAGAGATTTCGTAGGGCTCCTTGAGTTCGCAGGCAAGTCAAAATTCTAGCATAGATCCCGGGTCAAGCCTGGGGTGATGGAGTTAAGGGCCCAAGGCCTCTTTTGTGGAAAAGCCATGACGCCCAACCCTGAACGTATCGCCTCAATCCCCCAACAAATGCACTACCACGCTGCGCCTGTGGCGGTGATCCCGGTGCTCAAACACGTATATCCCCTGCCATGTTCCCAGGACGAGTTGTCCGTGGTGAAGCGGAATCGTTAGTTGGGTTTGTGTCAGGGCTGCCTTGATATGCGCGGGCATGTCGTCGGGTCCTTCGGCGGTGTGTCGGTAAGGACCATCCCGGGGCACGATACGGGAGAAAAAATCCTGCAGATCACGACCCACGTCCGGATCGGCATTTTCCTGGATGGTCAGCGATGCCGAGGTGTGCTGGATAAACAAGGTGAGCAGGGCACTCTGCATGCCCTGCTGTCGGCACCAGTTTACAACCGGTGTGGTGATCTCATAAAGACCCGGACCGTTGGTGTCGGTGTTGAAGGAGTGAGTAATTTGCTGCATTTTTTCAGGACAATACCGCTGCTGGACCTGGGGCTGGTACAAGCGCCACCTTGTCTGCCTGCTGGAAGCTTAACCCCGGCTTCAGTCAAACACGCAGTGTTTAGCGTAATCCTTGGCTTCCCTGGGCGTCCAGTCTGCCGCTGATTTGGCTTCCATTTTCTTACACCAGCTTTTGCTGCCAACCTTGGTGCATGACGGTAGTGTGGTGAAAAACATCGTGGCAATCACAATGCCCAAAATCTTGCCGGTTCTCGTCATGGATCTTTCCTCTGGTGGGGGTCAACTATTCTGGATAGGCCAAAAAACAGGGTATTTCATCACCACTGCAGGACCAGCCAGATTTTGAATCCTGGAAAATACGTGCCTGTGGTGCAATATTGGGTTCGGTGTCCAGTGTGCCGGCGGGAATCATCACCAGTTGCATGTCTGGAATCTCTTTGGGTAACGGCCCACCGCAGGTCTTGCAAAAGGTGCGTACAAAGCGTTTGGCTTCCGGCAGTTTGTAACTTGCAATCAATGCGGTGTCACCGGTCCATTGCAGGCTTGCGCCACTGACAAAAAGGTTCGATGCATGGCCGGTTCCGGTGGCCTTACGGCAACGGGAACAATGGCAGTGATAAAAGCGTGAAGGCTCACCCTCTACGCGGTAGTGCAAAGCACCGCAGAGGCAGGATCCGGTCAGGGTTTGTTGGGTCATGTGGTGTCACCTGAAGTTTTCTGGCAAATGTGGGAAACCAACATATGCTGAACCGGGGCGGGTTGCAAGTGCCACCCCGGCAGTGTACGAGTTCCCGGATTAAACCGGGGAAAGCGACCCTGGTACATCGGCCGGAATGGCGATTTACTATTATACCCGTTCCTGCACCCGCATAATTCTGCTACTTTACAGCTTCTGACATATTGTTTTCGTGCTCGCCGGACCCCGCCGGTCTTGTTTACCAGAATGGAAAAAAAATGACTATACAGGTACCCAGAGATGACGAAGGTTATTTGATTAATCCTGACGACTGGAATCAGGATATTGCGCATGAATTGGCCCGGGAAGAGGGTATTGAGTTAGATGAAAAATATTGGCCGGTGCTAAATTACATAAGAGCCTATTATACCGAGCATTCGATTACGCCCGATGTTCGACATGTTGTGAAAAACATGGCCATTGAACTTGGATATGAAAAAAAAGAAGCAAAGAAGCTAATGTTTACATTGTTCCCTTATGGCTATGTTCAGCAGGCATGTAAAATTTCAGGAATGAAACGCCCACGGGCCTGGAGTACGGGATAGGCAACAATGCCCGACAGATACCGCCACCTATAATTTCTAAATTGTGCCGCTTCAGGCGTATCATAGATGCAATGCACGCAGGAGAAGGGACATGCCCGACAAGTTGACCACCAGTTTCATGCGTTCCCTATGCATGGGACAGATTGAGCAGGATGTTGTATTTCCGTTCCCCGCACTGGCGGCGGACCAGAAGGACATGCTCCATGAGATCACCACTGCACTGGACGACCTGCTCGAACCCCACGTTGAAGATTTCCGCCAGTGGGACGTCGCGGGTGACATGCCGGCGGAATTCATTGACGAATTGAAAGAATTTGGCCTGTTTGGCTTGATCATCCCCGAAGCCCACGGCGGTATGGCGCTGGGCAATATGGCTTACTCCCGCACGTTGCAGGAGGTTGGCCGTTACGATGCATCCGTCGCGGTTACGATCGGAGCACACAGCTCGATCGGTATGCGCGGCCTGCTGCTGTTCGGCAGCGAGGAGCAGAAGAGCCGCTATATGCCAAAACTTGCCAGTGGCGAAATGATTGCTGCTTTTTGTTTAACTGAGCCGGGTGCCGGATCAGATGCCGCTGCGCTTAAGACCACGGCGGTGCGCAAGGGCGATCACTGGGAGATCAATGGCAACAAATTGTGGATAACCAATGGTGGTATCGCCAGTTTTTTCACCGTATTTGCACGCACCGGCACGGCAGATGGGCACGGCAAGATGACGGCTTTTATCGTGACACGCGATATGGAGGGGGTGAGCTTCGGTGCGCACGAGGACAAAATGGGCCTGCGTGCCAGTTCCACTACCTCGGTCATATTTGACAATGTGACTGTACCGGCTGAAAACGTGCTGGGTGAAGTGGGTAAAGGCTTCAAGGTTGCAATGCAGATACTCAATAGCGGACGCACCGGGTTGGGTGGTGGCTCCGTGGGAGGTATGAAACGCCTGATCGGCCTGGCGACCGGGCAGGCCAATGAGCGCAAAACCTTTGGTCAGCCAATCGCCAGTTATGGCCTGATCAAGGAAAAAGTTGGTCGCATGATTGTCGATTGTTACACCTCCGAAGCGGCGGTCACGATGGTCGGCGGTTTGATCGATGCCGGCTACAAGGAATACGCGGTGGAAGCGGCGATCTCGAAGGTTTACGCCACCGAGTGCCTGTCGCGCACTGCCGATGAGGCCTTGCAGATTGCTGGCGGGAATGGCTTCATGCGCGAGTACCCTTACGAGCGTGTCGTGCGCGACTCCCGTATCAACCGGATTTTTGAAGGCACCAATGAGATTCTGCGGCTGTTCATAGCATTGACTGCCATGAACGATGTGGCCTGCCAGTTAACGGAACTCGCTGCCTCCATGAAGGACGTGCTGCACGACCCGATCAAGGGTTTTGGCGTGCTCTCTGATTATGCGCGCAAGCACGCGCAACTGCGCAGTGGCCTGGGTGGTTCAGCCAGGCTGCAGGACCTGCATGAAGCCATCCAGCCGCAGGCAGAATCTTTTGAGCGTGAGACGCGCTACCTGGCCCAGGCAGCCGACCGGATCCTGCGTAAGCACGGCAAGAACATTGTCGCCAAGCAGCTTGCCACTAAACGGCTGGCTGAGATCATGATCGACCTGTTTGTGCTGGCCTGTACGCTCAGCCGGGTGCAGGCGTCGATCGAGGCACACGGCGTCGACAAGGCTTCACGGGAAATCGATATTCTGCGCCTGTTCACGCGCGAGGCGCTGATAAGAATGAAGCAGAACTTCCGCCGCATCGACAACAATGACGATGAGCTGCTAAAAGACCTGGCCGACGATGCGTTCGCGGTCGAGCGGTTTCGCTGGGATACGATTTAGCTTTTGTCGGCGATCCAGCGGTCAATTTTTGCTTCCAGCACGTTCAGCGGCACCGGGCCGTCATCCAGCACCTGGGCATGAAAATCCTTGATGTTGAAGTTCTTGCCCAGCGCTTTTTTCGCACGTGCGCGCAGCTCCGAAATTTTTAGCTGCCCAACCTTGTAAGCCAGCGCCTGGCTGGGGATGGCCATGTAACGCTCAGCCTCGGCCACGGCCCGCGCCGGTTTGGTCGGGGAGTTGGCATACATGTATTCAAGCACCTGCTCGCGTGTCCAGCCTTTGGAGTGCAGACCGGTGTCTACCACCAGGCGGATTGCGCGCCACAGTTCCGCGTTCAGTGCGCCGAAGTATTGGTAGGGGTCGGTAAGCATGCCCATTTCCTTGCCGAGCGACTCGGCATACAGCGCCCAGCCTTCACTGTAAGCGGTGTACCCACCAAACTTGCGAAAACGCGGCAACCCTTTGATTTCCAGCGTCAGGGCGCCCTGGAAATGATGGCCCGGGATGGCTTCATGCAGGAACAGGGACTCCATCGACCACTTGGGCCGTGCCTTGATGTCATAGGTGTTGGCGTAAAAGACGCCGGGGCGTGAGCCATCTGGCGAGGGCCGCATATACGACCCGCCGGCTGCTGATTTCTCCCGGAAAGGCTCGACCGCGCGGATTTCAAAATCGGCCTTCGGGAAACGGTAGAAAAGTGTCATTACTTTTTCACGCACACCATCCTTCAGGGCTTTATAACCATCGATCAATTGTTGACCATTTTCAAAATAGAATTGCGGATCGGTGTTCAGGAATTCAAAAAAAGCAGGCAGGTCACCTGCAAAGCCCACCTCGTCCATGACGGACTGCATTTCACCCTTGATGCGCTTGACCTCACGCAGGCCCAGTTCATGTATCTCAGCCGGCGTCATGTCGGTGGTGGTGGTGCGGCGCACCAGGTAGGCATAAATTTTATCACCACCCGGGACACCCTCAAGGCCATCGGTGTCGCGTGCCGCCGGAATATATTCATCGCGGATAAAATCGCGCATGGCCGCATAGGCCGGCACCAGTTTGGTGCCGATCGCATCGACATAGGCATCGGTCAGGCGGCTACGATCCTCGGCACTGAAGGATTCCGGCATATTTCTGATCGGCCGGTAGAAAGCGCTGTCTTCAACATTCTCCACCACTTGTGACTCCAGTTGCGGGATGACCTTTTCCATCAGGATGCGCGGTTGCACGTAACCCTTTTCGATGCCCTCGCGCATATTGGTCCGGGCCTGTTCCAGCATGACCACAAAGCCATCCATGCGGCCAAGGAAATTATCGTAGTCCTGGACTGTGTTAAAGGGTTGTACGCTGCTGCCGGAGCCCATCTGCACAAAAAAGTTGGCCGGGTTTCTGAACTGGTTGATCGGCATTAAGTAGGTCGGTATTTCAGCCCCCTCTAAATCAATATTCAAGTTGTAGGTAAACATCTCATAGTTCAGCCGGTCCTGCCCCTCCAGGCCCGAGACATCGAATGAACCCACTTTGTTCAGGTACTCTTCCCACAGCGCTTTTTGCGCTGCGCGGTGTTGCGGGCCCAGGGTATTGGGGAAGCGATCATTCCAGCGGTTGTCACCGATGAAAGTGGCACGCAGGGGGTTCAGTTCCAGGTTGCGTTCAAAATATTCTTCGTATAGTTCATTCAGATGAACCACGGCTTCCGATGAGGACGATGTTACTGGAGTTTCAGAAACCCCAACGATCTGGCCTGCGGTGGATGGGGCGTCCTCCCGATTGCAGGCGAGCAGCACCAGCGGTGCAATAAGAGCAAGTGTCCTGATCAATTTCATGGTGTGAATCCGTATTGAGTGCGTGTGGAGTTGAATGCACGAGTCTAACAAATTTCACAATACAGGGCGGTTAAAGGATTTCCCGAAAGGGCCTGCGATTGTGACCTGAACACTGAAGCAAGCCGAATTTTTTTGCTGGTCTATACTTTCCATACACAGTCTGCAACACGGGAAGTGACAAAATGGCAAGGAAGATACTCGACCATGATCTGGTCAAGGTCTACGGTGACCGGTTTGACAAGTGGAAGAATAAAGTCGAGAAGAACAAGTTGATTCAAGTTCTTTACTGGGGGGATGAAGTCGAGATGCCGACCCCCAGCCAGGTAACTGATGAGGCGGTGGGAAGGGTTGACGTACGTATCTACAATTACGGCCGGGGTGCCCTGCAAGACGGCTATATCAAGAAGAAGAAAAAGCAGGGCAGATTTGTGCCGCTTAAATTGCGGACAGGCTCTGGTAAAAACCTGCTGGAGGTGACTTTTATCGATGTTCAGCAAGGGGATGCAACACTGATCAGGACGCCTGACAGAAAGCTGATTATCGTAGATGGCGGCGAGGAAGTCTTCCTCGCAAGAATCCTTGCTTCGATTTTCCCAGGCACGACCGCGAGCAAGCCTCTCAATGTAGATGCACTAGTGGTAACCCACGGCGATGCCGACCACTTCAGTGGCCTGGTCAAGCTGGCAGAAGCGGCGCATGACACCAGAACCCGCAAGCGGATCCATACCAAAGTCCTGCGTTATTTCCATAACGGCCTGGTCAAACTGCCCAGTTCAAAGACTGTCAATGGCAAGTCAAAGAGCCGACCGGCCAGCGAGATGTTCGGTGCCAGCGCAAAGGTCGGCCAGGTCCGTTATGCGACCGAACTTTGGGACGATCCTCGCGCTGCGCCGCTCCTGAACGGCCCGTTTACTGCCTGGGTGAATGTGATGCCCGGCTTTATTGACCCGGCAGCCGATGTGCGCCGGCTTGCGACGGGCGATCACGACGCTTTCGATGATTTTCGTCCCGCTGTTGATATTGATGTCCTGGGTCCCGCCGCCGAAGATGTAAACGGTGCGTCGGCATTGCGATACTTCGGCTCAAGCGCCAGTCGCACCATCAATGGGCAGTCGGTAATTCTTCGGTTGCGGCATGGCAACGTGCATTTTCTGCTTGGTGGCGACTTGAACACAGACGCTGAGAAGTACCTCCGTGAGCGCCTCGAGCAAGATTCAACTCTGACCCTGCGTGCGGAGATACTGAAGGTTCCGCATCATGGTTCGCACGAGTTCGAGCAGATGTTTCTGGACGAGGTCAATCCGGTGGTATCCGTTGTTTCAAGTGGTGACGAAAGGGCATCGAAAGACTATGTGCACCCGCGCGCCAATCTGATGGCGGCACTCGGACGCGCATCCCGGGGCCCCGAGCCACTGGTGTTTGTCACCGAGCTTGCTGCGTTCTTCGCCTACCGGGGTGGAATCAGGCCTGAACGGCACCGCAGGAACAGTGGCGGCGAACTCGAAAATCGTCCTGCCGGCGATCGAAAACCATTTTTTTTCGCCCACGAGCGACTCGTGTTCGGCGCGGTGCGGATACGCACCGACGGTGAGAGAGTGCTGGTAGCAACCGAGTCAGCCAACTCGAACATCAAGGAGGCTTATGCCTTCCTGGTGGACTCGGGCGGTAACGTGACTCTTGATGACCTGCGGTAGCCGGACCGGGCCCGATACCCTGATCCTGCAGCGGATGGGCTTCTTCCGGGTTACTGAGTAATATTGTCACCGGGTCAAAATGGCAACTTAAGCACTTCGCCGGTAATGGCCGTTTCGGCACCGGACCTGGCATACTCCAGCAGAATAGTTTTCGAACGCTGTTCTTTTCCGTTGATGATATCGGTACTCTCGCTTTGCACGATGCCAAACGGCACTTCCTTCGAAATCCAGAACACCGACTGGCTCTGCACTTTAATCTTCTTGAAAAGAATTTTGGCGGTGGTGCTGCCTTTGCCGGCAATGCGTTTGGTGTCAAATGTTCCGGCAGCAGTGGTAATGGTTTCCGTACCCTCGACGGTGAATTGATAATTGACCTCGACCCCCATGGCTTTCAGGGCAGCACCG
>QIKV01000190.1 GCA_003233115.1 Oceanospirillales bacterium
TGTTGTTTTGCGAAAGCCGCGACCTTGTTGAGATCCACCAGCTTGAGCATGGGATTGGTGGGGGTTTCGGCCCAGATCATGCGAGTGTTGGGTTTTAGTGCGGCCTTGAGTGCCTTACGATCATTGAGATCGATGAAGCTGAACTCGAGCCCGGCCGAGCGCCTGCGCACCTTCTCGAACAGCCGATAGCTGCCGCCGTACAGATCGTCCATGGCAATGATATGACTGCCGGAATCAAGCAGATCCAGTACTGTCGAGGCCGCAGCCAGGCCGGAGGCAAAAGCAAATCCGGCCACCCCACCTTCCAGATCGGCAACACAACGCTCATAGGCCATACGGGTCGGATTCTGGCTGCGCGAATACTCATAGCCCTGGTGCTTGCCGGGGCTCTTCTGTACGTAGGTTGAGGTCGCGTAGATCGGCGTCATGATCGCGCCGGTTGAAGGATCGGGACTTTGCCCGGCATGGATGGCACGGGTGCCGAGGCCAAGTGGCTGGGGCTTGTTCATTCAATAACTCCGAAAGGAAAATCAGTGCACCCGGCGGCGCAGGTAATTGAGCAAGTCGATGCGGGTGATCAGGCCGAGAAACTGCTCACCGTCGACAACGATGGCCACGTAACCCCGATCGAACACCGGTATCAATGCCTCAATGGGTTGCTTGAGGTCAAGGATTTTGAGCTTGCTGACCATAGCAGTGCGTACCGGGTCACGGAAACGAGTCTGGTCGGTATGCACATGCATGAGCACATCGGACTCATCGAGAATACCAACAATGCGATCACCGTCCATCACCGGCAATTGTGAGATTTCGTAGAGTTTCATGCGCTGATAGGCGATGACCAGTGGCTCGTCCGGGCCGATGACAACGGTATCGCGCTGATTGTAGGGACGCAGGATCAAATCGCGCAGGTCGCCATATTGGGGGCGTTCGAGAAAACCGTTATCCAGCATCCAGTAGTCGTTGTAGAGCTTCGACAGGTATTTATTGCCGGTATCACAAACCAGCACGACCACCCGCTTGGGAGCATCCTGTTCGCGGCAGTAGCGCAGTGCGGCGGCCAACAGGGTGCCGGTGGAACTGCCGCCGAACACGCCTTCTTTTTGTAACAACTCACGGGCGGTCAAAAAACTTTCCTTGTCGGCAATGGCATAGGCTTTTTTCACCCGCGAAAAATCACTGATCGGCGGCAGGAAGTCCTCGCCGATCCCCTCGACCAACCAACTTGTGGACTTGTCGGAAAGTGTGCCCTGATTGATGTATTCGGCCAGGATGGAACCGACCGGATCGGCCAGGATCAGTTCGGTGGCAGGCGAGACGTTCTGAAAATACCGGCTCAGCCCGGTCATGGTGCCGGAGCTGCCGCAACCGAAGACGAGCGCATCGACGCGGCCATCCATCTGCTCAAAAATTTCCGGTCCGGTGGTTTCCTGATGGGCCGCAGGATTGTCGGGGTTGCCGAACTGGTTGACAAACCAGGCATCGGGACGTTCCTCGGCAATTTTCCGGGCCAGATCCTGGTAGTACTCAGGATGGCCCTTGGCGACATCGGAACGGGTCAGGATGACTTCGGCCCCCATGGCTTTGAGGTTGAAGATCTTCTCGCGACTCATCTTGTCCGGCACCACCAGCAGCAGCTGGTAGCCCTTTTGCCGAGCGACCAGAGCCAGGCCGATACCGGTGTTACCAGCGGTACCTTCAACCAAGGTATCACCGGGGTGGATATGCCCCGCCTGCTCGGCGCGCTCAATCATGGTCAGACCGATGCGGTCTTTGATCGAACCACCCGGATTCATGCATTCAAGCTTCAGAAACAGCTCGCAGCCGGCCGTATCCAAATGTTGGGTCCGAAGCATCGGCGTGTTGCCGATCAGCTCCAGAATCGAGTCGTGAATCATACCGTCCCCCATGACACAGCCGCCGCATGGTTGGCGACGGCTGTTTGCGCAATCCAGCGCCCTGCATGATACCCGCTCCGGCGGGGATTCCGAATACCCCCGTATTCAAAAAAATTAGTGTGCCGAACTTCTTATCGTATTCCACATGTTTTGCAAGCGTTCCTTAGCAACAAGCTTTTCCTTCTTCATTTCCACCAAGGTGACGTCATCGAGAGGTAAAACGCCAAGCTCCGCATCATGCACCTTGCTGTCGAGTTTCTGGTGATGCATGTACAAACGCCGGAACTCGACATTGGCGCGCATCATGGCCTCGACATCTTCCTGCTGCTGGGTTTCAAACATCTTCAAGGCTCCTTTGGGATGGGAATACTCACACGCAATCTCCGCCGTCCGCCGAACGGGACGCAGTGAACATGGACTATGGGGTGGGACAAACACCATGCGCCCCTGTGGCCGTGATGCGGCTCGACGGGCTCATTCATGGTGCTTGAATGCATACTGGCGGACTCTCTCGCTGCCGGAGTTTTTATACCCGGAAACCCGACCCTACTACCGACCTGCGGGGATGGCAAGCACCCTATCGGGGACCGCTTGCCGCAGGCTCAAATAACCAGAACAGCTAAGCAAGATTCACGCCTTACCGCGTATAATGTTTATTTAATCAATGCTTTATAAAAATATTACCTGAGCGGTATTCGATTCTACTGCTGGATTCCACAACGACGCTGGGCTGGTCTACACGGAGGACGACATTCGGAATGGTGAAGGTTTTTGGGGCGTCAGCAGCCTTTTTCATCACTCCGGATACGTCTATTCGCAAGGTCGACACATTGCCGTCACACCCACGTAGGTTCTTTCTCCACATGCCGGGAACAAAGTAAAGATTTCCCGCAGTACTATTTTGTGTTTTCGTTCGACAAAACAACATCTTTCTTACCGGTACCTGGAAACGGGCATGGACACCTGCCATGGGTACATCTGATGATGCCACTATCGATATCGGATACGGGCCATTGACTGCTTACAGTAAATCTTCCATGGACTCCAGCAATTTTACAGTGTTCAGTAAACCGATCTTCAACAGGTCATCAAATAGTTCATGCACGGACTTCGGTGGTTTGATCAAGCTCTTGCGCATTTCCCGCACCGCTGTACATACCGCAGCGGGATACAGGTCAAACACGTGCGATAAGAATTCGTCGGGATGTTGGGCAGAAATACCATAGGGCATAAGTACCTTTTCCGGAAAGTCATGCAAATTGATGGTGACGATCACCCCGGCTTGGCAATGGATAGCCGCTGCTAACACATGGCGATCACATGGATCGGGTAGGGTAAGCGCCTCAATGAAGGGTTCATATCCGGTCACCAGGCAGTCGGGTACTGCCGCATTCATCAGTTACCTGGTTTGAGCCAGTCGCTGTGGGGTAATGTCCGGCCTATCGCGCAGCAACGCGGTAACCCATTCGTCATGGATTTGGTCCGTCCAACGCGCCTTGAAAAGATTCGACAGAGCCACTCGCAACAGCAAATCTCTCAACTGCGCAGGGTAGAACACGCAAGCGTCAAAAACTGCAACGAAATGGGCCACCCTCAGTAACCCATACCCAGTTCTTGTGCCTCGTGGGTCAGTGTATCGAGTGCAAGCTTGCGCTGGATCTGTGAACGGTTGCGATACTCCACCAGATCCTTGAAAAGTACCCTTCGATGCGTGCCAACCTTACGGAACGGCAGCTCACCACCTTCCAGCAAGCCAACCAGAAACGGGCGCGACACATTCATAAAGTCTGCCGCTTGTTGCGTTGTCAACTCGGCGTGAGTCGGCACAATGCTGACCGTATTGCCCTGAGCCATCTGGTTCAAGATATCCACTAGCAAATGCAGTGCTGGTATAGGCACCTCAATTTCTAGACCTCCTTCGGTTACACGTAGGCACAGCGCTTCACCATGGCCAATGCATGCCGCCAAAAGACGGCCGCTTTCACCAGCCAAGCGGGCTTCCTGTTCGGTGGGAAATGCGGATGGGAGATTATGGATAACGACGGCGTTCATGGTTAATTTCCAAAGATATGACTTCCAGTAGTCATTACTATATTCGAAATAATCAACATAAACAAAATATACGATAATCGGTCTCTTGACCACGACCTCACGTTGAATCCCAGGCGAGCCGCTTGCTCAGGCGACCTGTTGGGGTAGCGGTTCAACCCGTGTACTGATCTCCTTCGTTTTCACTTGCCTGGTGAGCTTAAGGTCATAATCGGCCTGCAAGGCCATCCAGAACTCGGCGGTTGTTCCAAAGCAGCGGGCCAGTCGTAGTGCTGTGTCCGCCGTGATAGCGCGGCGCTCCTTGAGGATTTCGTGCAACCGCGTTGCCGGTACGTCCAGCCGACGTGCCAGAGCATTGGCCGAAAGCCCCAGGGGCTCTACGAACTCTTCCCTCAGAATCTCACCGGGATGAATCGGACGCAGACCATTTTTAATGATGGGACACCTCACTCAGTGATAACCAACCATTTCAACATCTTCTACACCGATGCCTGTCCAGTGAAAGCACAGCCGCTATGGGTCATTGATACGGATGCTGTACTGACCATTCCGTTCACCACGCAGTGCTTTGAGCCGGTTTCCTGGCGGTGACGCTAGATCATTCAGTGCTTTGGCAATGTGCAGCATCTGGAGTTTACGAGTGGCTACACGTTCAATTGCCTTGAACCCGCGCGTTTGCTGGCCCTGGAAGAGCGCTTGAGTGTCCGCGCAACGGAACGTCCTGATCATTAATATAATGTATTACGTATGGCGCAATACGGGGGCATGTGCACCCGGGGTAGCGAGACAAGGGCACCGCGAACTACGGCTATAAACGAACTGCCGCCACCCTCCCATTCGTCATTCCCGCGCAGGCGGGAATCCACCCGGCCCGGAGTACATATGAAGCCCGCTCGGACGTTTCCGCCAGGACGTGGATCCCGGGTCTGCGCCCGGGATAGCGAGCCTAGTTGTAGCGTCCACTCCCACTCTTGTCATGTCCGTACTACCGGGCTGGGTATACGCCGCTAGGAGTGTTTGTGCCGCAGGAGTGGCACGACAAGCGTGACATCACCAAGCGCTATCACAAGAAAGTTCGGCATAAAAAAAGGGCCGGTCACAGACCGGCCCTTAGGTACTTGCTCCGGTTTCAGCGATTAACTGCCACCACCAAAGCGCACGTTGAATTCGAGCCAGTACGAGCGACCAAACACGTTGTAATTTTGGTTGTTGTAATACGGCCAACCCGTCCAGGTTTTGTCCCTAGGCGGCATCGCGTTGAACATATTATTCACAAACAGACTGACCTTGGCATTGTCGGTGACGTTGTACTGCACACTGCCGTTGTACAGGATCCAGGGTTTGACTGCACCGCCATTGGTAGCGGCGTAGCCATGGAGCGAGGTTTGCGCCGCGTAGTTCGGGGTCTTGCCGTAGCGAATGCCGTACAAGGTGGTGGTCCAATTACCAAGCTGCCAGGACATACTACCGGTCAAAATGGTCTTGAATTCCGATGAGTAGTACGGAGTATGCAGCAACCTGATGGTCGGATCGCCTGCATATTGCTGGTAGGTGTGCTGGATGGTCACGTTGTAACGCAAGCCGGCACTGAAATCGCCGTACTTACCCCAATTCCAACGGTAGTTGGCTGAAGACACGATGCCCCGTACCGCCTCATTGGAAACATTCATCGGATGTACGGTGATGCCCAGTAGATTGTATGGAATCGGCCCGGTGGCTGAACCACGCTGTACCTGCGACAAGGCCGCCTGACAGGTGGCCGAAGTGCTGGGTAATTGACCAAGCAGGCAGGCTGCTTCTTGCTTCATCAGCAGGCTGACGCTCTGGTAGGTGACCTCATTGGCGATCCGGATACTATAGAAATCAGCCTTGAGATCAAACTTCTGATTCGGCGACCAGACCACCCCAGCCCCCCAGGACTTGGCAGTAATCGACTTCAGCTTTGGGTTACCGAGCTGGGTACCCTTGTACTGTACTGAACTATAGCGACACTGGTCAATCGGCGTGTTGGGGAACAGCAATTCACAGCGATAGTAATCGGTGGTGGAGCTATAATAACCACTGGGACCGATAAAGGCATAACCCAAGCTCGGCGCACGGAAGGCCGTAGAGTAATTGGCCCGGAACAGCAGAGTATCGCTCGGCCGGTATTCCAAGCCAATCTTGTAGGTGGCATCATTGTCGGAAGAGCCGCCTATGTTCTTGTATTTGTCATAGCGTGCCGAGAGATCAGCCGTCAACTGGCTGAAAATCGGCACCCGGAACTCAGTGGCCACAGCATAGTTATCACGCTTGCCTGCACCACTGGTACCAGTCATCCCCCAGAAGTCTCCGGCAATTACGCGTGGATCCGTAGGCTGACTCCAGAAGGAGTTGCCGGCCTGCAATACTCCGGCGAAACCCACTGGGCCAGCCGGCAGTTCAAACAAGTTAGTATTGGTGACTTGCAAATTGACGCTCTGAGTATAGGACTCTGAACGATTGTGAATGGCGCCAGTAAAGCTCTTATAGTCGGCTGCAGTGAAGTTCTGGTAAAACTTGCTGTAATCCGGAGCGTAGACCTGATAGCCATAGTAGGTACCCAGCTGTGGGCCCAGAAACTGGCTCTCGAAGAAAGCATTGACCTTGGCGGTAAGGGCATGGCGCTGGGCGCTGTAGACCTTATTATCGGAGCGGGCATAGTAAGCATCATAGGCCCAATTGCTGTTGCCCAGGTTACCGCGTACCCCACCAAAAACCGAATAGGCACGGGTGATCTGATGGGTGGCTCCGGCCGCCAGGCCACCCGCTTCTTCAGGGGCAAAGGTCGTCTGGATGTAATCGAAAGTGCCGGTGTTGGCATTGACAATGTAGTTGCCATTGTCAGGCGCCCACCAGTTGTAAAACGGCCCTGCATAGAAGGTCTTGCTGCTGACAGTATACAAGGCCATACCGTAGAACTGCGTATTGCTATTCAGCCGATAGTTGGCATGCAAATAACCGCTACCGACATCACTCTTGTTAATTAATGTACTGAACCCGCCACTTTGTTTGCTGCCACAGTAGTAACCGGAACCAGGACGATTCTGGTAACCCAGGGTGCCACCGTACTGGTTACTAATGGCTGAGCAGGGCTTCGGCCCATTCAGCGTGGTCGGATCTACATAGCCCTGACCATAGCGCAACACTAGGTAATTGCGGGGCGAATAGCGCCCGTTGGGATTGGGATTGCTGTTGGAGGACTTGGTTAAGGACCGCTGAAAACCCCACATCGGCTGCTGACTGCTGTACTGCAAACCATAAACCAGATTTAAGCGATCGGTGTTATAGCCACCGGAAAGTTGCAGTCGTTGGCTGTTACCGCCGCCATCGGAAAATCCACCGGCCCGGTAGTCGAGGGTGACCCCTTCAGCACGCTGCTTGAGGATAATATTGATCACCCCGGCGATCGCGCTGGAGCCATAGATCGAAGACTGGTTGCCCGGCACGATGTCGATATGATCAATCATGCCCATGGGAATGTTGGAAATATCCACAAAATTGGACTGGCCGTTGTACAACAACGGAAAATCTGCCATCGGCTTGCCGTCAATCAGGTACAGGGTAAAACTCGGATCCAAACCCAGCAGGCTGATCGTTGAGGCCCCGGTGGTAAAGCCCGCCGTGGTCTGACTACCCTGTACTGCACCAGTGGCCAGTGGCTGAGCCCGCAGGGCCTGGTAGACGCTGCTGAAACCCTGACGCTGAATGTCACCTGCGGTGAGGGTGATGGTGGGGCTAGCCGTTTCGATCTGCGCCTGTGGGATCAGGGAACCCGTGACAACGATCTTCTTCAGCTTCTGCACCTTTTCCTTTTTGGCTTTGGCCGGCGCTGTCTGACCCGTTTGCTGAGCCATAGCCGTGGTGGCGATCAAGGGCAGCACCAGTGCAGAAGCAATCGCGGCTACCAATAATTTGCGTTTCATGATGATTCATCCCCTCGTTAGAGTTCCCCCAAGCTGGCAACAGTGCACATGCCTGGTTCGAATTCGCTCGAAATTGTTGCAAACGACCGTGAAGCCGTTCTATCTAGCCTGTCATAAAGCTACCTTCGTTCTTGAGGTGAACCCTCGCGACGACTGCTGGATGTAACGACTTTTTAATGAAGATGTCAAGCCTCAGCAACAATGTGAGTTGCGACACTCGTCGCAGTATTGCGGATCAGAGTCTACGTCCACCATCCACGGGCAGGCTGATACCGGTGGTATGACACGCCGTGGCAAGATAGGCGACAGCATGGGCTACATCTTCCGGTAACCCCATGTGACCCAGTGCTGTAGATTCCGTGATCTGGGTCTCACTTTCTGCGCGGATCGTCCCCTCTGACCACAACACTGTACCGGGCGCCACGGCATTGACGCGGATCCCTTCTTTACCAAACGCCTGGGCCAGAGATTGCACCAGCATCGCTCCGGCAGCACGACTGATGCTGTATGCCTCGTACCCAGGCAGGGGATGACTGCCATACAGGTCAAGAATCACCACGATGGATGCGTCACCACTGTGACGCACGGCGTCTGCCAAGCGAGGACGCAAACGCAAACACAAATCCCAGGTTGAGACCAGATTCACCTCCAGCACATGTCGCAGAGCCTCAACCTGTTGCTGCGGAGAAGCACCCATATTGCTGGGCTCGAAATGGGAAGCATTGAACACGGCCAAGTCCAAAGGGGCTTCACCCAACTCATCGGCAAGCCCGGCCCGTGCCTCGGCGTTGGCCAGCTCGGCATAATGCCAGCAAACACTATCGGGGCGTACCGTATGCAGCGCCTGGTACAAGATATCGGCTTCTTCACGCGGAGTCCGGGCATGCAATTCCAGATCGTAATTGCGGTGTAGGTGGTGGGCCAAAACGGCACCGATGCGACGGCTGGCTCCGGTAATCAAGGCTCGGTGCATGATTGAACTCCTCGCAATGCAGGCGGCGATGCTGGCGCCACCGTGACAACATACCGCAAGATATCCACGCCAATGTCACGGCCATTGTGCCGGTTAAAGAGGCTCGTGAAAATCACCGCCTGGCTATGGATCCCGGGTCTGCGCCCGGGATGACAGAAAAAGCATTGCGTTCCGCCCGGGATAACGGGATTTTTATGTGCTGACACCACTCAGCGGGATCACCCGCTTGTGGGCGCTTGGCATCCAGAGCAATAGCTTCCACCCACCTGCGGTGGGCGTGCCCCTTCTCTCGCTCGCCCGAGAGAAGAAGCGAAGAGAGGGGCGGCCGGGGTTCACGCCCTGCGGGTGCGTTTGGGTCTGCGGGCGTTCGTCGACAGTCCGTCCTGGGAGCCTGTCCAGCCTGAGAAGAATCTACTGCGGTGGTTGGAAATCGGCCCACTTTTCTGATCTTTTTCGTTGCATAGAACCAC
>QIKV01000071.1 GCA_003233115.1 Oceanospirillales bacterium
AGTTCGGTGCCATTGTTGCAACAGGGAAATTTCAATCAACGCGCGGCTCTCCGCGACTTGAAAATATAGTCATCCAGGCCAGGGATGACAAGGGTATCACTGCGAGCCTGAAGGGCAGCATTGCACAATTTCCTATCGTGGCAGGCAAGTCTATAAAAGGCTTCGCGCTGAATACTGTCATCAAGGCGACACAGACTTCGCTGATGGCTGAACGCATCGGACTAAAACTGCCCCTGTCCGGCCCGCTGGACCTGGCATTCCGTATCGAGGGCGATACCCAGGCACTGCAGCTGAACCAGATCAGACTGGCGGCCGGCAGTGATGACAAGACATTTATTGGCGCCAGGGGGCGCATGGACTTTGCTCACTGGGACCAGAAAGACCCGCTGAACAGCATTGACCTTATGCTTGAACAGAGGGGCCGTGATACCGCCTTCCTGAGCGCGTGGGCAGAGCAGGATTTCCCCATAACTGCATATGAAGCGCGCGGCCGACTACACACCGTAGCGGGCCAGCACCGCCTGGACGACTTTGTCCAGGGCACGCCCGCAGGAGAACCACTGAATATTGCTGAAAACGGTTGGATAGAAAGTGTAGTGTTTTTCCCTGAATTTGATCTTGAGGGTATCCATATTGATGTCAGGGCCAATGCTGATGATGCTTCCATTCTTAATACATTTTTCAAACTGGACGACACCATTCCTGCCATTGGCCCGCTCGAACTGAGCTTTCGCTATTCCGGCACAGAAGACGAACTGTTTCTCAGCGATTTTTTATTAACAGTCGGCCAACAGGATATCATGCTGGCAAAGGCCGAAGGCCGCCTGGGATATATCAGTGCAGCAAAGAAGTGGCGCCTGGAAGACACCAATCTTGCTATAAGCGCTGTTTCAAACAGCAGTCAGGCCTTTGCTGATGCCCTGGGTTTTCATATACCACAGCTGGGCCCCATAGCGGCAACTGCTAGCCTGAATGATAAGGACAAAACGCTGGGCTTGAAGTCGCTCCAGATTCTTGTCGGTAACAGTAATTCACCGGTACTATCGGTAGAGGGTCATGTCGGCGATATCTATTCGACCAGCAAGGTCAAGCTGGATATCAAACTGAATCTGGACGGCCATCGCTTTGCGGCTTTTGCAGACAAGGAGGTACTTCCCGACCTCAAACCTGTCACCGGCAGCATGGTGATATCAGACAATAATGGATCCCTGGGCATAGACTCACTGCGAGTAAAGAGTTCAGATCCAGCATCGTTGATTCTAAATTTGCAGGGCAGCTTTGACGATTTTACAGACCCGGAGACAATGCTATTCAAAGGCTATTTGATAGCCAGAGACCTGCAGTTGCTGGGTGCCCTGTTTGACCAACAGTGGACGCATGCAAGTCCAGTCAAATTCAAGGCTGAATTTAAGCAAGTGGATAATGACCTGGCTCTGGACGCGAACCTGATACTGGGCAAGGCCACCACCGATATAAAGCTGCGTGGAGATTTTGATAGAACCACCCCCTATATCAGCGGTGCGGTTACCGCACAGAATTTTTTCTTTATGAGACCGGTTGACAAGGCTGCCGAGAAAAGAAAAACTCGGCAGAAAAAGAATTCTCCGGTTTTCTCACGTGAGCCAACTGCCTTTAATTGGCTGAAAAAGGCCGACCTTGACCTCACCGTTGATATTGAATCCTTTGATAAGGACCAGTGGGATGCGCAATCTGCAAAGCTTGTCATCGCCCTGAAGTCCGGTCGCCTCGCTGTAAAACCTGCCACCTTCATCTACACCAAGGGGACTATGGATCTAGAGTTACAGGTTGACGCCAGAGATGTGCCAGCGTTGGCTCTAAAGGCTAAGGCCGAGGACGTGAATCCCTGGCGAGCGGAACTAAGCGAGGAACTTCAACGCAAGGATTTTTTAGATGCGGACTACGATATCGAACTGTCCCTCAACGCCACTGGGAAGAGTGCACACGATCTGGCTTCCAGCATGGAAGGCGACATTTACATGACAGTTCAGAATGGCTGGTTGCGCCGTTCGCTGGTTGATCTACTGTTTGTCGATATTGCCGGCTGGAGTTTCAATTTCGTGAAGGGCAGTAAATACGCGCCAATCAACTGCGGAATTTCGGACTATAGTATCAGGAAGGGCGTTTTAACTACCAATGCCTTTTTTATCGATTCAAAGAGCATCACAATCGCTGGCGAAGGCACCGTTGACCTCGGCAAGGAAGAGATCGACTATATTTTCATTCCCAGGAAAAAAAGCCGGATAGTTCTGAAGGCCGAACCGGTAAAAATTAAAGGACCGCTCAATAATCCGTCAGTCACGGCGTTACCGGCAAAGTCAGCAGCATTAACCTTTGGCACTCTGATTTTTGCTCCCTATATTTTTGTAGGTTTAGTGGCCACCGATGTTGCATCTGGCGCCATACGGAATGGCGGCGACGGGATGTCAGCCTGTATTGAATATGAAGAAAAGCACCACAAAGCCAGAGAAGACAAGGGGAAGTAGCACCATGAACATGCCATTCTGTAATTGAACCTTGTAAAATCCCCCTTTCCCTATGGAGGGTGTCACAATAGGTTTTCATTCCTTCTCCCACAGGGAGAAGGTTAGGATGAGGGGATATATAAAACAATGCTTTGTCTTAATTTATGCCCTCACCCCAACCCTCTCCCTAAGGGAGAGGGGGCTTTTACTCCACTCTTCTGGTGGAGAGGAAGTTATCGAAACAGCAGTGATAATTAAGTCAGAAAGCTGCCCAATAGATGATAACGACAACCTGTTTTAACGTTCAGACCAGGGTGTAAAGGGATACTGTATCTTAGAGTCTTGCAACTCTTTTGGCAGTACCAGCAGGCGAAACCCGGTTTGAATCTGCATCACGTAAGTCGACTTGGCGGTTTGCCGACCGGTCTCATCGACCTTGTAGCGCCCTAGCAGCGACTGGAACTTCATTTCGCTTAGCTGTTTCCGGATAGCATCTTTATCCAGCGAACCGGCCAAACGCACGGCCGCCTCCAGCACCTGGGCAGCGCCATAACCCAACGCCGCCTGCACACTGGCATTACCCCCGAATTTGATCTTGTAGCGATAAGAAAAATCCATGGCCATCGGCATGGCCGCGCCACGCATCCAGGCCACCACGCCCAGGATGCCGTTGGCATCATCCCCCAGGGTAGCTACAAATTCCTTTAACGCCGGCCCAACAGTAAATGCAAAGGCCTTGGGTGAAAAATTTTGGCGCTTGGCCTCACGGACAATGGCGATGGAATCATCCAGGTAAGTGCCGCCAATAACTAACTCAGGTTGCGCCGTCATCATACCCGAGACCAGCTTCGCATAGTCGGCGCTGTCCAGAGCATATTCCTGGTCATAAACAAGCTGCATACCGTGCGCTGCCGCCTGCGCCCTGACACCCTCGGCCACCCTGCGTGGAAATTCACTATCGGCATATACCAGCGCAATGGTTTTCAGACCTGCATTAGCCGCCGACTCGATCAGCAGATTCATATAGCGCGTAGCCACGTCATCGACACCAAAAATATTCTGGTATCCGCGTGCCCAGATATTGTCGCTGGCTGCGCCGGTGGCAACCATGGGGAACTGGTATTTCTCCGCTACGCTGCTGGCAGCCATGGTAATATCGGAACTGTAAGGCCCAAGCAACAGGTCCACCTTGTCTTCGTTAATCAGGCGCTCGTACAGCATAGCGCTGCTCAGTGGGTCCGACTCATCATCGTAGTACACCAGCTCGACCTTGCGGCCCAGCAAGGCGCCACGCTGGTTGATGTCGTGTACCCACATCTGTATCCCTTCCAGCTCGACGCTGCCAGGACCATCATATGGCCCGCTGAGCGAGACGGTAACGCCGACACGGATGGGTGGCTTTTTGGCTTCTGGCGTTACGTCCCCGGACACGGCTAACTGGCAGGTAAAAAGCGCAGCCAGAAATGCCAGGGCAATCAGAAATCGCGATGCTGTTGTTTGCGTCATCATGATGCTATCGCTCAATATCCAGTTGCCGTTTGGTCGTATAGAGCGTACGCACCATTTCATATTCCATGGGCGACCCGGTCTCGTAATAACGGAAGGCAACATTGGCACGAATATCTAGCGCCCACAAAGTCTTCAGTATCAACTCCTGGTATGTCTCGAGATCGGTGCCACGCCTGATCAGCTCATTCCTGACCACCAAGTCGACTACGTAGCCGGAGCCGTCACGCAGGTTGGATGGTCCCAGTATCGGCAGAACCAGATAGGGCCCGTTTCCCACCCCCCAGACACCCAGCGTCTGGCCGAAATCCTCTACTGACTTTGGCACCTCGTGTGCCACATCAAAAAAGCCCAGCAGTCCAACCGTGGTATTGAGCATCAATCGCGCCGTGGTATTGGCCGTCTTGTCCAGGTTAGTCTGCAGAATACTGTTAATCAGGGTGGTCACATCCGTCAGGTTGTTGAAGAAATTATGCAGACCTCTTTCCAGCGGATCCGGTGTTATGAATTGATAGGCGGAAACACCAGGCAGAAAAATGTAGCGGTCGAAATGATGGTTAAACCGGTAGATCCTGCGATTAAGGCCTTCCAGGGGATCCGAGATTGAGTCTGATTGGTAGGCAACGCCTTCCCCAAATACACGGTCGGCGGGAAATATCGGTGGCTCAATGGGCTCGCCGACTTTTTTCGGCGCTGTACTACAGGCCCCCAGCAACAGGGCAAAACCCAGCGCCAGAAAACCACCAAGCGGCCTTGTTGTTCGTGCTTTCATCATCCCATGATCCAGAACTGCTACCACTTGGGTGGACTCCCCAACACTGTGAGCATATGCCGAACATTGTCAGGATACGCCATGTTGCCGCAGTGCCCACCGCGCGGATAAATTTTGGCGCGTTTACCAAACACGCGGGGGAAGAAGTCAATTTCTCCCTCCTCCAATATGATATCGTCACGGTTATGCATGACGTAGATTTTGTCAGAGGTGTGCAGGTAGTCCTCGATGGCCTCCAGGCTCATACGTTCGATCATTTCTGCCCGACTGATGGATTTGTCCAACCTGGCGTTGTAATAGGGATAGAAAAAATTATGGAAGTAGTCAGTAAAACCCACCCGGAAGGCCACTTTGCTATAGTCGCCCAGTGCGCTGCTCCTGCCCAGCGTGACATTTTTCGGCTTGATAAAGCCATAGTCGGTCATCATATCGGCCGTCAAGGAAAGGTGGGCGGATGAAAAACGGAACGACAGACCAATCAGTGAAGCTAGCTCCTCGTCACCGGGCTGCAGTTCCTGGAAAACCTTGAAGAGAAAATCCTCACCGAACTCCAAACGATCGGCACGGGAATAGACCGAGCTAAACGCATTGACCATCTTGCCGTAAAACAACGGAAAATTATCAACACCCCCGGGAATATTTTCCAGCATACGATCCAGCATCGAGATGGAGTTGTATAGCCTGAGTGGTGGATTAATCATCAACGCCCGTTTAAAATTAAAGACCTTGCGTTGTTCATCCAGCCAGGTCACGTAGGCCGTATTCATGCCCCCCAGGCTATAGCCAGTGACGTAAAAATCAGTGACCTCGATTTTCTTCTTGAATTTGTCCCAGATCAGCTCCATCACATGATAGAGATCTTCGGCATCATGTACGGTATGTCCGGTCACACCGGTCTTTGAAGCAGACACCATAAAATTGGGCAACGTGGGCGACGACAATGACACCACGTGGTAACCGGCATCGTAGAACGCCTCACCCAGCGCCTTGTTTTTACCGCCACTGTATGAAGCACCGGTACCGGCAATCATAAAGATCAGTGGCGCGGGTTTCTTCTGAAAAGCATAGGAATAGCGCATATCTGACTCATACCACAGGAAGTCAGGCGCTTTACGATCAGGGAAAACTTTCAGGCGGGCACGCTTTACGGGAATCTCGGGAAATGTTTTCTGGAATCTTTCCGGCGTACCGACGACCGTGGCTTTGAAAGCATCCTCAATCGGGTAACCGTAAGGCGGGGTATCCAACGTTGACCCTGAGCTGGCCCAGCTGGCACTCAGCCAGATTATTCCAGCAGTAAAAAGGCTCAGATTTATTATTTTTTTTACTGTATTCTGCATCTCTAAATCAATATGTTGATCCAGTTATTCAGGAAACTTTAACATAGTACTCTTAAATGTCCAGTTAATGATAGGCGCTTTAGGCGAGCTGCGGGGAATTAATCCTCGGTGATTAAATCTGAAGATGACACACGTGTCCTCTCTCCTGCCGAGCTTTTATCCTGGGCAGAAGACAATACACGCATCATGCGCCTAAGGACATTTCGAGACGTCCTCCCGGGCGGATACATGGCGGCAATGGCGCCCGCGCTGGTTGAATGGCGCGCCAGCAACGTCGAAAGTGATAATCCTTTCGTCATACTGCGCAACCTGAACTACGGTGGTAACCCACTGGAGAAAACCACAACACTGCATTCCGTACGCGTACAACTCGATGCGATAGAATTCGCCGAGTTGATTTTGGTTCCACCACCAAAATCAGTGGGCGGGCAGGCTGCGCCCTGGCTTCATGTACAACTTCGCTTTGTTTTTGAAGCCGGGAAGGAACCTGAGTTACTCAATCTGGCAAGTTCTGAAACGGGCACAGATGCCCGCATCCCTGATCTGGTTCTAAGTTGGGAGTCGTGGAGAAATCCGGAAAAAGACTTTAATGTCATTACGGCGATGGATGAGGCCGCCTATGGCCTCAGTCAGCGTGCCTATGCAGGACCGCAACGCTTTCTCGAAGATTCGCTGCATGGGCTGGAATGGTTCAGCTACCGGTTTTGTTTGCCGGGTGGTAAGCAGGGCCTGACTGAACTACTCAAAGTGACTCTTGCACTGGGTGATGGAGTCGCGCGACACACGCTCTCGAATCTATTGCAACAGAACGAAGCTGATTGGCTGTCTCATGCGCCACCGAGCGAAGACAACGCACAAATTATGCAACAGTGGCAAACCCTGCAGAGTCGCGCTCAATTTTCAATGGCTCCGGATGACCCCAGCCTTAATCTGGATGCCGAACAAAGCAGCTATCAGACACTGGTCAGGTCATGCGCGACATTGTCACGCTATACCGTGCTGGTTACTGCGCACAGGCTCATTAATCAGGGCTATACAGAAGGCGTTGTGACCGAAAAATTGCCGCCCCCCACCTTGCATGACCCAGAGGACTGGATGAAAGATGCTGCGAAGACGAACCTGAAAGGGATATTTATGAGTGCGCCCCTGGCATTAAGATATATTCTTCGGCACCCGGAAATTCTACCGGCCAAGATTCCCGATGAGTTAGCAAAAGCAGGGCTGATTGAAAGCCAGGGGGGAAAAGCACGCGAAACAGTATACTCTCACAAAAACAAACGGCCTTATGGCCCGGATGGCGTAAATCGACTCTGACAAAGAGAATCAATCCACCTGTTTGACGCCCCCATTCGCAGCGTACGGACGGTGCGCATTTCGGCCATAGTGAATTTCGCGAGGCTTGCCACCCTTTCGTTCTAACAAACCGGCAACATCCAGCTCATCCGGAATTTTTGCCGGAAGCACTTGCGGATTACGGACAAGAAATCGTAGTGCATCGGGTGCACTTAAAAAAATCTGCCGTAGATCAGCGTGAGCCATCGTACTCATCCAGCCCTCTATTTGGGCAAGTTCCGCACGCGGCAACTTGTCCACATTTAAACCATCAGTATACCCTTGCTCAACTAAGCGCCAGGCAGTTAGCAACACCGCATGGCGTGTTAATGTCGCACAAGAGCGTACGAGTACGTGATAGGACTGTTCGGTCTCGGCTAAATCAGCCAACTCAAATTCGGGAGACTTCGTTTCTGCAAGTCGTGTCTGGAGTTCTCTCCAGGCAGGCTCCTCACTTTCCGGTTTACTTTCAGCGGTGGGCGCATGGGCCATCCAGGTGTCATCATCCTGCTGTAATAGTCGGCGGATCGTATTTCGCGCGACTCCATCGCCCTGGGCCAGCGATACCTTCAGTAATTCCTGCAAACCAACCTTTCCTCCTGGCAGGTTGAGGCGGTAACTGATCCATTCACGCCCCCGGATATTGTCTTCAAGCAATAATTGCGGGCCGGCAAAAGCACGCATACTGAGCGCGTATGCGCTTTCATCCAGCCCTGCCTTCAAGCTGAATTTTTGTTGCGGTGATCGCCATGCCTCCCAACTCAATATCAAATCCGGAAAACACGCATCAGTTCCCGTTGTCGAATCAGCGAGATTGATAAACTCGGGGCAACGCGCTGCTGCAAAAATAAATCGAAGTTCTACATGGTAAGCCGAGCCTTGATGCCTCCGCCGTCCTAGCGGCACCAAAATCAACTCGGCAGCCTCGACCCCGTCCAAAGGCACCCGCACTGAGTGTAGTACGGTCGTACGCTCCATTGGATTACCGCCGTAGTTGACGTTACGCAGAATGAGATGACCGCTTTGAGACTGAAGGTCACTCGCCTGCCAGGCAACCAGCACCGGAGAAAGAGCTGCCATGTAGCCACCGGGCAATAGATCGCGGTCGCTGCGCAAGCGCATGATGTCCTTGTTATCTTCTGCCCATTTGAGCAACTGTTCTAAATTCAGTGTTCTGAATTCAGGCATCAATGGTGTTCCTGTTTCCGGAATGCTCAATGAGCAACAATCGTACGCCGGCATCCTGTAATACCAGACCCAGGTTGTCCGGCCGATCATTCACATACAATGGCACGACGACCAACCCCAATCCATGCGCGGCCATATCAAATGCCGCCCATTCACGACAGTTGCGCAACATGATAGCCTTGTTCGAAACCTTCTTTAAGAAACGCTTGTTCCCAGCGACTAACTTCGCTGGAAAATTTCGCCCAACTCCAGGATTGCCATTCACCCGATGCAGATTCGAATTGCCGATATGCCTCTGCCTCTGGCGAACGCTGTACTCGTTCCTGGAGTAAAGCCACCAGTGTATCGACCTCATTCGCACCGATGATGTCCGTTACTATTGCCATTGCTACCCAACCCTGTCGTTGTTTTATTAGCATCTATGTTACCCTCAACCCAGAATAACAGCCACAGGCTATAACATGTTCAGGAAGCTTCAGGAAAATATTCGATACCTGGTTGACAAGGCCTTTGCGCGCAAATTTGTCGGCCAGTCGCTACTATTCCTCACGCTGGTGGTAACGGCAACACTGATCGGCATGACAGCCTGTTCTCTGAAGAAAATATCGCTATCAGCTCGATCCCACGTGACGTCGATGCCGGTTTCTGGGATTCACTGTGGTGGTCGCTGAACCAGGTTATGCGCCTGCCGGGTTTTGCACAAGCCTATGGAGCCACCCTCCCGATCGTCATGTTTTCACTGTTCCTGTCCCTGATGGGGCTGGTCGTCTTCAGTGTCTTGATCTCGTTAATCAATAATACTATGCGCAGCCGCATCGATGCACTGCGCAAGGGTGATACACAGGTGCTGGAACGCAACCACGTGCTGTTACTGGGATGGAGCAACAAAATATTCTCTGTCCTGAAACAGCTCGCGCGACTTCAACCCGGCGTAAAAGTTGTGGTACTTGCACCGCGCGACATCGACATGATGCAGGAGCAGCTACGTGTTGCCGGAATCCAGCACGAAGATATCCGGATTATTCTGCGCAGTGGTACACCCAGCAATCACGGCGAACTCGATCGGGTCGCAGTCGCTAAAGCCTCAGGTGTTATTGTCCTCGCAACTGATGCTGATGATAGCGAGACGATCAAGACCATCGTGTTGCTCACGTCTCGCCAGGACTGGGACGGTGAACCACCGGTGCTAACCTCTGAAATTGCCCTGGAACGTAACTACGAGTTGGCCTGCATTGCGGCCAGGAAACGATTACATATCATCTCTTCCAGCCGCATTATCAGCAAGGTAATCGTACAGACAGTACGCAACCCCGGGCTGGCAGATGTCTACAGCGAGATTTACGCGCCGTCAGGTAACAGCATCTATGTGCAATCCATTACCGGCTGTGTCGATCGCCCGATGGCCGAAATTGCCTATGGATTGACAAACGCTATCCCCATTGGTATTGCCTGGCACGAGAAACGCGACAACGCTGTACGACATGCTGCCGGACTGAACCTGGAACCCGAGTATGAACTTGCTAAAGATGAGCAACTGGTGCTGTTGGCACTCGAGCTACCGATTAATTATTCCCGCCCCGACCAGCTACCGACATCGCATATTTATCAGGAAGGTGGATCCGTGCCACATGTACCTGGCCATGTGTTGCTGATCGGCTGGACCGATATGCTCCACGATATCCTGCAGGAACTCGATGCACATTCCCTGAGCGGCACCGAGGTCATCATCCTGTCAGAGAAAGGTGCAGAACAGGCTAAGCAGCAGATCACCGCCCACCAAACGGACAGCTTCAAAAACCTGGCGCTGGGTTTTCGTGAAGGCGATGCCGTGATGCAGAGCGCTTATACCGACATCGACATTAGCTCATTCCAGAGCATTGTCGTGCTCGCCGACCAAACCGACGATAAGGTCGATGCCGACACCCGCACCCTGCGCGTCCTGCTGCGCTTATCAGAAATTCTCAAACCCCTGGAAACACAGCCACATACGCTTGCTGAACTACTGGATGAAAACAACCGAGCCCTGCTCGTTGGTCTAAGTGTGGATGATATCGTGGTCAGCCCGGAAGTGGTCAGTGCCCAGCTGGCACAGATCTCCCAACAGGAAGTGCTCGCCCCCATCTATCGCGAGCTACTCAGCGCCGGTGGTGTAGAAATCAGTCTGCGTCCAGCCGGAGATTATGTACAGCTCAATACCGACTGCTGTTTCAACGACCTGATCTACGCGAGCCAGCAAAAAATGGAAATCGCGTTGGGCCTGTGCCTGGCGCAGTTGGACGGCAAAGTATTACTTAATCCACCACGTAACACCATCTGGCAACTGGAAGAAAATGACAAAGTCGTGGTACTGGCACAGCAAGTCTACCAATAAGCATGTTAGGGGGACAGGAGACTCCCGATTTTTTCGAGCAGTCGGTTGAAATTAACCGGTTTGGTGTCGTAATCATCGCAGCCAGCCTCGAGTGCCTTCTGCTCGTCGCCTGCCATGGCATGCGCTGTGAGCGCAATCACCGGGATCGATTGCGTAGCGGGGTTGGCCTTGATCTGACGAGTCGCCTCCCAGCCGTCAATGATCGGCAGGCTCAAATCCATTAGAATCAGATCGGGTGATTCTGATGTTGCCATATTGATTCCCTCCTGGCCATCTACTGCAATAACAACTTCATAATCCTTACGCACCAGTCTGCGCGACAGCATGTCCCGGTTCATTTCATTGTCTTCAACCAACAGTATTT
>QIKV01000220.1 GCA_003233115.1 Oceanospirillales bacterium
CGATGCAAGTGGTCTCAGGTCCCGTAGGGCGCGAACGTGTTCACTTTGAAGCACCGCCTGCTCAACAGATTCCTGATGAAATCGCTCGATTTCTGGAATGGTTCCATCAACCAAATGAAATTGACCCTCTACTGGCGGCTGGATTAGCCCATCTATGGTTCATAACACTTCACCCTTTTGCGGACGGCAACGGAAGAATCGCACGTGCGATAGCTGACATGGTTTTGGCGCAAGGTGAAAACAGTTCGCAACGTTCGTATAGCATGTCAGCCCAAATACGCGAAGAGCGCGATGATTATTACAACACACTGGAGAGAGCCCAGAATTCATCACTTGACATAACTTCCTGGCAAGAATGGTTTTTGAGTTGTCTTGGCCGTGCAATTGACCATGCACACGAAAACCTCGACGAAGCATTTCGAAAAGCGCGTTTCTGGGAGCGCTACGCCAGAGAGCCACTAAATGAACGACAGATAAAAGTTTTAAACCGTGTAATGGATAATTTCGAAGGTAAGCTGACAAGTTCAAAGTGGGCAAAAATCGCACAATGTTCGCAAGATACTGCGGGACGGGATATCAAGGGCCTGATTGAACGAGGCGCCCTGCGTAAGGATCCCGGCGGTGGTCGGAGCACCAGCTATTCCATCATCCTGGATTGAAGCACAGAGCACGGCACAGAGCACGGCACAGAGCACGGCACAGAGCACGGCACAGAGCACGCTCATCCAGCAAGGCCTGAGACTTGAAGCGCCCCTCCCAGAACCTGCCGCTGCAATGATTTTCAGCATTGGCCATGTGGGCAATGGGTGTCACGGCTCTGTCCTCAGGTTGCCAAACCCGCCAAAACTGTACATGATGGCTGTCTGGGTGAATGCCTGTTGGGGTGTTTTATCCGCAAAATATTTAGCAGGTGACTTGATCATTGCGTAAAAAGAGCCACAAATCCCCTTTGCATATACTGGAGTCAGGCTTTCTGACCCTCGGAATAATACTGCTCGTGAGCTTTGTTCTCATACGTGGTTGGGGCGATTACCAGAGCTGGTCTGATATCCGTGCCTTTGAACAGGCAGTGGCTTCGGAATCTGCCGCCACCGGGCACGTGGCCGGTAATGGCACCAGGTACTCCACTGAACCGGACTACTCACTCTGGAACAAGAAGCGCATTGCCGACTACCATGCCGGCAACGCAGCGCGTGATGACGCACCACTGGCCATCCTGAGTATCGCCAGGCTTGGTCTGAAGGTTCCTGTCTACAACGGTACCGATGAGATCAACCTCAATCGGGGTGCAGGCCGTATCAAGGGTACCGGATGGATTGATTTGCCCGGTAACCTGGGCATCGCCGGCCATCGGGATGGTTTTTTCAGGGTTCTGAAGGACATCGAAGTCGGCGATAGAATGCAATTGTTAACTTTTAAAGGCAAAACTGAATTTGTAGTTTCATCGATTACCATCGTTGACCCCACGGATGTGAGCGTTCTGGCGCCCACCGATGCGTCTACCATAACGCTGGTAACATGCTACCCGTTTTATTTTGTTGGCAATGCACCGAAACGATATATTGTTAGAGCTGAGTTACTTTCCAGTCAGGTCGAATCATAGAGGAGGAAATGATATGACTAAAGTGAACCTGAAGTATGGCCTTGTCGCCCTTGTGGGCTTAGGCATTTCTGCAAATGTAAGTGCTACTGATTTGACCTGTAGCGATATTACATTCACACCCGAAGCTTACGCCGCCTATCAATTTGTTGATAAGGCCTGTCTGGAGATGGTTGACCGTGATGGCACAACCTATGCCAGGCTCAAAGCCCAGGTTGTTGCTCAGACGGCCGGTGGAACGCATTTGCGCTACACGCATGCGGATGGCAGCCTTGGCCCCAGCACTCAGTCCAGCAACCCTGGTTTTGAAACAAGAATCGATGGTAAGCCGGTCGCAATTAAAGACCTCCCGGTTCGCCAGAGCGTCAATATTTATGTTCCCGCTGGCTTTTGGTCGCCACCACCTGCAAAGGTAGCAGAGGTCGCAGAAGCAGCGCCACCACCGCCTCCGCCAGCACCCGCACCAGAGCCGGAAGCGGCACCGGAAGTTTTGCCGACCACAGCCGGGCCACTGCCCTGGGTGATAGTGTCTGGTGTTTTATTCCTGGTACTCGGCGGGGTACTGCGTATATCGAGAAAGCGGAAATCTTTGTAGGGGAATCCTGTTCCGCTGGTCGCGATTGTGTTCGTGCATAATCGCTCAGCCGGGAAATGAGAGCCTCACAAGGTGAGTTGTACAGACAGGCAGAGAGTGTATATGGCACTCTCGGCCTGTCTTTTTGCTGAGAATGCGCGATGAGCCACCTCGTCCCTCCTGCATGTCTTCATTTTTTCAGGTCAAGGCAGAAATAATAACCGTGAAGGACAAACACCAGTGCTCAGAAAAACGCTACGCCTGATCTTGCGCATCACTGCTTTCGTAGTTGCTTCGTTCCTGCTGGTGGCCGTGACCCTGATACTGGCCCGGGCGATAGCTGTCCGCAGCGGCCCGGATCTGGAGTGGTGGCATACCGAAAGGATAGACGCGGAATTCAGTTTGGCGGATCGCGAGACTGTTACCACTTTTGACCAGTACCTGGCAAAAGAGGCTGCCGTTTTTCAGGAACTCGAGGCCATGGTGGACAACCATGCCGCCCTGGACCAGCGCACGGGACTCAGTCGTTATAGAAAGGGCAACGCTTCCTATCCGGGAAAAGCCGGTCAAAACCTGAACCGCAGCAGCCAGACGCGCCCGCCGGTTGTCCGGGGCGGCGTACTATTGTTGCACGGCATGACCGACTCCCCGTATACCTTGCGCCATTTGGCAGCCCTGTTCGAGGCCAGGGGATTTTATGTGCTTAATATGCGCTTGCCCGGCCATGGCACGATACCGGCTGAACTGGACCGGATGCAATGGCAGGACTGGTACGCGGCGGTAAAACTGGGTGCCAGGCAGGTAGCCATGCAACTGAAGCCGGAACAGCCGTTTTATATTCTCGGCTACTCCAATGGCGCGAGCCTGGCACTCAAATACACAATGGACTCAATCACCGAGCGCGGGTCCAGGCCACCAAGCCGTTTAATTCTGCTGTCGCCGATGATCGCCGTTGATTCGTTGGCACGTTTTTCGCGCTTGTTCTACTGGCTGGGGCGCCTGGAGTTTTTTGCACAATCCCGCTGGCTGGATATTTTCCCCGAGTATGACCCGCACAAATACAATTCTTTCCCGATGAATGCGGGGCTGCAGAGCTATAAATTATCAACCACGGTCGCCGCGCAGCTTCAACGCATGTCAGTGAGCGGCCAATTGCAGCAAATGCCGCCCATACTGACGTTCCAGTCACTGGTTGACAGTACCGTGATCACTTCAGCGGTACTGGATATTTTGTATGAAAAACTCCCTCAGAACGACAGTGAACTGGTGCTGTTTGACATCAACCGCACGGGTGAGCTGAAGGAATATATCCGGCCAAAGCACAAGGCCCTGCTGGATCGTGCAATGAATGGAGGTTCCGGAAGCTATGCGGTAGCGGTCCTCACCAACCGGGTTGGGAATGCTCCCGGGGTGATCGAGCTAAGGCGTCCGGCCGGGGAGCCGGATTTCGTTGGCCGCACACTGGCGTATGCCTGGCCTGAAGACGTCTATTCACTATCGCACGTTGCACTTCCGTTCCCATTGGATGATGAAGTGTACGGCCTGGAGTCTGCAGAACTTGACTCGCGTTACCCGCATCTCGGGCGCTTGCAGATGCTGGGCGAGAGTGGTGCATTGATCCTGCCGCCTACGCTATTGCAGCGGCTACGCAGCAACCCCTTTTACGGCTACATTGAAGAACGGATTGATGAGGTGATTACGCAGGATATGTAGGTGGGAACAGCTCCGCTACGCCCGCCTGCAGATTCACGTGTTCCCTGCGTTATTGCCGTGTTCCAGCATGATCGTTCTCGCCCCTTGAGCAAAATGGGCACCAGCATCCTGGACGGCTTCCATGATACCTATGTTCAGTTTGCCCACCACTGCAAGGTAGTTGCTGAAATCTGTTTCGTCTATATACACCCGCACCTTGATGATCAATGCGTTTTCGGTGAACTCAGTAAACTGCACCCTGACTGAACTTTCTATTACTTTGTCATGGTGACGGGCCATCTGGCCGATACCATCAATAACGGTTTCCATTTGCTCCCGCGTGGTGTCGTAGCGCAACGGCAGTTCAGGGTGGTACAACATCGACTCCCTGGCTGAATAGTTTTCGATAGCGCCGTTGGCCATCAGGCAATTGGGTACGGAAATCAGTGTATTGGCGAGTGTACGGATACGGGTTGTGCGCAGACCGATCTCCTCGACGCGGCCGACGATATCGCCATACTTGCACAGGTCACCCGTGACGACGGGTTGTTGTGAGTACATTGAAATAGCGCCCAGCAGGTCTTCGATGGGCTTTTGCAGCGCCAGGGCCAGTGCGATACCACCCACACCCAGACCGGCCAGCAGTGTACTGATGTTGACGCCGGAATTACTCAACCAGATCAGCGTGGCAGTAAGCAGCGTAAACAGCTTCAGGGCATTGGATAACGGCCGGCCCAGAATATGTGCATCCGAACGTCCCTGCGCCAGGAACATTTCCCTTCTTCTTGCGCGCGCCAGGTCAATCAGAGAAAATATCAGCCACACGACCACCAACGTCATCAGGGTTTTTGCTTCTACGATTTTCTGTGCTGTTGCTCCCAGGCCCAATTCTTTCAATAGTTGAATGGTTAAGAGCATGACAGCAAGAATAGTCAAAGGCCGGGTAAACAGCCTGCGCACAGGCTGGTGCAACGCTGCTCCGGGTTTGCTGATCAGCCTGCTGAGGACCAATCCAATCAGCCAGAAGATCGGTGCTGATATCAGCGTGGCACCCAGTACAATCACCCATTTGAATAATTCAACGCCAAGGAAACTGGCATCAGGCGGGACGTGTAGACGGATACTTTCAACCCAGTTCGGGTAACTGAAATACTTATAAAGACCAGGTACCAGCGCGATAGTGGCGTTGGAAATCTTCCAGATGGGGTTACCATCCGGACCCGGCACTTTTTGCATGAAAAGTGTTTGCTCTCCATCTTCCGTTTCCAGTTGACCAAGTTCATCCCGGTAGTCCGGTAGTCCGTCTACTACATGTCCGCTTGGCTTATTGCTCAGTAGATCGACATTGATTGCCATGCCGCGTTTGATAACCAAATCCAATTGCCTGGCCAACTCTTTACCACTGTACTTTCTGACCGATCTGGGCAGGTTGCGCAGATCCATGAACTGGACGGCTGCTGCATAGTCGAATTTTTCCGTCGCCAATAAAAAACCGCTAAAGCTGCTACGGGGCGTATCCCGGCCAAGGTTATCTTTAAAGACAATGCCTTCAACAACATCATGTGTCGCTGGCTCGGCATCTGCCAGTTGCTCTTGCAGGGCAGAAGCGATGGGAGCAAAAGCCAGCCAGGAGGCCGCAAAAAACAGCAGCAGACGGTTGAACACCTTGCACGGGATTAAGGTTGAAGACAGGTTGAATGCAGACATCATTTTTCTTTGCCAAATGGGCCAGTGGGATTATAACAGTAAGATTAGTCGCCAGGAGCAAGCTCCTGCCTCTTGTATGGTCGTGATTTGGCCGGCCAAAAGGTATCAAACACGGCCACTGAAACCGTGCCGTAAATCGCTATTACAACGAACAACATCAAGCGCGTATAAAACGCTGCACCAGCGGCACTGCCTCCTTGTGAATCCATTACAGCCGGTGTTATGACGATAATCATGGTCAAAAACGCATAGGACCACATGCTGCCCCTCGGATGCATGCCGAATCCCTGGAAGATACGTGTCCCAAACAGCAAGCCGGCCAGACCGATCAACAGGCTGAACATCAGTAAAGAAGGCCAGATACTCATTACCTGCCAGGCAATAATGGCTCCGATGCCACCCCAAAGTGTAGATTCAAGTTGTTCCCGCCCCATGGCACGACTGATTTCCGAGTTGGCTTGCTGACCCATGCTGGCAACCTTGATCATAATAACAACGTAAGAAGTGCTGGAACTACTGAACAGGAAAATGATCACCAGTGGTAAAACCACCGCCAGGGAGCGCAGGGCATTTCTGCGTGCGGTCAAGTTTGATGGGCCAGGGGATGGCTTGGGCGGTGGCTTTACACCTGCACCGACAGCTTGCGGCACTGGCAGATCTGGAAGCAGAGCATGGGCGATAAAAACAAAAGCGACCCTGGCCACGGCACCGACAGCGAGACCGTTGACTATCAGCAACATGGCATCGGCACTCACGGAACCCACGGTTACAACGATGGTAAGCCCTATGGTCATAAACATCCCCATGACTGGCGAACCACCGCGTGCCGAGTAGTAAAAACTGCCAAACAAAGCCAGTACCACCAGCAAAATACCAGCCCAGCGCGCGTACTCCAGCAAAGGCAGCAAAAGTATTCCGGCATAGGCCGGAATAACCAGTGCCAGTACAAACTTGATGCCGCTTTTGAGCGTAGGTGCAGGCAGGGGTAGTGCCAGCATGAACATCGTGAAGACCGCAGCGATAAATGAAATGGGCCAACCGATAATCTGGGAGAACCCCATTGACAGTGCAGTACCCAGTGCCAGGCGCAGAATCCTGCGACTGGCAATGTTCACACCCGGGTGCGTCGTTTGGGCTGCGACTGGCATGGCAATTAATACGCGTAAGTCAACATACTATTGATCCAGATCTGCCAATGGGCCAGCGCGTTAATCAGTGGGTGGCTACCGGTGTATACCACGACCGTGGCTTGAGATCCCACCCTGATGTGTGCCGTGCCCGTTAGCGTACTTGCATCGAAATTAATCAGTACCGGGTAGCGTTGTGCGGCGCGCAGCCAGTCACGGTTATTGCTGATCGTTGGCAGGCTGCCGAGTGGGGCTGATTCAATTGCTACCCCAAAACCAAGTTCCCTCACGGTGCCTGAATAGACTTCGCCCGGGAGGATGTCAAAGACGATCTGCACCTTGTTACCGGGTCGAATATTGCCCAGGTTATTTTCCGTAAAATCTGCCTGTACCCAGATATTATCCACGGCGATAAAAGTCATTTGCGGTGCGCTGGCATTGGCATAGTTACCCTTATTGACCCGCACATCAGTAACCAACCCGTCTTCGGGGGCGCGCACCACTGTTCTTGCAAGGTTCAGTTTGGCCTGGGCCAGTGCAGATTGCGCCTGCAGGATACGTGAGTTCTGTTCGCCGGTTTGCCCCAGGTCCTGGCGGGCCTTTTCAACGTTTGCCCTGGCGGCATCAACCTGCCCCCGGGCTGCTGCGAATGAAGCCTCGGCGGCTTCAATTCGTCGTTGCGAAATAGCGCCCGGGTCTTCCTGCTTAATACGCTTCAGGCGAATCGAATCCTTTTCGGAACGAACCAGGCTGGCCCTGGCACTTACCAGGGCCGCCTTGGCCGCACTGACATTGGCACTTGAGGCGCCCATGGATTGCCTTGCAGTCTGCAGGTCGGCCTCGGCAGCTTCCACCGCCAGGCGATAGCGCTCGGGATCGATATGAAACAGCTCCTGGCCGGCTTTAACCCGCTGGTTATTGCCTACCTCAACCGAGACTACGGTGCCGGAGACTTCCGGAGCGATGGGAACAACCAGCGCGTGGACACGGGCTTGTGAGGTGTACGGAGCCAGACGGTCAGAGACCAGGTACCAGACTAACAGCAGTGCAATCGCTGCGAGGGTGATAAAAGTCCACTTCCGCACCGGGTCCATGGCTGTTTTAGCGGGCTTTTCCCCGACCGCGCCTTCACCCGACTGCCGTGCAGCGGGCTGATGCTCTTTTGTACCGTTCTCTGACATGATGATTTCCGTATTTATCCTTACTGCTGGTTAGTGCGAGTGGCGGGTACGTGTGGTTTGGCCGGGCTGTTGTCGGTGCCTGGAATACCGTCTTTCAGCAATTCCCCCCAGTTGCTGCGCTGTTCCATTTGATCCCGGCTTTGCTTGCTGACCAACGGTTGGCCCGCCTGGTTCTCCCAGCCCCCGCCCAGTGACTTGTACAAGCTGATCAGGCTGCGCACTGATGTACCCCGTTGCGCGACCAGGCGTTGCTGTTGCGTGAATAAGGCCTGCTGGGAATCAAGTACGCGTTGATAGTCGGAGAAACCCTCCCGGTAACGGAGCGTGGAAAGCGCGTTGGAGCGCCTGGCTGACGCCACTGTTTTAACCAATATCTCCGTTTGCGCTTGCGAGCCATTCAGGGCAATCATTGCGTCTTCGGCTTCCCTGGCTGATTGTATGACGACCTCCCTGTAGTTGACCAATGCCTGTTGCAGGCGCGCATCCTGCACCCGCACATTGTTGCGTATGCGTCCATAATTCAAGAACGGCCAGATGAACGATGGTCCGACGGAAAATGTCAACGCATCGCTGCTGAAGAGATCCCCAAAATCTGTCCCGCCGGAACCGCCGGCCACCAGGCTGAGACTTCCAGTCAGGCTGAAGCTGGGATATAAATCGGCCTCGGCAAGGCCAACCCTGGCATTTTGGGCCAATGCGTTCAGTTCAGCCTGGCGAACGTCCGGCCGCCGTCTGAGGAGATCCGCCGGGATGCCAACTTCGATTTTATCCGGCAGTGTTGGTATGCCCGGGCCGCTGCCAAGCAGGTCATCAATGCCACCAGGTGGTTTGCCGAGTAATGTGCTGAGTGCATTGCGGGCCTGTTGCAATACAATTTTAAAGCCGGGGATCGTCGCTTGTGTGCTCAGCAGCAGCGTAAGCGCTTGCTGCATATCCAGTTCGGAGTCAGACCCATTGCGGTACAGAACGCTGGCAATGTCGAAACTACGCTGTTGTATGTCGACATTTTCGTGCGCAATTTGCAATTGCTCTTCATTGACGCGCATGACGGTATACGTATTCACCACCTGTGCCGTCAGTAAGATAAGCGCCTGGTCGCGGGCGGCGACCGAGGCCAGGTAGGCGGCGTCTGCAGATTCAATGCCGCGCCTGAACCGGCCCCAGAAATCCATCTCCCAGGAGACGCTTGCGCCTATTCCGTGTTGCCAGAAGTTAGCGTTGCCACCGAGGTTGCGGGCGGGTGAAGTATAGGTACTGCTGCCTGCTGCGAGTTGTGATTGCGGATACAGATTGCCCT
>QIKV01000128.1 GCA_003233115.1 Oceanospirillales bacterium
ATCGACGCATGCCAGGGTGCTGATGTTGTGTTGGCGTTGGGTTGCAAATTTGGCACGTTCACACCGATATGCAAAACACCCGCATTCCCGAAACCTGCGGGGCAAAAGATTATTCAGATTGATATCGATGCTGAATCCATCGGCAAAGCCGCATCAATCGACATTGGACTGGTCGGTGATGCCAAGGCCACCCTGCAGGCCCTGCTCGGCCTGCTTGTAGACAGACCTGAATCAAATATTGGTCCTGATTGGCTAAGCTCCCTGAAAAAAGCACAGCAACAATACCAAGACTCGGTGGCAGCCGTCGCCAATGCCAAAGTGGTTGGGGGTGGCAGCGTCTTGAATGAAGCGATTGTTGCCAGAGCCATCAGTGATCTGATACCGGAAGATGCCATTACCATCATCGATGGCGGTCAGGCCATGATGTGGGGGACGACTTTCATCCAGGCGGATGATCCAGACCGTATTCTGGCAGATCCTGGTATGGGTCATTTGGGTTTCGGTTTACCCTTTGCCAATGCCGCCAAGCTGGCGCACCCGGAGCGGCCGGTTATCTGTGTCACGGGTGATGGTGCACTGGGTTGCACCATACAGGAACTGGAAACGGCTGCGCGCTATGGGCTTAACATCGTGGTCGTGTTACTTAATGACAGCCACTGGGGCATGTACAAACCTTTCGGAGAAATGTTGGAGAATCCGGACTTTGGCACGAAATTGACCAACGTCGACTTTGCAAAAGTTGCCGAAGGTTTTGGTTGCCATGGGCAAAACCTATCTTCAATTGAAGCATTGCCCGCAGCATTTCAACGCGCCCTGACGGCAGGAAAGCCTGCTGTGATCAATGTCCAAGTAGAATACACACCACACCCAATGGACTTCATGTGGCCAACTATCATCATGCATGGCTTTCAGTTCCCGGAAGTGGAACAGGAACGGATGCAGGCAGTAGGATAATCTCGATTTACTATTACTGGTGCAGGACCTCGGCTTCACCAAGGTCGCGCTTGGCGGTCTGCTGGACAGGCTCGAAGCCAAGGGCTGGATAGAACGCCGACCACATCCCTCGCATCCGGCCTGAGCACCAGGGAGCACCGGCAACTCGTTGTGATACTGCAGGTACTCAAGGCTAATCTGGCAAATCCTCAATGGGGAACTCTTCTGATCTTGACAGGCCAGTCCCGGAAGTGGTTCAATGATTAGAACATATGTTCTAGTTAGCCGGCGACGTTCAGCTAAGTGGAAACTTGATTCATGAAATCGGGGACATGCCGTGATAGATTCAACCACTGCCAGTTTATCTGTAAAGATTGAGTGATGTGGCGATATCTCAGTCCTTAACCGCCAGGGAAGTCTTCAGCTTCATGGAATCATTGGCCACCTTTGAGGAAATACCGGAGGTGGACACTTTTCGGAAATCCACGCTTCGTTATTTGATGAACATCCTCAGAGCTTCCCGTGCTGCGTTTTACCTGACGGATTCGAAAAGCAAATCGATTAATCTGGACACAGGTCTTGGTTATGGAATCAATTTCGGTTCTTTAAGAACACAATATCGACAACATTTTGAACAACTGGATCCCTTTCGTCGGCACTCGATAGAGAAGGTTGGCGTAACTTTATTAAGTGAGGTGGTATCGGAACAGTCGTTTGTGAAAGGAGAGTTCTATAACGACTTCCTCAAACAACAGGACATCCTTCATGCGCTGAATATATCGCTGACAGCGAACGGACACTGCATTGGAGTTGTGGCCTTGTGCCGATCTGCAAGCGAACCAAATTTCACGCTGAAAGACAAGGCAAAGGCCATTTGCCTCCGCCCCTTTCTTGACAATGCCCTCCGAAGACGAATGACCTATGAGCATGCAAACGAGCTCAGTTGGCTGCTTTCAACATCACTACAAGGGCTTGATCACGTTGGGGTCATCCTGCTGGACAGAAATTTGAATGAGGTTTACAGCAATGTCGCCGCCCGTCGTTTACTTGCCGGCTTCGATGGTTCGCCTGATTCGTCAAACAGCCCGGTTACAGGTGGTCACATTAAACTCCCTGGACCACTTATCTCCTTATGCCGGCAACAGTTCCAAATTACCTATTCAGAAGAGAATACGGGCAGGGAAATTTCATCTTTAATCATTAACTCTGGCCGGGCCTCGATTCGAGTCAAGGTTAAGAAGGTCAGCGGTCGATTTTTTGGCGAACACAAACAGTATCTCTGTATGAATATACATTGTTCTGAGGAGTCCTCCTTCCAACCGTCGCTGTCCCGTATTGCCGAGTTCCAGCTTACATCCCGTGAAATCGAAGTTGTTCAGGCAATCGCAATAGGCAGCAGCAATGCGCAGATTGGCGAGGATCTGTTTATCAGTTGTAATACGGTAAAAAATCACCTCAAGAACATTTTTGCGAAAGTTGGTGTACGTAATCGGACGGAGTTACTTGCTGTTCTCCTGGCCAGACTTTGAAATTCGACAGCGCTTACCTGGACAGCGCTGTTTTGACACGGTCAGCCATCAATTTCTGTGCCTGCTTACCAACATCCAGCAAGCCGGCAAACAGAAAGAATGGGTGTAGTGTTTCCTCATAACACCTGTATTCTATCGACGTTCCTTCATGCAGAAGCTTTTCGGCATACACTTTATTATCATCCCGCACCATATCGTAGCCAGCGGTGATAACCAGTGCCGGCGGTAAGCCGCTGAAGTCTGATGCCAAAAGCGGTGAGGCGAGTGGATCCTTTTTTTCTTCCTCAACATTCGTGAGATAGAGGCCATTCACAAAATCAAGTTCCTTGATGGAACCGAAGTATTCGCCACCACCGAATTCGGCGCGCGACGGAAGATGCAAGGCACTTTCCAGCGTGAGCAAGCCATATACCACTGCCTGATACTTGATTCCGGGCCCACCCTTGTCCCTGGACAACATGCACGTCGTAATAGTGAGTGCCCCACCCGAACTGTCTCCAGCCACAGCGATGCGATCAGTATCAATACCAATTTCATCTGCATTTTCAGCCATCCAACACAGCGCCGCATAGCAGTCATCCACAGCGGCAGGAAATTTATGTTCCGGTGCACGCCGATAATCTACGCTAACGACAATCACATTGCCGTCGTTGCATAGATTCCGGCAGATAACATCGTGGGTCTCCAGGTTGCCGACAAAATACCCACCCCCGTGAAGGTACAGGACTGCACCCAACGGCTCGCCCGCAGCGCCTCCCCTCGGCCAGTAGATTCGTATGGGAAGCTCACCACCAGGGCCGGAAATGTTGCGGTTTAGTATTTCATGAACCCCAAGTCTGGGACCAGAGTTCAGAACAGCCATTGCTGCCATCCCGGCCCGGCTCTTATCAACCGACTGTTCGTGCACTTCCGGCATATCGCTCTGCCGCATCATTTCAGCAAATGCTGTGGACTGGGGTTCGAGAGGGGGCAATTTATTAGGCATATTCAGCCTCCAGGATCATCTTCAAATTATTGATCTCAATTTCATGTGCGGCATACATCGCCTTGAAGCCGACAGCCAACATTGGATCTTCCCTTACGCGTTTGTGAACAAAATTGGTCCAGAAAAACGCCGTCCCTTTTCTACCCATTGCCGCTTCAGCATCAGTTAACATGCCCCGGTAGTAGATCCAAAGGTCATCCGGATCAGCATGTCCTGCCTGCCACTCTATGGTTTGAGCTTCGGCATTGGCGATCGTGCGGACAAACACTTTTCCGGTTGGCGTTGCATCTTCATCGGCTTCATAGATATCATCTTTGAGCAGCCTGTGGTTACGCATGGACATGGTCCACAAAGCCATGTTTTCGGTGATCGCAAGAAATGCGAAGGCATTTTTGACGGGCACGCCCTCGAACACGGCCATCGACGGTACAAAATCTGAAAAAAGCTCTTCATGGGTATAGGTCTCCTTGACCGCCGGGCCGATGAACCTGCCCCATAAATCCTCCATACTGTAGTTCTCAATGGTGAGCAGCTTATTCTGAATTTTCGATAGTTCGTGTGTTGTCATTCCTTTTCCTTCAACAGTTTGAGACAGTAGGTCAGATTTGCTAATCTTCAATGTGGGCATTTTCCAATCAACAAATCCACACCACAAATCAGAACCGAAAGCTGGCGCTCGCTCCCCATTCGCGCGGCCGGCCGAACTGTGCCTCGGCAAAACCGAGACCGGTGGGACCAAGTGCGTCCACCCCTGACAAGGTGTACCTTTTGTCGGTCAGGTTGGTGCCAAAAACGGCCAATTCCCACCTGCCATCCGGGGTTGCAAAGCTGAGGCGGGCATTAACCAACCCGAATCCGTCCTGGGCAATGACTTCACTGTTGGTGGCATCGTGGTAAACCTTGCTCTTGTAAACATAGTCTGCCCGTAGCGTCAGATTACCGAGGTTCTCCAGCGACACGAGGTATTGAGCGCCAACATTTAGTGACCATTTGGGGGTTTCAGGGAGTTTGTCATCCAACGTCACGCTTTGGCCTGGCAGGCTCGGCGCGATCTCGGTGTATTTAGCATTAATATACCCGATGCCTGCGTTGAGTTGCAGATTTGGCAGTGGCAGCGCAGCAATTTCCATCTCCAGTCCCTTGGTCTCAGCATTACCTGCATTCTCGACCCTCACGTCGGGTCCCCGCCCCGTAAATCCAACCACGGTCAATTGCATGTCTTGATAATCGTTAAAGAAGAAACCGACATTCAACCGCAAGCGGTTATCAGCCCACTGGGATTTAAACCCCATCTCATAGGTCCATACGTATTCCGGATCAAACGGCTGGACGCCAAGAGTGAGTGTCGGGCGTCCATTGAACCCACCACTCTTAAAACCACGCGCCACCGAGGCGTACGCCATAAAGTCGGGCAACCATTGATACTCGATCCCGAATTTTGGGGACAATGAACCCCATGAATCGCCTACCGCAGTGGGGGGTACGATGACTGTACCGCTGAGCGGATGTAACAGGAGAATTGTGTTGTTTTTCTTTTCGTAGGTATAGCGCAGGCCGGCAGTGACACTTAACTTGTCGGTCACAGAGTACGTGCCCTGACCAAAAGCAGCGTAACTCCGGATTTTCATGTCATTGAAATCGTGAATACCAAAATCCAGGAAGGCATTTAACGGATTGCCGGCACCACCCGCGCAGGGTGCCGCCGGCGGTGGGGGGCAGGTAATACCGGGAACTAGCGGGAAAAAGGCACCCGGCATGTTCTCCAAGGCGCTATAAATCCCAGGCGCTATCAACAGATCAAGCACCGCAGTTGCATCCTCCTGGAAATAATATGCTCCCGCAACCCAGTTTAACCGCTCTTCGAAAGACGTATCGGAAAATTGCAGCTCCTGGCTAAACTGATCCTGGTTGGTCGTACCGAATTCGTCTATGACCACTACCGGCGAACCATCAGGATCGGATCCAAAAACTGACTCGAGATTGCGATAGGCAGTGATCGATTTCAGGTTCAGACTGCCGAGATCCCAGTCCAGGGTCATGGACGTACCCCAAATGTCGAGTTCAATCACGTTAGATCCCGTTGCAAAGGAAGTAAATGGATCACCGGAAAGATACCGCTCGTCGTACGGCTCATCGAGAACACTGATTAGACCGGCAAGCCCGCCGCCATCGATTGCTACCGGTGAGCGCGTGGACATTTTATTACGTTCACGAGTACTATCCAGGGCAAACAGAATGTCGAGATTATCAGTCGGCGTCCAGCGCAGCAGTCCGCGCCCCGACAGACTGCCCTGGTCACCTTGTTCGTCCACTTTCTCACCCGTCGTAAAGTCGAGCCTGCGACCGTATCCGTCACGGTTCTTGCTCGATACAGCGACTTTGGCAGCCAGCGTATCGGATATGATTGGAATTTCGATGTTTGCCCTTGCATCAATGCGACCGAAACGCCCGGTAAAAATCTCAACCCTGCCTCCAGGCTCACCCGTCGGCATTGCGGAAATAACATTAATGGCACCGCCAATCGTGTTCTTGCCATATAAAGTTCCTTGCGGGCCACGCAGGATTTCAATCCGTTCCACGTCCATCAGGTCCAGGATGGCGCCCGAGGTCCGGGCCAGATACACGCCATCCAGATATATACCCACGCCGGGGTCGGTGGTAATGAGGAAGTCAGTCTGGCCAATGCCACGAATAAAAGCTTGCCCTGCGCTTCCCGCCCCAGACGCATTGGTAGTGAATTGAAAATTCGGTGTATATTTACCTAAATCCATAAGGTTACTCATGGAACGGACTTCTATATCGCTCTTGTTAAACACCGTCAACGAGATGGGGGTCTCCTGCAGTGTTTCCTCACGCTTTCGAGCGGTAACGATGACTTCTTCGATGGTGGTGATTTCTTTGGCTGCAGCAGTTTCTTTGCTATCGGGGCCTTTCTGAGCCTGAGCCTCTTGCACCCCGGCACTGATCGATGAAATTAGCAATAGCCCACTCAATATCGCGAACATACCTGAGACCCGGGGTCGATGGGAAGTCTCAATCGACTGTACCAGCAGATTCTGGTTGGCAACCATAAGGGACATACCTGTTTTCCTCTTAGGCGTTGATTTCAGCTATAACTTTGTTTTTAAGTATCGTTGTGTTGAGTCGTTTTGAAAATAGCCCGAAAGGGCCATTTTGTTAAACCGCCCCAATCACCATCTCTCCCTTGACAGTCTGGCTTCGAAAGTGTTTCAATGACTAGAACGGGCGTTCTAGTGTGTGCTCGACAGTAAATTCTGGAACTTTTAATACACGACATCATTGGTTAAATCAGAAATCTGAAATGGGTTATACAATCGATATCGACACTGGCGGCACTTTTACAGATGGTTTTTTTGTCTGTGATGGTGAGATAAAAACAGTAAAGGTCGCCACCACACCGCATGATTTAACCATCTGTTTCCTCGAGTGCATCAAGGCCGGGGCTGAGGCTTTTGCCATGACAGCCCAGGACCTGCTTTACAACACTGATATCGTGCGTTTCTCAAATACTATCGGCACCAACACGATCATTCAGCGCGATGGCTCCAAAGTGGGCCTTATCGTGACGAAGGGGACGGAAGACCTTTTTTTCACCCAAGCCGATAGCGCAGATGCACCGTTAATACACGCCAACATGGTAATGGGAATAGACGAAGCGATGACCACCGGTGGAATGGTGGAACAGGTACCTGATGCTGGACCGGTATTAGCGACCGCACAGAAGCTGATTGATCAGGGGGCGCGTTGCCTGGTTGTTGTGCTTGCCAACGCAGAAATCAATCCAGCCAACGAACGCGCCGTGAGGCGCATCATCAAGGCGGAATATCCCCGTGATTACCTGGGTTCCGTGCCGGTTTTCCTTGCATCGGATATTTCCACACGTTCGGGTCTGCAACAGCGAATGAACACCGCCGTGCTGAATGCCTATATCCATGCCAAACTCGCACGCCTGTTATACAAGGCAGGCGAAGACCTGCGTCAACATGAGTATCGGGGAACACTGTTCATCGGTCATAACAACGGTGCGGTCGCACGAGTGGCCAAGACCCGCGCAGTCAACACCTACAATTCGGGCCCGGCAGCGGGCCTGCTCGGTGCCTGTGAAGTTGGTAAGACTTACGGACTAAGCAATATTATTTCGACGGATATGGGCGGCACTTCGTTTGATGTTGCCTACGTATGTGATGGTAAACCGGGCTATTCCCTGGAACCTGATATTGAAGGTTTCACTTGCAATTTACCCATGTTGTCGATCAGGGCCCTGGGAACGGGTGGAGGATCCATCGCTTCGGTTGATGGCAGCGGCGTTAAAGTAGGCCCCTTGTCGGCGGGCGCCGTGCCCGGTCCCGCAGCATACAACCTGGGAGGTTCCCAACCCACCGTTACCGATGCCAACCTGCTTCTGGGCATACTCGATCCCGAATACTTCCTTGGCGGCAACATGCCATTACATATTGATAGGGCGAGCACCGTCATTGATGAAGTGATCGCCAGACCCCTGGGTCTGTCGATAGAACAAGCCGCCTGGTTAATCAAGCAACAAGTGGATAAAGACCTGGGTATGGCGGTTTCCGAAGCCGCAAACCACCTCAGGAATGGAAATGATGCAGTCATTGTTGCCTATGGTGGCGCTGGCGGCCTGCACGCCTGTGATATGGCCACTGCTGCCGGCATCAGGAAAATTATCATGACACCGTTTTCAGCCATTTTCTCTGCCTATTCATCCTCGTTGATGGATGTTGGCCACATTTATTACCGCCGCCTGGACAGTCCGTTCAACCACTCATTTGATCCGCAGAAACTTGAAATTGCAGTTGCAGAAATGCGTCGTGAAGCGGGCGGGGATATGCGTGGTGAGGGCTTCAGGGAGAGTGAGCTGAATTACTCCCTGCAGTTATTCATCAAGAATGCCGACGGAAAACGGGAAATAAGATTGGATACGCAGATCGATTTTTTTCAGCAAAGTGGTTTGCTGGAGGCTCTGGTCAAACAGGCCGGGACTGCAATGAATTCAGATGGTAATGATTCACCTTGCGTACTTTCCTCCGTTGCCTGTCTGGTAAAAGCAAGCATATCGGGCCATCCGGTTACAGCGTTGGAAAAGACCCAATCCCATCCCGACGATGCCATCAAGACCCGACGCCGACTGTATACCGGCAATAGCAGTATGGAAGTACCTGTTTATGACCGCAGTCGTCTGGGTTATGGGCACGAACTGGCAGGTCCGGCACTGCTTGAATCTGATCAGGCTACCCTGCTACTGAGTCAGAACTGGAACATGAATATAGATCAATTCAACAATGCCCTATTGACGGAGAAGCAGTGATGGCAAAAGTACGCATCACCGAGTACCTGGAAATCGATTGCGATACTGAAAAGTGGTGCTGCAATCGGTGTGGGTATGAACTTTACGATGCCCGCGATAACTATAAAAAAGGCTGTTTGGTCTACGAGAACCCCTTGGAACAGGTACATCCACCGTTGGCCCCTGATGCCGACTACAACTTCACTCCCAACAAGGATTTCTGTCGTTTAATCGAATTTTATTGTCCCGGCTGCGGTATCCAGATCGAAAACGAGTATTTACCACCCGGTCATCCGATCACGCACGAGATAGAACTTGATA
>QIKV01000198.1 GCA_003233115.1 Oceanospirillales bacterium
CCTCCGAAGGCATAGCCAGCAGATTTACAGTCTGCCCCCGTTGACCGCTTGGGTACCCCTCCCTCAAGCAAGCCGCCTATTTTCTCTTAGCCGTCATTGACTGTCAACAACTGACTAGGGATTAACCCAAATAAATGTGGCTACATCAGCCAACGCCAAAATTGAGCGCGAGCCCGATGCTTAATGGTGCAAACTAAACATTGAACCTGAAGTGCATAACGTCACCCTCCTGGACAACGTAATCTTTGCCCTCAAGCCGCAGTTTGCCCGCCTCTTTGGCACCCTGTTCGCCACCACAGGTGATAAAATCGTCGTATGCTGTTACTTCAGCGCGGATGAAACCACGCTCAAAATCTGTGTGTATCCTGCCAGCAGCGTTTGGCGCGGTTGCACCATGGGTGACAGTCCACGCCCTGACCTCTTTAACCCCAGCGGTGAAAAACGTCAGCAAATCCAGCAACCCATAACCTGCACGGATGACACCCGCCAGGCCGGATTCCTGCAGTCCAAGCGCCGCCAGGAATTCCTGCCGATCCGCACGTTCCAGTTGTGCAATTTCGGCTTCGATGGCAGCACACACAGGTACCACACTGGCTTTGTCGTCAGTCGCGAATTCCCTGACCTGATCCAGCAAGGCGTTGTCTTCGATGCCGTCTTCAGCGACATTGGCAATGTATACGACTGGCTTCATGGTCAATAAATGGAGATCCCTGACCAGCTTTTTCTGATCTTTTACCAACCCCAGGCTGCGGATACTACCGGTTTCACTGAGACTGTCCCTCACTGTTGCCAGCAGGGCTGCACGGGCTGCCATTTCCTTATCGCCACTGCGGGTTTGCTTTTCCGCTCTGTGCAGCGCCCGTTCGACCGTGTCCAGGTCAGCCAGTGCCAACTCAGTGTTGATAATTTCTATATCCGAAACCGGGTTGACCGCACCGGCAACATGCACGACGTCATCATTCTCAAAGCAGCGTACTACATGGGCAATAGCATCCGTCTCCCTTATATGGGATAGAAACTTGTTGCCGAGGCCCTCGCCTTTAGAGGCGCCCGCAACCAGGCCGGCAATATCCACGTACTCCATTGTCGTTGGCAGGATTTTTTCCGGCTTCACAATGGCTGCCAGATGATGGAGGCGCGTATCCGGTACCGGAACAATCCCGACATTGGGATCAATGGTGCAGAACGGATAATTTTCCGCAGCAATGCCGGATTCAGTGAGCGCATTGAACAAAGTGGACTTGCCAACATTTGGCAGCCCGACGATTCCACATTTAAAACCCATGACTTGCTTCCAAAGCGGTTAACCAGCCGCCTGACTGTCTGTATGCAATTCTTTTATGGCTTTTGAGACCTTGCCACCCAGCAAGTCCGGAATGACCGCCACAGCATCACCAATTGAATGCAAGATCATTTTTTCCTGCTCTGCGGGCGCCCGGCTCAGCACATAACCGGTAACCGCATCTTTAGCACCCGGGTGGCCAATACCAATCCGCAAGCGCATAAAATCCGCATTGTCCAAATGACGCAAGATATCCCGCAAACCATTATGGCCACCGTGGCCACCACCCTGCTTCAGGCGGGCTGTTCCGGCTGGCAGGTCCAGCTCATCATAAATAACCAACATGTTCTCACTGGCAATGCGGTAGTAATCCATCACCGCCCTGACAGCCCGGCCACTGTGGTTCATGTATGTCGTTGGCCTGGCGAGGATACAGTCTCTGCCAAAAAGCCGGGTACGGCATACTTCCGCTGACAACTTTGCTTGGGAACGCAGGCTCGCGCCAGCTTCCTTGAGCAGGGTATCCAAAAACCAAAACCCGGCGTTATGCCGGGTTTGGCTATATTTGGGCCCTGGATTACCAAGACCGACGAGCAGGAATAATGCGGACAATACCGACTCCGATACCTACTCTTTGTCGCTTTCTGAAGCGTCGGCTTCACCTTTAGATTCAGCCTCGGCTTCCTCATCCTCTTCAGGCACTTCACCTTCAACCGCCTCACCGACAGCTTCCAGTTCTGCTTCAGCAGCCGCGTCTTCAGCCGCTGCAGCGCCGGTACCCTGAGACTCCTTGACGTGAACCGTATTGGCAATCATCAGATCGTCTTGTTCACCCGTCAGGGCAGGAATTTCGACACCTTCAGGCAGGCTGATATCAGATAGCAATACGATATCGCCATCGTTCAGTCCGGCAAGATCCACCTCCAGGTACTCGGGTAGATTCCCGGGTAATGCTGCAATTTCAATTTCTGTCACCAGGTGCTGGATTATCACACCTGAGGCCTTGCCGGCAGGTGATTCCTCTGCGTTGGTGTAATGAATCGGCACGGACATCTTTAGAATTTCCTCGGCGGAAACGCGCATGAAGTCAAGATGCATAATTTGTAACTTATACGGGTGATGGTGTACGTCACGGACGACAACTTTCTGTGTGCGCCCATCAGCCACCCTGATTTCCAGGATACTCGAGTAAAAAGACTCACTTTCTGCGGCATGCATCAATGGGTCATGTTCCAGTGTCAATGTGGCCGGATCTGTCTGGCCACCATAAATTACCGCAGGTATTTTCCCCTGACGGCGCAGGCGGCGGCTCGCACCTTTCCCTACATCCGCACGGATTTCCGCGTTGATAACGTTTGAATCAGTCATGGTATTCCTCAAATTACAAACCTGCCACAAGTCGGTTGCTTCCATTTTGTAGCAGAAAAACCGCTTACACGGCGGGTTCATCCATCCCCGCGACCAGGGACGGCGCAAAAATCAAGCCGGGCATTATAGCGTATTATCAGGAAGCAGAGAACTATTTCCTCACCGGGCTATTTGCCGCGCCCAACGCCCCCTGGGCTCTAATCCACATACATAGAACTGACAGACTCTCCCTGCGCCATACGCCTGATGGTTTCTGCCAGCATCTGGGAAACACTCAACTGGCGGATTCTGTCACACTGCTGCGCGGCTTCACTGAGGGGAATGGTATCGGTAACCACCAACTCATCCAGGTCGGAATTAAGGATATTGTCAATTGCAGGGCCGGACAGTACCGGGTGTACACAATAGGCCACTACGCGAACAGCACCCTGCTCCTTCAGCGCACTGGCAGCAGTACAAAGCGTACCGGCTGTATCGACCATATCATCGACCATAACACAGACTTTACCTGCAACATCTCCAATGATATTCATGACTCTGGCAACATTGGCGCGAGGGCGACGTTTATCGATGATGGCCAGGTCAGTGTCCAGGCGCTTGGCGATCGCCCTGGCCCGCACCACACCACCGACATCCGGGGATACAACCACCAGGCCCTCGCTGCGCTGGTGCTGCCAGATATCCGCCAACGTTAGAGGTGAGGCATAGACGTTGTCCACTGGGATATCAAAGAAACCCTGGATTTGATCCGCATGCAGGTCAATGGTCACCACGCGGTCGGTACCCACTGCCGAGATCATTTTCGCTGCAACCTTGGCGGTAATCGGCACCCGGGCAGAGCGGGGGCGGCGGTCCTGGCGGGCATATCCAAAATAAGGGATAACGGCGGTAACGCGGGAAGCTGAAGCGCGCTTCATCGCATCCACCATGACCAGCAATTCAACAAAGTTGTCTGCAGTAGGCGCACAGGTTGGCTGAATCAGGTAAATATCACGTCCACGAATATTTTCCATTATTTCGAACGCCACTTCACCATCACTGAAGCGTCCAACCATCGCTTTACCAATGGGAATTCCGAGTTCCCGGGCGATATCATTTGCCAATTTGGGGTTGGCGTTACCTGCAAATATCATCAGGGAAGCACTGGCCACTGTATCGTTATCCTGAACTGTGTGTTTATCGCTCTGGTTTTTTATGTAAAAAAACGGTCGTCGCGCAAAAAGTGGCTGGGACGGCAGGACTCGAACCTGCGAATGCGGGGATCAAAACCCCGTGCCTTAACCAACTTGGCCACGTCCCAGTAGTGTCAATCTGGTCGGATCAGCCCCCGGCAGACAACCTGTCCAGCAACGGGGATCTGTCAATACCACCAACAGCGCGGACATTATATCGGCATTTTAATTTGCTTGCCGCGTTGATTGCAGGCTTTCTACTGTCAAAACGCAAAAAGATCGTACTACCCGTGCCGCTCATATACGGGCGCCCCCAGGCGCGCAGATCCTGCATGATCCTGGCCAGCTCCGGATACAATTCCAGCGCGGCAGCGGCGCAATCATTCCTGCCGGGGCGCATCCGGGTTGCTGTCATTTCCAGCGGTAGCGAATCACGTTTCAAACCGGCATATTCGAATACTTCTGCAGTGGAAATACCAAATGCTGGAAATATCAGCAGGTAGTGCCCCGCACCCAGCATCACGGGTTGCAATTTCTCACCCCGCCCCTGTGCCCACGCACTGTGACCCAACACAAACACCGGTACATCGGCACCGAGTTCGATACCTGCCCTGGCAAGCTGCTGTTGCGACAAGCCACAACACCATAGTTTGTTCAGGGCGACCAGCACCGTTGCCGCATCAGAACTGCCACCGCCAAGCCCGGCAGCCACCGGTATGTTCTTTTTCAGGCTAATATGCGCGCCGTTGGTCACGCTGCAACGGGCCTGTAAAAGTTTCGCAGCACGAATACAGATATCGCTGGACTCCGGAATAACCGCGCCAATGATATTACTATCACAGCAGCGGGTAATTTCACCACTGTCATTGACCGTGATCCGTAACTCATCACCCCAGTCAAGTATTTGAAACAAGGTTTGCAACTCGTGATAACCGTCCGGACGCCGGCCCAATACCCGCAGAAACAGGTTTAACTTGGCCGGCGCCGGCCAGGCTTGTGTCATTGCCTCAGTTTGCGGCAACATGGTTGCCTGGTATTCGCCAGCGGCTGATTGCCAGTTTTACCCGGTTACTGTTGTGCCTGGCAACCATTCGCGTGGGCATTGCCACACCGGATTCCTGGCCGTAGCGATTAAAGTCTACCTGCCAACCAAACTGCTTAAGGCGCTTCAACAACCCGCCGGCACCCAGTTGGCGTTCAACAACCGGTCCCGGTGCAGCCAGTCCCCGCACCCACCATTGCAGCGCTGCTACCGGAATGGACCAGCCAACCTGTTGCTGAATCAATTCATCCACAGCGGGCGCAAAAAACTCGTTACCATCGGCCAGCCTTAAAACTGCACCCTGGGGGTCGGTTTCCAACTGCCAGGCACCACGGCCCATCGCGCCGTGAAAATTAATGGTGCTGCGATCGGCTTTGACATCCCATTGTAGTCTGCCGCTGCCACCCTCTTCACCGTTATCAAGTGAGATTCGCCCGACCAGGCCCCACCTGGAAACGCCGCTAATGACCTCGGCACGATGCTGGTAAGCTGCCTCGCTACTGGCGCCGGACTCGGTTACCGGCACAGCCGTGCAGGCGCTCAGCAGCGTAACTGCCAACACCGTCAAAAACCACTGTTTCAAGGTGATTCGCCAAATCTTTGCATCGTCTTGAGCAGGACTTCGTTGTCATTTTCCAGCCGGTAGCCTGCCTGCCAAAGTGCCCGTGCTTCATCTTTTTGTCCACTAACCCACAACACTTCTCCAAGGTGGGCAGCAATCTCAGCACTCTGGGCTGTGTCCCAGGCCTGGCGTAAATATTTTTCGGCTTCCTGTAACCGTCCCCGGCGGTATGCAATCCAGCCCATGGAATCGATGATGGACGGCTCGTTCGGCTGCAACTGGTAGGCCTGCACAATCAGCGGTTCGGCTTCATCGTAGCGATCCGTCAGGTCAGCCAGTGTATATCCCAGTGCGTTCAGGGCTGCAGCATTCTTTGGCTGGACATCAATAATCCGGCGTAAGTCACTTTCAGCCAGTTCCAGTTGCCCCAACCCGACAGCCAACAACGCACGCATATACCTCAATGCAACGTCCCCGGGAAGGATGGTGAGGGCGTTGTTCAATACCCGCATCGCTTCATCATTACGCCCGGCATCCTGCAGAATCTGCACCTCTATCTGATAGCTTTGCGACCTGACGTTCTCGTCGGTTCGGGTGCGAAGTTGCGTCAGCAAGCTGCGTGCTTCAACCATTTCGCCCAGTTCTGCAAGCAGCAATGCCCGGCGCATAACCGCCTGCACGGCATATTGCCCGGACACCTGTTTGTACCAGTTGACAGCTTCGCGCTGAAGGCCAAGCAGTTCTGCGCCCTGTGCGGCCTGGAACGCGGTATTTGAAGGGTTGGCATAATCTGCAGTGGCGTAGCCCCGGTACAATTTCTCCGCAGCCTCCCTGTCCCCGGCGTCCATCGCCAGCAGGATCCTGGCAAACCTCATTTCCGCTGTATCAGGCAACCCCGCTAACACCAGCAGAGCGGTTTGCGGGTCATCTTCACGCTTTAGAAGCTCTGCATAGGCCATCGCGATGGCCTGATCGCCGGGGTTTACCTGCCAGGCTTGTCGATAACGCTGCAGCGCCTGCTTCGTATCCTGGCGGTTAACCGCCAGTCTGCCAGACCAGGCCAGAAAGTCTGCCCGGCCCGGTTCCTGTTCAATCGCCTGGTTGATAAATTCCACTGCTTTGTCCAGATTACCCGTGTGCGCTGCTAACTGGCTGCGGGCGTACAGTGCGTCAGCGTTAGCTGTAGCGCCAAAATCCTCCAGCAGACTGTTCAATACTTTGTTGGCTCTGGTTTTGTCATTGGCGGGTGCCAGCAGTGAGGTGACAATACCCCAACCCCGGGCCTGGTCGGATTGGGTCAGTTTAAGAATTCGGGCAAGCTGGTATTCGGCACCCACGTAATCACCTTCCCGCAAGCGGCTTCCGGCAGCCAACTGGTGCGCATCCAGGCTATCAGGCTCAAGCATCGCCCAGCGATCAGACGCCAGCGCGACCATCTGCCACTCATTGGCTGATACAGCGACCCTTGCCGCACGCTGTGCGATTTCCGGATCCCGCGATGCCAGCGCTGCTTTAAGGTACTCTGCTGCAGCGCCGGAAAAATCACCTGCAGCACCCAGGACTTCTGCTGCAAAAACGTGATACATGACAGTCGTGTCAGTGGGTGCTAAAACCCGGTCTGTAACGTCTTCAGCGGCAATATTATCCTGCCCGGGCCCGACTTCGTCCTGTTGTGGAGATGCCGCCTGTGGCACCGACGAGCACGCCGAGGCCAGAAACATTATCAAAATGACCGCGCACGGTACCCGTTTCATGAAACAATAGTCAAAATTCATAGGCCGAAGGATAACTGCTTAGCCCGCATGTTGCACCAGTGAACCGATCCCCGCTATCAACATACAGACATTTTTTAGCGTATAGCCGCCGTGGCAACAGCGCCGGACTTGATATTGCCGCCACAGCCAAGCAGAATCAGCGCGCCAATTACTGATCGATACCCATGCCACTGCTCACAACCGGAATCAGCCACCACACCGCACCACTCGAGATCCGCGAGAAGATCGTGATTGCCCGTGTGGACAATTCAGAAAGGGTAAAGGAGCTGTGTGCTTTGCGTGATATTGAAGAAGCAGTGGTCGTGAGCACGTGCAATCGGACAGAAATATACAGCATCGGCCCCAAGCCCAGCCGGGAGCAGGTCCGCCGGTGGTTGCAGGATATCGGTCATTTGACCACCGCTGAAATTGATGAGCATTGTTACGTATTTGAACGGGAACAATCAGTGCGGCACCTGTTCCGCGTCGCAGGCGGACTGGAATCGCTGGTGCTGGGGGAATCCCAGATTCTTGGCCAGCTAAAAGAGTCCTGGCAACTGGCCCGCGAAGCTGGGGGGGTCGGCAAGGTCATGGATCGCCTGTTTCAACATGCCTTCGCCAGCGCCAAGCGGGTGCGCAGCAAGACCGGTATTGGTGAGCATCCGGTATCGGTTGCTTATACAACCGTGTTGCTGGCGAAGCAGATATTTGGTGCGCTGGACGGTAAAACGGTTATCCTGGTCGGCGCCGGAGAAATGGTCGAGTTATGCGGCCGACATTTGCAGGACAGGGGTGTTTCAAGCCTGGTCATTGCCAACCGCAGCCTTGACCGGGCTGTCGCATTGGCCGATCAATTCGGCGCACATGCTATCGCACTGGCCGATTTGCCCGGGATGCTGCATAAGGCCGATATCCTGATCAGTTCCACTGCCAGCCAACAGCCCGTGATCAGCTATGCATCGGTTAAGGCTGCTTTGAAACGGCGCCGTAATCAGCCCATGTTCCTGGTGGATATCGCCGTACCCAGGGACATCGAGCCTGCTACCGGTGCGCTTGAAAGTGTTTACCTCTACACCATTGACGATTTGCAGCAAGTGGTAGACAGGAATCTATCCGAACGCAGCCGGGCCGCAGAAACCGCCAGCGGTGACGTCGATTTGGCGGTGGACGAATTTATGCGCTGGCTCAATGGCGCAAGGGCCGCCGTCTATCTGCGAAAGCTACATAACCATGCCCGTAAAAACAGCGAGGAACTGGTTGCTAAAACACTACGCAAAATCGCGGCGGGCAAGGATCCGGAGCAAGCCATTACACAGTTGGCAAATACGCTGTCCAAACGTATTTTACACCTGCCAAGCACACGGCTTCGCCAGGCGGCAGAAGAACAGGACGATGAGCTTCTGGAGGTCGCAAGCCGGCTGTTTAAACCGGAAGAGGACCCATGAGTCTGCTACCCTCGATACATGCCCGCTTGCAACGGGCGCAGGAACGGCACGAGGAAATTTCCTTGCTGCTGGCAACGCGGGAAGTCATGGCCGATCAGAACCGCTTTCGTGCATTGTCGGTTGAATACTCACAACTGGAACCGGTCGTTTCAACCTGGGTACAATGGCAGCAGGCCGGTGCATCCATCGAAGAAGCGGAAAGCCTGCTCAAAAGTTCAGACATCGAGATGCGGGAACTCGCCAGTGAGGAACTCGCGGGGGCCACCGCACAAAAACAGGTGCTGGAAGAGCAACTGAACATCCTGTTGCTGCCGCAGGACCCGGATGATGACAACAATATTTTTATTGAAATCCGGGCCGGAACCGGTGGTGACGAGGCCGCCCTGTTCGTGGGTGACCTGTTCCGCATGTATCAGCGCTACGTTGACCACCATAAATGGC
>QIKV01000080.1 GCA_003233115.1 Oceanospirillales bacterium
GATATTGAACCGGTCGATGGGCAGGTCGCTTATTCAGAAGAGTCGCTGAAGCAGGGTGAGAAACGTTTTAACAAAGCCTGCAAGGAATGTCACGGTGATCTGGGGCGCGGCAATATTACTTCCGGCAAACGCCTTGAGGATGACTGGGGTTTTCGTATCTGGCCACGCGACCTGAACCAGCCGTGGAGCTGGCGCGTCTCCAATGTGGCTAGTGGCGATACTGCAAAAGATGAAACCATTCACAAGATTTACCAGCGTCTGTCGATTGGCATACCCGGTACGCCGATGCCGTCTCACCGCGCTGTTGAAGAAGGCAATAAGGACCCTCTAAGCCTGGAAGACCGATGGCATGTGTCCAACTACGTGTATTCCCTACGTGAGAAAGCGGCGCCGGCGCCGGGCAAAGGGACTGTGATCAGGGGTGTTCGTGTCGAGGGCAGTGTGCCTTCAAGCCAGGATGACCCGGCCTGGGATCAGGCACCAGCGATAACCCTGCGACTTGCACCCAATATCATTAAGGAGCAGCGTCTGTTCACGCCGTTGTCGGATGCCGTCACCGTACGCGTACTGTATGACGATACCGATATTGCGTTCCTGCTGGAAATCAATGACCGCACCGACAGCCGTCCAGGCGAGAAAGTGTCCTCACAGATACAGGATGAAAGCCTGACCATGCATTCCGATGCACTAGCCATCCAGTTGCCGAAAGACGACTCGTTTCAATCTTCGCCTGTGGTGGTGAAACCGCTTTACCGACACGGTGACTCGGCCCATCCAACAACCATCTGGTACTGGAATGCCGGTAGTGTTGAACCGGAAATTGCATCCAGCGCCATGTTGCTGGATGCCGCAGGCCCGGAGGTGAAGCTTGAACCACGCACGGCTGACAGCAGTCTCACTGCGAACGGTTCCTGGCAACATGGCCGCTGGCGTGTGCTGATGAAACGACCACGAAATGGTGGTGACAGGGGTGACATCCATTTTGACGAAGGCCGATTTATCCCGGTGTCGTTTGCTAACTGGGACGGCAGTAATGGTGAAGTCGGTTCCAAACACACACTAACCACCTGGTACTGGTTGCTGTTACCACCGGAAACCGACCTGATGAAAGTTTATGGTCTGCCACTGGGTACTGGTTTACTGGTGTTTGTTGCGGGGCTGTTACTGGTGCGCAGCCAACGATCACGACAAAGCTGAACTGCTTAATAGTAACTGCTGAAAAGATTTATTTCACCACAGAGGTCACGGAGGTACACAGAGATTTTGTTGTTTACAAAATAAATATTCCTCTGTGTACCTCCGTGACCTCTGTGGTGAAAGACCTTTTTGAACAGCCTGTAGGTTGGGTTAGCGAAGCGTAACCCAACATTTTTTAAATACGGAATTATGTTGGGTTACGGTAAAAAACACCTAACCCAACCTACATAAACATGACTCAAACAATTATTGTTTTTGCTTTGCGCCCTCTGTGTCTCTGCGGTGAATGCTTTTAGTTTTTTTAATGACAGATAAGAGTCGTTACTCATACGGCTTAATGATAATTATTACCTTTGTTGCGTCAACAGCTGGTTGAAAGGAATAGAACACACTGACGATCAAATAGAACACATCGTTCCATTTGGCTGGGTCGAAGACGGTAAGTCAGACAGGAAAAAGTTGCGTATCTAACTGTAAATCAATGAAAAAACCTTGATGGCCTTACTTGGCACGCTTAATGCTGTACTAATCAATAACAGGTGTGCAGGTTGCGCTCGGGCTAATCACACAATCTGCATGAATAATTTTTATGGAGGACTTTATATGGGTCATCGAACCATTAGAAAACGGCACATGCTGCTTCCCCTCATAACTGCTGCCGCGATTATGACAGCCTATCCCATGGCGAGTTCAATCGCGGCAAAGAAAACTGATGTCGCTAAGTTAGAGCCATTACCAGCACTAAAGATCAACAAGAAAAAAGCTGAACTGGGCAAGCGTTTGTTTTTTGACAAACGGCTTTCCGGCGATGCGGCGATTTCCTGTGCAACATGTCATAAACCGGAAAACGGTTTTGCGCATCCTGATGCTCTGTCACCCGGTTATCCCGGTAACGGACATTTCCGCAATTCGCCAACCATGATCAATACCGTGCACAAAAAAGTGTGGCTGCACGATGGCCGACTCGGCACCAATCTTAATGATGTCACGCGTGAAATGATCACCGAAGATTACATCATGAACATGGATATGCGCATCATGCAGGAGCGTGTTAAGCAGGACCCTGTTTATGTGAAGATGTTTAAGGAAGCTGGCATGGGTGAACCGTCGAATGGTGGTGTACGTAAGTTGATTCCTGAATACCTGAAAACGCTAACTTCAAAAAATGTGCCGTTCGATAAAGGCAAGATGACAGCTGCTGCGAAACATGGTGAGGAGTTATTCAAGGGCAAGGCGAACTGTGTAGCCTGTCATAACGGCCCGTTGTTATCGGATGGTCAGGCCCACAATACAGGCGTTCCCGAGAATCTGGAAATCTTCCTTGATCCAATGAACCACCAGGCATTTATTGCTTATGCCATGTTCCTCGGTGTTGAGAACTACATGAACCTCAAGCGTGATGCTGGTGCACATGTTCAGTCTCACAAGGCTGACGGTTCTGACATGGGTAAATTCATGACACCGACCCTGCGTGAGCTGAAATACACGGCTCCCTACATGCACAACGGCATGTTACAAACCCTTCAGGAAGTGGTTGCTTTTTATAACCACGGTGGTGGTAAAGACAGTAATAAGAGTTCAAAGCTGAAGCCGTTGAATCTGACATGGCAGGAACAGACCGACCTGGTTGAATTCCTGAAGGCCCTGTCGGGTGATCCATTGACTGGCCCCGAGTATGTCTGGAGTACGCCGTACCCTGAAGAATACGAAGCCATAGAAAACTGGCGCGAAGTGCGCAATTGAGCCAGAGGAGCGAATGATGAAAGTTTTCAAAAAACAAAAACAGATTTTGTGTGTGGCTGTTGCCGTTGCGCTGACAACTACCGTCAGCATGGCCATGTCAAAACGTGTCGATGAGGCTAACTCACAGTCACGCGATGGCATGGTGCTGGCATCGGTGTCGTCGATGCCGAAAACCGTGATACCGACCGCAAAGAAGAATGGCACCCCGCCACCACTGGCACCGCTTGGAGCGCCACCCATTCCAGCAGACAACAAGCAAACTGCCGCAAAGATCGAGCTCGGCAAACTGCTGTTCTTTGATCCACGTCTGGGGGGGGATGCGTCGATTTCCTGTTCGAGCTGTCATGCACCCGACCAGGGCTGGGGGTTTGCCGAAGATATCTCCCGTGGTTATCCGGGCACCATGCACTGGCGTAATAGCCAGACTGTCGTGAATTCAGCCTATTACAACAAATTGTTCTGGGCCGGTTCGGCGCTATCGCTGGAAAAGCAGGCGCCCTCCGCTGCCAAGGGTGGTGTCGCCGGTAACGGTGAAGACGACCTGATGGAAGCACGTCTGGCGCTGATCCCTGAATACCGTAAACGTTTTAAGGATGTGTTTGGCGACCAGTGGCCGCTGATCGGTAATGCCTGGCGCGCAATCGCATCATTCGAACGCACACTGGTACAGACTGATACGCCACTCGACAAGTATCTGCGAGGCGACAAGAAAGCTTTAAGCAAACAGCAGCTTGGCGGTAAGAAACTATTTGAAGGCAAAGCCAACTGCATCGCCTGCCACAATGGTGCAATGGCCACTGATGAACGCTTCTACAATATCGGTGTTCCACCGAACCCGCGTTGGGAAGAAGAAGGTCTGGCGCAGATTACATTCCGTTTTGAGCTCTATGCAAAAGGTTCGAATGAAGAAATGTACCGTACAACCAAGGCGGATCCCGGCGTGTACTTCCGTACCAAGAATGAATGGGACAAAGGCAAATTCCGCACACCCAGCTTGCGATATACAGCGTACTCGTCACCCTATATGCATAACGGTGCGTTCTACACCATGGAAGAAGTTATCGATTTCTATGATAAAGGCGGTGTAAACGAGGATGGACTGACAACCTGGTACCCGCAGACCAAGAGCAAACTGATCAAACCGCTTAATCTTTCTGACCAGGAAAAAGAAGACCTGCTGGCTTTTCTTGAAGCGTTCTCCGGTAAAGAGATTGAGATGGCTAAACCTAAACTCCCTAAATACGCACCACTGTTCACTGAAAAAGAACTGAAGGAGGCAAAAAAATGACTGACACAAAAATAAAATGCGATGGCACACCCGCCGGACATGGCCGATGCATGATGTCACGGCGACGGTTCATGCTCTACAGCAGCACGGCTGCAGCTGCTGCTAGCACCATTTCACTCTCCTTACTGCCAGGCAGTGCACAGGCTGCTACACAGAAAGCCCGTGTTATCGGATACCCACGCAAGCTTATTGCGAAAGTGAGTCAGCTCAAGAATAACAAACCGCTGGATTTCAATTATCCGGATGATCATGTGAGTGCCATGTGCATGCTGGTGAAAATGGGGGGTGTCCAGGCAGGCGGTGGTGTTGGCAAAAAAGAAGATATTGTTGCCTACAGTTATCTTTGCACCCACCAGGGTGGCCCGATGCATAATACTTATAAAGTCACTGATGAACACCGCACCCTGGGACCCTGTCCGTTGCATCTCTCGCTGTATGACCTGCGCCGTCACGGCATCATTGTGTCGGGTCAGGCCTATGAGAGCCTGCCGCAGGTTTTGCTTGAAGTCGACGGCGACGATATATACGCGGTCGGTATGTTGGGTCTGATTTTCGGCCGTAACAAGAACCTGATGGATACCCAGGAGGCTTAACCATGAGCACTAATTATTATCTGCCGGAAGACAATGCACCGCTTCCACCCAATCACGCTGATGTACTGACGACGTGTTGTGACTACTGCATTGTGGCCTGTGGCTACAAGGTATACCGCTGGCCGATGGGTTCAGGAGACGGTGGTACCAGGGCGTCTGAGAATGCTTTTGGCATCGATTTCCCGTCAGCAACACTGCAGGACTGGGTCGCGCCTGCACAGCATAACGTGGTGATGCATAACGGCAAACCACACAATATTGTCATTACACCTGATAAGAGCACCACGGTAGTTAATACCAACGGCGACTCCAGTATGCGCGGTGGCCTGATTGCGCAGAAATGCTATAACCCGAAGACACCGACCCGGGATCGCCTGACATCACCGTTGGTACGTATTTACGGCACCCTGCAACCGGTATCGTGGGATTTCGCTCTGGATATTGCCGCCGAAGTAGGCAAGCATGTTATTAAAGAGCATGGTGCCAACGCTTATGGAATCAAGACCTATTCTTATCAGTATATTGAAAATACCTATGCGATTACCAAGTATGCGATGCGTCATGTTAATACGGCAAACTTCACCTTCCACGATACACCGGCCGATGTAACATCAACGCCGGGTTTCCGTGATGCGGGTTTTGATAATTTCGGCCCCAGTTATGATGACTGGGCATCTGCCGACACCTTGATGATCTGCGGTACCGATCCCTACGAAACCAAAACTGTTCTGTTTACACAGTTTATGATGCCGGCAATTCAGCGCGGCATGAAAGCGATTGTGCTTAATCCGCGTGATACAGCCGGCGTGGCCTATATCAAGAAGATGGGTGGCATTCACCTTGATATTAATATCGGCACAGACCTGCTGGTGGTCGGCGCGATAACCCGTGTCATTCTTGAAAAGGGCTGGCAGGACAAGCAATGGATCAAGAAATGGGTCAACAACAAATGGGAATCAAGCTCAGGCTTTGGTCAGGGTACTCGCAATACACCATGGCAGTGGCGTACAACCTGGGGCAAGTTCCAGACCGACGGTTTTGAGGACTACAAAAAGTGGCTGCTGTCACAGGATGAATACAAACCAGAAAATGCGGCCAAAATTGCCGGCGTTGATGTAAATAAAATCTACAAAGCTGCCGAATGGCTGGCAAAACCAGTCAATGGCAAACGCCCTAAAACATCTATCGGTATCGAGAAAGGTTTTTACTGGTCCAACAATACCGGTAACACAGAAGCCATTGCTTCACTGGCGACCATTGTCGGTGCAGGCGGACGCCCTGGACAGGTTATTGGCCGTTTTGGCGGTCACCAGCGTGGTGGACAGAAAGGTGGCAGTTTCCCGCGCAACAAGTCACCCGAGAAAGTACCAGGCCGCAGACGCCGTTCGCTGGATACCGACCGCTGGTTAGTATCCGGGCATACGCGTTTTGCCCATGTTATCGGCACCACCTGGATCCAGTCGATGTGTGGGTCGCAGGGACTGCAGAAACGTTTCTACGAACTGGTAACGATTAACCCGAATCAGGTACGTTCCTACGATAAGCAGGAAATCATCGATACACTGAAAGCACGTGCTGATTCCGGTGGCATGGTGGTAATCAATCAGGATATCTACCTGCGTGACCCTATCGGCGCCAAGTTCGCTGATATCGTGTTCCCGGCCGCAACCTGGGGTGAAGAAGACTTCATGCGGGCTAACGGTGAGCGACGCCTGCGTCTGTACCAGAAATTCTATGATGCTCCGGGTGATGCCAAACCTGACTGGTGGATTATTGCCAGTCTGGCCAAAAAGATGGGTTATGACGGTTTTGACTGGAAGAACTCGAACGATGTTGCCGAGGAATCTTCCCGCTTCAGTCGTGGCGGGCGCAAGGCATACCACATGATCAAGGTAGCTGCGCATCTAGAGGGCAAAACCCTGCACCAGAAACTGGCTGAGTTTGGTACCGACGGCATCCAGGGGCCAACCTTCTACAACTATGATACCGGTGAGTTGCTCGGCACCAAGCGCCTGCACGATACCACGATGAGTCAGTCTGACATGCTCAAAAAGGGCCTGGCTGATGGGCCTCAGGGTGCCAACATGGCCAACAAGAAGATGACCCACTTCAACAGCCAGACCGGCAAGGTCAACTTGAACAAACACCCCTGGAGCCTGTTCTCTGATTTCTGGACCTGGCTATCGCCCAAGGGTGACGAGTTATGGTTTAGCACTGGTCGTATTAACGAGGTGTGGCAGTCGGGTTTTGATGATGTTGAACGTCGCCCATACTGCACCCAGCGCTGGCCTGAAAACTGGGTTGAAATACACCCGGACGATGCCAAAAAGCGGGGTATCGAATCAGGTGACCAGGTGATGATGTACTCAGATCGTGTTGCTGCCTTCAAGGACACTATTCTCGGTGTTGATAGCGATGAGTTCCAGTTCACCACCTTGATGAAAAACGGGCATGTCGAACTGTCAAAAGGCGCCGTCACGGCGGTAGCAATAGTGACTCCGGCAGTGAAGAAAGGCCTGCTCTACGCCAACATGCTTGATATGCGTCAGCCATCGAATTCGCTGGCTGCCCGCGTTGTCGACCAGGTCAGTGGTAACTACAACTTCAAGATGGGGGTTGCCAGGATCAAAAAGATCGGTGAAACCCAGTACAAGAGAGAGTTCCGCAGCATGTCCTGGGCGCCGAGAAATATTACCTGATAGTCGACTGGCCGGGTGGAAGTGATTCCGCCCGGCAGCGGCATACGATCGGGCTGAATAATCAGAATATGTTTAATTGTTAATGTAAGAGGCATAGACATGAAAAAGAAAATACTGCCAGTAATGGCGGTCGGGATACTGGTCACTGCTTGCGTGGTAATGCCGGCATCGGCGGGTGTGAAACTGGATGACGAGGGTAAAGTCGCACTATACGGCGATGTTCGTTTCCGTGCCGAATATGATGATCGAACCAGTTCCTCAGATGCAGACCAGAGCCGTACCCGTTATCGTTTCCGTGCGCGTACCGGTATCAAATTCGAAGCCAATGACCAATGGTCAGGCGAAATCCGTCTTTCAACTGGTAACAATGGTAATTCCCCGTACGTAACATTTAATAGTGGCACGGAAGGTAGCACGAGTGATTTTACTATTAGTCGTGCTTATATATCCTTTGCGCCTGTTGACCATCTAACCCTGAAGGGTGGTCGTATGCCCATTAATTTCTGGCAGCAGAATGAACAATGGTGGGACACTGACCGCAGTCCTGATGCTATCGCTGTAGTTTATAACATTGGCGGCCTGACATTGAATGGTGCCTATGTGGTCCTTATCGATGGTGTAAACGGCAGTTGGGGCGAGGATATTACTACTGCATTTTATCAGACCGTGTACAAAGGCAAGGCAGGTGATCTGAAATACACCGCAGCAATCGGTGGCGCTTCGTTGAGCAATGCAGACCTGTTTCCTGACAAAGGCGGCGGTGCTATCGGTCTCCAGTCCGACAGACACTGGATTGCCAGCCTACAGGCAAAAGGCAGCCAATGGCTGGCTGGTGCAGATATGATTCAGGGCAATGCGGATGTCGAAGACACGGCTATTGTTGTTCAAGGTCGATACAAAGTTACCGATATTATGCAGCTACGTCTTTACTATTATAGTGTAGAAGCGTTCTCAACACTCGGCGATGGTATGTATTCACAGGACAACTGGCCAAACCCGGGCGGCAATGGTGTGTCGAACTTCGAGGGTATTCGTTACCAGTTAGATTATAAAATAGCGAAGAATACCGGTCTGGATCTGCGTTACTACGATGGTGAGCGTATCGTTGATCCGGCAACACTGCCTGCGACGGCCAGTGATGCCATTCTTGGCGACAAGGATCGTAACCGTCTGCAGTTGAACTTGACAGTCAAGTTCTGATCAGCAGAAAGTTCAGCGGGGACAAAACTCCTTTCTAACCCGCTGAACTTTTTTTATCATTACTGTTTGGCAGGTAGGCATTGATGAACAGTCATAAAGCCGGACTCATTGATCGCTTCGGTCGCAAGATCGAATATCTCAGATTGTCGGTTACCGACAGGTGCAACCTGCGTTGCTTCTACTGCCTGCCCAGGGGGTTTCGTGATTTTGAAGAACCGGAACACTGGCTAAGCTTCGGTGAAATAGAACGTGTGGTTGCTGCCTTTGCAGATCTGGGTGTCACCCGGGT
>QIKV01000142.1 GCA_003233115.1 Oceanospirillales bacterium
AAAAACAAGCGGAAATACCATGCAGATTCGTCGCACAAAAATAATTGCCACACTGGGTCCCGCCACGGACTCTCCCGACGTGTTGGCAGCCTTGATCAAAGCCGGTGCGGATGTCCTGCGCATCAATCTTTCCCATGGTACGCACGAGGAGCAGGCAGCGCGGGCGAAGCAGGTCAGGGAGGTGGCCCGGAGCCTGCAAAAGGAGGTCGCGATATTGGCTGATTTGCGCGGCCCAAAAATTCGCCTGGAGAGGTTTAGTGAAGGTTCAGTGACACTTGCAAGTGGTGATGTTTTTACGCTGGACACTTCGGACAAAGCCCCGCCTGGCAGCCAGTCCGGTATCGGGGTGACTTATAAAGGTCTTGCCGATGATGTCTCACCGAGTGATCTTTTATTGCTCGATGATGGCCTGGTGACGATGCGGGTGGTTGAAATCAAGGGCAGGAAAATCGTCTGCAAAGTCGAGGCCGGCGGGTTGCTGGGCGACCGCAAAGGCATCAATCTCCAAGGGGGCGGTCTTTCTTTGCCGGGTATTGCCACGCATGATATTGAAGACATCCCGCGGGTAGCCGCGATGGGTGTCGATTTTCTGGCAGTATCCTTTCCGCGCAATGCCGATGATATGAACGAAGCACGCCGGCTGTTGCGTAAGGCCGGTAGCCATGCGCGCCTGGTAGCCAAAATAGAGCGTACTGAGGCGATTACCAACCTGGAAGAAATTATTGCTGCTTCCGATGCCATACTCATTGCCCGCGGCGATCTCGGGGTAGAAATTGGCGATGCAGCATTGCCGGGTTTGCAAAAACTCATTACTGAAAAGTCGCTTGCGAAGAATCTCGTCGTTATTACCGCGACACAGATGATGCAGTCCATGGTAAAGAGTCCCATCCCTACCCGGGCCGAGGTACTGGATGTTGCGAATGCTGTTTTTGATGGCACCGATGCCGTCATGTTGTCAGCTGAAACCGCCGTGGGTCGCCACCCTGGCACCGTGGTGGAGGCTATGAACAGGATTTGCCTCGGTGCAGAGCGCTATGCCGATACGAACCTGGATATTGATCAGCTACAGGTGCAGTTTGAGCGCATTGACCAGGCCATTGCCATGGCGGCGATGTTTATGGCGACACATGTATCAGTACAGGCCATTGTCGCGTTAACTGAATCCGGGTCAACGGCCAAATGGTTGTCGCGGGTTCGGTCATCTGTACCGATTTTTGCGTTATCACCGCTGGCAGAGAGTCGCCGCCGGATGGCGTTGTATCGAGGTGTATACCCGGTTGCACATGACTTTCGTACCGACGTGGAGGAAGCGCAGAGCGAAGGTGTCGGGATGCTGGTGCAAAAGGGCTATATCAACAGCGGCGATCGTATCATTCTGACCATGGGCGAGAACACCGGCTGCAAAGGTGGCACCAATACTTTGCGACTGGTGCAGCTTGGGGAAGGCGGGTATTCTCAGTACCAACCTTCAGTGGATATTGATTGACATGAATGACAAATTGAAACAAAACGCGATTGACTATCACCGTTACCCCAAGCCGGGCAAAATCCGGATTTCGCCCACCAAGGCACTGATGACCCAGGAAGACCTTGGACTGGCCTATACGCCGGGCGTGGCTGCGGCGTGTGAGTTGATCGTCGATGATCCGGCCCAGGCCAGCAATATGACGGCGCGGGGTAACCTGGTTGCCGTCATCACCAACGGTACGGCAGTCCTGGGCCTTGGTGATATCGGCCCATTGGCGGGTAAGCCGGTGATGGAGGGCAAGGCTGTATTGTTCAAAAAGTTTGCTGATATTGATGTGTTTGATATCGAGATTGATGAACGGGATACTGACCGCCTGGTGGATATTATCGCATCGCTGGAGCCGACTTTTGGCGGGATCAATCTTGAAGATATCAAGGCACCGGAATGTTTTGAGGTGGAAGCAAAACTCAAAGAACGCCTCGCCATTCCGGTATTTCACGATGACCAGCATGGTACGGCCATTATCACGGCTGCCGCAACCATCAATGCGCTGCATATTGTTGGCAAGGAAATTGATGAAGTCATGCTGGTGGCCTCCGGCGCCGGGGCGGCAGGTATGGCTTGCCTGGACCTGCTGGTTAACCTGGGCCTGAAAAAAGAAAATGTCCTGGTGTGTGACAGTAAAGGCGTTATCCATACTGGCCGTGACCATCTGGACGGCAGAAAAGCCGATTACGCGCGGCAGACGGACAAACGTACGCTGGCAGACGCCATTGAATCAGCGGATATTTTCCTCGGTGTCTCTGCCGGCGGTGTGTTGAGTGGCGCGATGGTTAAAACCATGGCTGAGCAGCCGATTATCATGGCGCTGGCGAACCCCACACCGGAAATCATGCCGGAAATTGCACTGGCTGCGCGTCCGGATGCCATCATTGCCACGGGGCGCTCGGATTATCCCAACCAGGTCAACAATGTGTTGTGCTTCCCGTATATATTCCGTGGTGCGCTGGATGTCGGCGCAACCACGGTTAATGGCCAGATGCAGATGGCCTGTGTGCGTGCGCTGGCAGAATTAGCCCGGCTGGAAGCCAGTGATATCAGTACTGCGGCTTATGGTGGAAAGCCGTTGCAATTTGGACGCGAGTACCTGATTCCGAAGCCTTTTGATCCGCGCTTGCTGGTCCACCTGGCTCCCGCTACCGCCCAGGCTGCAATGGACAGTGGTGTCGCTACCCGGCCGATAAAAAACATTGAGAACTACCGGGAGAAACTGACCCAATTCCTGTGGCGCACCGGTTTGATGATGAAGCCGGTTTTCGATGCTGCCAAGAGCGATCCCAGGCGGGTCATTTATGCGGAAGGAGAAACCGAGGTTGTGCTGCGTGCGGCCCAGTCGGTTGTAGATGAGGGTATCGCACAACCTATTTTAATCGGCCGTCCGTCGGTGATTGAGAAACGTATTGAGAAGTTGGGGCTGCGAATGGTTCCTGGGCAGGATTTCGAGCTTGTCAACCCGGAGTCTGATCCACGCTTCTGGGATTTCTGGACTACCTACCACGCCATCATGGAACGCAAAGGGGTCTCCCCCAGCGCAGCCAAGGATATCCTGCGCACCCGCACGACCGCAATAGCTGCCGTAGCAGTTTATCGTGGTGAGGCAGATGCGATGATTACCGGCCTGGTTGGAAGGTATGATGCAAAGCTCACTTTTTTACGTGATGTGCTGGGGCCGAAGCAAGGCAGTAAGACTATCGCTGCGCTGGGTGTGTTAAACACTGAACATGGCGTTTATTTTATTTGTGACACCCATGTGAACCCTGATCCAAGCGCAGAGGAGATAGCTGAAATAACGGTTATGGCAGCTCAAAGGGTCCGTATGTTTGGTATGGAACCACGTGTCGCACTGCTCTCACATTCGTCTTTCGGCAGCCACCATGATGCCAGTGCCCGCAAGATGAAACGGGCACACGAGTTGATTATGCACGCTGCACCTGAACTTGAAGTAGAAGGCGAGATGTCGGCCGATATGGCCCTGTCCAATGCTTTTCGGAAGCAGGAATTCCCAAACTCCAAATTGCACGGTCCTGCCAATCTGCTGGTCATGCCGAATCTTGATTCAGCCCATATCACGTTTAATTTTGCTCGAATTGTCAGTGATGCTGTAACTGTGGGTCCGATTTTGATGGGCCTGGACTACCCGGCCCACGTGCTGACGCCGGCTGCATCCGTGCGACGCGTCATCAATATGACGGCATTTGCGGTGGTAGAGGCACAGCTTCGGGCACATGCCATTGAAACTGAGGCGTCTTGAATGAACGTTAAATCTTCGAGGCAGACCCAGGATACCGATCCGGTAGAAACAAAAGAGTGGCTGGAGTCTTTGCAGGCAGTGATTGAGCGCGAAGGTCCGGTACGGGCACATTACCTGTTGGAACAATTGGTAGATTTTACACGGCGTTCAGGCGGTTACCTGCCGTATGACGCAACCACTGCATACATCAATACCATACCGCCCCACCTGCAGGCAAAATTACCCGGTGACTATGAAATTGAACGGCGAATTCGTGCAATCATTCGCTGGAACGCCCTGGCCATCGTTCAGCGTGCCGGCAAGCGGGGTGGCGAGTTGGGGGGGCATATTGCCAGTTTTGCTTCTGCGGCTTCTCTGTACGATGTTGGTTTTAATCACTTTTTCCATGGCCCGGATGACAAGGGCTGCGGTGACCTGATATACATTCAGGGTCACTCATCGCCGGGTATCTATGCGCGGGCTTTTCTGGAAGGACGGATTACTGCCGGGCAGTTGGACTGTTTCCGCCAGGAAGTGGCAGGCGGGGGGTTGAGTTCTTATCCGCACCCGTGGTTGATGCCGGATTTCTGGCAACTGCCCACCGTGTCGATGGGTCTGGGGCCCATCATGGCGATTTACCAGGCGCGTTTTCTCAAGTATCTGCATAACCGCGGAATTGAAGACACCGCAAAGCGCAAGGTCTGGTGTTTCGTGGGTGATGGCGAGACCGATGAGCCGGAATCACTCGGTGCTATCTCATTGGCGGGCCGTGAAGGCCTGGATAATCTGATCTTCGTGGTGAACTGCAACCTGCAGCGCCTTGACGGGCCAGTGCGCGGTAACGGAAAAATTATCCAGGAACTTGAAGGCGTATTCCGTGGTGCGGGCTGGAATGTGATCAAACTGATATGGGGTTCGCGCTGGGATGCCTTGCTGGCCAAAGACAAAGACGGTTTATTGCGCAAACGCATGGAAGAAGCGGTTGACGGTGAATACCAGAACTACAAGGCCAAGGGCGGCGCTTATACCCGTGAGCACTTTTTTGGTGCCTACCCTGAACTGAAAGAGATGGTTGCCAATATGTCCGATGAAGAGGTCTGGCGCCTGAACCGCGGTGGCCACGACTCACATAAGATTTATGCAGCCTATTATGCCGCCACACAGCATACCGGCCAGCCCACCGTGGTGTTGGCCAAGACTGTCAAAGGTTATGGGATGGGGGATTCGGGTGAGGCATTGAATATTTCCCACCAGCAAAAGAAGATGGATGAAGCATCCATTCGGCTGTTCCGTGACCGCTTTAAGGTGCCGGTGTCTGACGAAGAGATCGCGGACGTGCCGTACTACCATCCCGGTGAAGATAGCGTGGAAGTAAAGTACCTGCAGGAGCGCCGCAAGGCCCTGGGTGGTTATCTGCCGCAGCGCCGGATTGAGCCGAGCCCACTTGAGACGCCGTCACTGGAAGCTTTTGAGTCGTTGCTAAAGGATACCGGAGAGCGTGAAATAAGCACGACGATGACATTTGTCCGGGCCCTGGCAATCATGCTGCGGGACAAGGACATCGCTGAACGCATTGTTCCCATCGTGGCGGATGAAGCGCGCACGTTTGGTATGGAAGGCATGTTCCGGCAGTTGGGCATTTATTCGTCCAAGGGCCAGTTGTACACGCCGGTGGATTCCGACCAACTGATGTTCTACAAAGAGGACACCAGGGGTCAGATACTGCAGGAAGGTATTTCCGAGGCCGGTGCCATGTCCTCGTGGATTGCTGCCGCCACCAGCTATGCCAACAATGGCGTGCCGATGATTCCATTCTTCATTTTCTACTCCATGTTTGGTTTCCAGCGTGTGGGTGACCTCGCCTGGGCTGCGGGTGATATGCGTGCACGTGGTTTCCTGCTGGGCGGCACTTCCGGACGCACTACCCTCAATGGTGAGGGTCTGCAGCACGAAGACGGCAACAGCCATGTTATCTCCGGGATGGTGCCCAATTGCATTTCCTATGACCCGACCTTTGCTTATGAGTTGGTTGTCATTTTGCAGGACGGTATGCGGCGCATGTACCAGCAGCAGGAAGATGTGTACTACTACATCACTGTACTGAATGAAAACTACAGCCACCCGGCCATGCCTGATGGGGTGGCAGAAGGTATCCGCAAAGGCCTGTATTGTTTTCGGGCCGGCGGTGACGGCGAGTTGAATGTCCAGTTAATGGGCTCCGGGGCCATCTTGCGCGAAGTGATTGCTGCAGCAGAAATTCTGGAAAATGAATACGGGGCCAGCGCAACGGTCTGGAGCGCAACGAGCTTTACTGAATTGAAGCGGGACGGAATTGATGCAGAGCGTCACAATCGTCTGAACCCCGACGTTGAGCAAAAGACGGCGTGGATATCGGAGTGCCTGGAGGGCAGGCAAGGCCCGGTGGTCGCCGCTACCGATTATGTGCGCGCTTTTGCCGAACAGATCAGACCCTACTTGCCGCACGCTGACTACACAGTGCTTGGAACAGATGGTTTTGGCCGTTCTGATACACGTGAGAATTTACGCCGCTTCTTTGAGGTAGATCGCAACAGCATCGCTTACACGGCACTGCATGCACTGTACAAGCAGGGCTTTGTGTCTGTTGAGGAGTTGGTGCAGGCACGCAACAAGTTGGGGTTGGATCCTGCCAAGCCCAATCCGTCAAGGGTGTAGAGGATGACCAGGCGCATCGACATCGCAGTGCCGGATATTGGTGACTTTACCGATGTACCGGTTATCGAAGTACTGGTTGCGGCAGGTGATGCGGTTGCGGCTGAGCAATCCCTGGTCACACTGGAAAGTGACAAGGCCACGATGGAAGTACCGGCACCGGTGGCCGGTGTTATTGTTGAGCTGCGTGTGCAACTGGATGACACGGTATCGCAGGGTGACATCGTAGCAGTTATTGATGCAAGCGATGAAGTTGCAGCAGTTGATCAGGCTGCCACGCCGGTCAAGCCGGTGGAGCCTGAGCCCGTGGCAGAAAAGAACCGGGTTACGGCGGCCATCCCGGCAGCACCCCCTGCTGCAGGCCGCAGGCAATCGCCGCCGATACCGATGGATGCAAGCGCAACATTGCCATCCAGCACACCTTATGCCAGTCCGGCGATTCGCCGGTTTGCACGGGAACTCGGGGCCGATCTGGCCCGGGTGACGGGTAGTGCCAGGGGGGGGCGCATCATCCGTGAAGATGTTACTGCGTTGGTAAAATCTGTCATGACCGGTTCAGCCGCACCGGCTTCAGGTAGCCTGGGCTTTGATCTGCCTCCGCCACCGAAGGTTAACTTTGCCCGTTATGGTGAGATCGAACTGCGGCCATTGTCACGCATTCAAAAGATTTCCGGTGCCTACCTGCACCGCAACTGGCTCAGCATTCCGCATGTCACGCAAAATGACCTTGCTGATATCACCGACATGGAGGTTTACCGCAAAGCCAACGCAGACAAGGCCAAAGAACAGGGCTTCAAGCTGACCCCGCTGGTGTTCCTGATCAAGGCGACCGTGGCCGCGCTGAAAGAATTTCCAATCTTCAACGCATCACTGGATGAGGCGCGTGAAAATCTGGTGTTGAAAAAGTTTTTCCATATCGGCATTGCCGTGGACACACCCAATGGGCTGGTCGTACCGGTGCTACGGGATTGTGACCAGAAGGACATATTCCAACTGGCTGCCGAACTGGCGGAACTCAGCCAGAAGGCCCGTGACGGCAAGCTAAAACCCATTGAAATGCAGGGTGGTTGTTTTTCCATATCCAGCCTCGGTGGTATTGGCGGCACATCATTCACACCCATCATCAATGCACCGGAGGTCGCCATCCTGGGCGTCTCGCGTTCAAGTATCAGCCCGCAATGGAATGGCGAGTCTTTCCAGCCGCGCCTGCTGCTGCCACTGTCTTTGTCCTATGATCATCGTGTGATTGATGGTGCGAACGCTGCCCGTTTTGCCCGCTATCTGGCCGCCAGGCTGGAAGACTTTGAGAACATGGATTTGTAGCGGTTTTCATGAACGGCGGTGGCAATAATCCCGAATCGCGCATCGGCAGGCGCATGATATGGCTCGCGGCTCTGGTCCTGTTGGGTGGCCTGTACGCGCTGTTTTCTACGCTGGAGCAAGATGGCGGTACCGTCGTCTCGATAGATGCGGGTGGTGCCGCGATGATCGTGCTGCAACAGGACCGCAACGGGCACTACCAGGGGCAAGGGACAATCAACAACCAGCCCGTCAATTTCCTGGTTGATACCGGTGCTACCGACGTGTCTGTGCCTGAAACAATGGCCCGCGCCCTGGGGTTGAAATTCGGCCCCCCGGTACAGGTGATGACAGCGGCTGGGCCGTCGCAAGCCTGGATGACAAGGTTGAACGAGGTATCCATCGGCGGGATTCGCCGCCGGGATGTCCGCGCCACCATCACCAGCGGGGAGTTTAATGGTGTATTGCTGGGTATGAGCTTTCTGCGGCACTACAGTTTGCGTCAGCAGGACGGCAAGCTGGTGATCAGTGAAGGTCTTGCGGCTGAACAATTGAGTATTGATGGTGGCAGATGAGTAAAACGATTGAAATACGCGTTCCTGATATCGGCGATTTTACCGATATACCGGTGATCGAAGTGCTGATTGCAGCCGGGCAGCATGTTGCTGCTGAGCAATCACTGATTACGCTGGAAAGTGACAAAGCCACGATGGAGGTTCCGGCGCCGGCGGCCGGGGTCATACAGTCGCTGCACGTGGCCCTGGATGACCTGGTCTCAGAAGGCTCGTTGATTGCGACGCTGGAAGCGGATGAAAAGGCCGCTGTGTCCACCGAACCCAAACCAGGCGAGGAAGATGACCAGCCTGCGCGGGCGGTAGCGGCGACTGGGGAGCCCGTTGCAAGTGAACCGGTTGAAGATATTGACCCATCCGTTAAATACGACTTTGATGTGCTGGTGCTGGGCGCCGGGCCGGGCGGTTACACGGCCGCATTCAGGGCGGCAGACTTGGGCTTGAATGTAGCTCTGGTAGAGCGCTATTCCAGCCTCGGCGGCGTCTGTTTGAACGTGGGTTGCATTCCGTCCAAGGCCTTGCTGCATGCGGTCGCCGTCATTGACGAGGCTGCCGCCATGGCAGATCACGGTGTCGTATT
>QIKV01000086.1 GCA_003233115.1 Oceanospirillales bacterium
GACAACGGGGCTGGCCGGACCGGCGATCAACGCCCCCATGATCACCGCTTTACGCTGGTGGTATCCTGAGGTGACTGCATTCAGCACACCAAGGGGCTTCTCACTACTGGAAGTCCTCATCGGTCTGTTTCTTTCAACCTTGCTGATTGCCGGTATCGTCCAGTTGCTGGCAGCAAGCGCTTCAGCCTATCGCCTGCAGTTGAGCCTGGGTCAACTGGAAGAATCCGGCCGTTATGCCCGCGATGTCCTGGTCTCACATATCACCCAGGCTGGTTACCGGCCGGAACCCTGGAAGAGCGGGCTTCAGTTACCGGCACTGACCAGTGAAACGCTGGATGGCAGCACAAAATCCGGTGACCAACTGGGCCTGCAACGCTGGTCCAGCCACAACTGCTTTGGAACTGAAAACCCGGTTAAAAATAACACTGGCAAGGCTGCATTTTACCTGCTGCAGACACGCTTTCGCGTAAACAATTCCAACAACCTGGCCATCACGTGCCGCTATGGGCCTGATGCCTCCCGGTTAGCGACCCAGATCAACAATTTTGGCCTGGTCGAGGACGTGGAGTCCATGCAGGTTCTGTTTGCAGAGGATCGTGATGGAGACAGGATTGCAGATGTCTGGGTCACAAGCCAGGCATGGCAGCAGGAAAGCAATATCCGGGCAGTCAAAGTCGCTTTGCTGCTATCGACCAGCCAGCCGTTCGATCAGGCTGCGGGTGGACAACTCACGTTGCTCGATGAAACCGTCACCCCACCGGCCGACGGACGTTTGCGTAAAGTAAGTCTGATGACTGCCGCCATTCGCGGCCGGCTGAAGTGAATTTCCGCCCGCCAACACCCCAGTCAGGGATAGTGCTGCTGCTCTGTCTCGTATTTTTGACAATGCTGACCCTGCTCGGCTTGTCCGCCTCCGCAGACGCGGTTTTACAAAACCAGCTGGCTGCAAATCTGCAGGAAACAGAACGCGCAAAACAAGCTGCACTTGCTGCGCTCTCATGGGCGGAAGACTGGCTGCTCGCTCTCGAAGGAGCGGCCCCAGAACCCTGCCTGACCCCCTGTGCCGGGTTATATGTCCACGCGACGGGTACTTTGCGGCCACACCCGGAACGCGAGGGCCTGCCCTGGTGGCAGGCACAGGGATACGAAGCGGGTATTGATCCACTCACCGGAAACCGGCTGGTGACATTTGCATCCGGCAGCGCAAACCCGCCCATGTGGCTGGTTGAAGTAATCCATGCAATACCGGCCTCTGCTGACGGCCGGACAAAAGCCCAGGCCTGGTATCGCATACTGGCGCGCGGCAGCGGGCAAACTGACACCGCCATCGCGGTGGCAGAAAGTATTATCACAAGGCCATGGCCAGCCGCGGAAGGGCTTTGGGATGAAGACATGAGTGCTGCTGAGAAAGGCCGTGTGGCCTGGCGTCAACTGCGGTGATCAGCACCGTGAAGGGCATGACTTTGATTGAACTGGCCATCGTGGTTGCAGTGGTGGGCATACTTCTGACCATCGCCATCCCCAGCTACAGCAGTCACCTGTTACGGGTACACCGTACCGAAGCCATCCGCATGCTCTTGCAGGCTTCAATGTGCCAGCAACGGGTTTATGCCAGCCGTGGTCGTTATGACCCCAGCCAGTGCCAACCAGTTTCTGAGTATCTGCGTTACCGGATTACCTACACCTCACCGGATACCGTGGGCCGGGGCTACCTGGTCATGGCTACGCCGCAAGGGGCGCAGCTTGACGACCCCTGTGGCAGTCTGTCGCTGGACCAGAACGGCATGAAGGGCATCGGCGCGAGCGGTGTCAGTGTTGTGAAGTGCTGGAACGGTCGCTGAAACCTGTCAGTCTACAGTTTTAATACGCAATTTCCTGGGCAGCACGAATTCCATATTCTCAGCCACACCGCCGACTTCGCTGACATTCGTTGCCCCATGGCGTTGCAGTTCCCGAATAACACCCACCACCAGGCTTTCCGGCGCAGAGGCGCCTGCGGTTACCGCAATATTCTTGACCGTCTTAAACCATTCAGGCCTGATATCCCCGGCATCATCGATCAGGTAGGCCGCGACCCCCTGCTTCTCAGCGAGTTCGCGCAGGCGGGTGGAGTTGGAACTGTTGACCGATCCGACGACCAGCAGCAGATCAGCATCTGCCGCCAGCGCCTTGACGGCATCCTGCCGGTTTTGCGTGGCGTAACAGATATCATCGTGTTTAGGTCCGGTAATCGCGGGGAATTTCTGTTGCAAGGTGGAAATCACCCCCTGCGTATCATCAACAGACAGTGTGGTTTGCGTTACATACGCCAGATCCTGAGGGTATTTAACCACCAGGGAGCTGACATCTTCGGGGGATTCAACCAGGTAAATTTTATTGTCGCGTGGCGGGGCCTCGTGCCACTGGCCCAGCGTACCTTCCACTTCAGGGTGCCCTTTATGACCGATCAAAACCACATCACGCCCGGCTCTGCAGTGTCTTGCAACTTCCATGTGAACCTTGGTCACCAATGGGCAGGTTGCGTCAAAAACATCCAGGCCCCGTTGCGAACCCGCTTTGCGAACTTCCTGCGAAACGCCGTGCGCACTAAAAATGACGGTGGCGTTGTCCGGGACATCATCCAGTTCTTCAACAAATACCGCCCCCAGCGTTGCCAGCCTGTCCACTACGAAGCGGTTATGTACTACTTCGTGGCGTACATAAATCGGCGCGCCGAACAACTCCAATGCACGCTCAACGATTTCAATTGCCCGGTCTACCCCCGCACAAAAACCCCGCGGATTAGCCAGCCGGATGTCCATTAACCATCTTCTTCGGGCTTTGCGGCAGATGCGAAGAACAATCCGTCAACCAGCAACAGGACGACACCCAGGGTAATGGCGGAGTCAGCCAGGTTAAACGCCGGCCAGTGCCAGTCACGATAGTAAACATCGATGAAATCCACCACGTAACCATTGACCATTCGATCAACAAGATTTCCAACCGCACCGCCGATAATCAGGCTCAATGCAACCATGGTCAGCTTTTCCTTCGCGCTCAGGCGCAGCAGCCATATGATCAGAACCACCGTCACCCCCGCTGCCAGGCCGGTAAATAGCCAGCGTTGCCAACCACCGGCCTCACTGAGGAAACTGAAAGCGGCACCGTAATTGTGCGCCAGGGTCATGTTCAGCCACGAAGTCAGCTCAATGGGGCGGTAGAGCGTCAGAAGTTCCGTGGCTATCTGCTTGGTCCAAATATCCAGCGCAACGATCACGCCCGAGAACAACAACCACACCAAGGCAGTTTTATTGAAGAAACGGGTGGTCAGTTTTTCTGGCATCAGGCAATCCTGCGTAACTCACCGGCACCGAAGACATTTTCAATGCAGCGCCCGCACAATTGTGGATGCGCTTGTGAGTGCCCCACGTCCTCGCGCTGGTGCCAGCATCGAACACATTTCGGATGCCTGTTCTTTGCAATCCATACCCGGTAGTCCGGGGCCTCATAATAACCGACAGGCGCCACCGCCTGGCCGGATTCCACGGTGGCTTCAGAAACGATCAGGATAAAACGTAGTTCATCGCCCCATTTTTCCAAAAACGCCCGGCTATTTTCATTGCGCGGCTGAATATGGACGGTGGCTTCCAGTGAGCCCCGGATGACTTTCTCCCGGCGCAGGGGCTCAATGGCTTCATTGACAGTATTGATCAGAGCGATGGTCAGTTGCCAGAAGGCGGCATCATAAACACCCGTATCAAGCGCGAACAAACCATCGTACCACCCGCTCATAAGTACGCTATCCGGCCTTTCACCCGGCATCAACTGCCAGATTTCTTCAGCAGTAAAGCTCAGCACCGGCGCAATCCAGCGCACCAGGCTTTCCAGTATGTGATACATGGCAGTCTGCGCGGAGCGACGCACCAGGCTGGTCCGACCGGTTGTGTACAAACGGTCCTTGAGTACATCAAGGTATACCGCGCTCAGTTCCAGGGCACAGTAGTTGTTGATCTTCTGGTAAACCTGCATGAACTGGTAATCTTCATAGGCCTGGCTGATTTCATTCTGCACCTGCAAGGCCCGGTCAACGGCCCAACGGTCAAACGGAAGCATCTGGTCCCGTGCCAGCACATTGCCCGGTGCAAAACCATCAAGATTGCCCAGCAGGAATCGTGCGGTATTTCTGATGCGGCGGTAAGCATCTGATACCCGCTTGAGGATCTCGTCAGATACTGTCATTTCCTGCCTGTAATCCGCTGCGGCCACCCATAACCTGAGCACGTCAGCACCCAGGGAGTTCATGACTTTCTGCGGGGCGATTACATTACCCGTCGACTTCGACATTTTCCTGCCGTCAGCATCCACCACGAAACCATGGGTCAATACCTGTCGGTACGGCGCCTCACCGTGCATGGCAACCGCAGTCAGCAGGGAAGACTGGAACCAGCCGCGATGCTGGTCAGAACCCTCCAGGTAGATGTCGGCGGGGCGGCGTAACTCGGCACGCTCATCCAGCACACAGCGGTGGCTGACCCCGGAATCAAACCACACATCAAGAATATCCCTGACCTGCTCGTAAATGGCTTCATCAACACCAAGGCGCGCAAAAATGTCTTCTTCGTACCAGCAATCGATGCCTGCGGCTTCGATCAGATCGGCGGCTTTGTGCATCAGAGCATTGGTATCGGGATGCAGTTCCCCACTCACGCGATGGATGAACAATGTGATTGGCACACCCCAGGTCCTTTGCCTGGAAATACACCAGTCCGGGCGACCCCCGATCATGCCGCTGATACGCTCCTCACCCCAGCCCGGGACCCAGCGGATGTGCTTGATGACCTCCATTGACCGTGCGCGCAAGCCCATTTTATCCATCCCGATAAACCACTGTGGCGTAACCCGAAATGCGGTCGGTGATTTATGCCGCCAACAGTGAGGATAGCTGTGCTGGAACGGTTCATGGTGCAATAACGAGCCGTTCTCCTGCATCAACTCGATGATGGCGTCATTGGCCTTCCAGACAAACATGCCGGCGAACAATTCTGTTTCAGGCACATACAGGCCATTGCCACCAACCGGATTGGAAATGGGCAGGTTATATTGCTCACCAACGCGGAAATCGTCATCACCGTGACCTGGTGCGGTGTGTACCGCCCCGGTACCCGCTTCTGTCGTTACATGCTCAGCCAGAACCACCGGGACCTGCCGCTTGTAAAACGGATGCTGCAGTTGCTGGAGTTCCAGTGCAGCACCCTTGCAGGCACCCAGTACTTCAGCATTCTCCAGGCCAATACGGCTGGCCACAGCATCCTGCAATCCGTCTGCCAGTACCAGCGCCACAGCGGTCTCCTGCCAGCGACCGCTGACCAGGACGTAATCAGATTCTGCGTGCAGGGCCACGGCCTCATTGGCCGGCAACGTCCACGGTGTAGTGGTCCAGATCGGGATACCCACCTTCCCGGCAAAGGCATCAATGTTAAAGACAGCGAGCAGGGCGGCCCGGTCTGCCGCACTGAACAGTACGTCAACAGCAGGTGAGATTTTATCCTGGTACTCAATTTCAGCCTCTGCCAGGGCCGAACCACAGTCAAAACACCAGTTGACCGGTTTCACGCCTTTGTCCAGATGCCCCCCCTCAATAATTTTAGCGAGTGCGCGGACCATGTTTGCTTCGTACGCGAACTTGTTGCTGGCATACGGGTCATCCCATTTACCCAGCACACCAAGGCGCTTGAACCCCTCGCGCTGCAGATCAATCTGGCGATCCGCATACTCACGGCATTTTTGCCGGAACGTACGTGCATCCACCTTACGGCCCACCTTGCCAATCTTCTTTTCAACCTGAAGCTCAATAGGCAATCCATGGCAATCCCAGCCCGGCACATAGGGGGATTGAAAACCTGCCAGCAGGCGGGACTTGACGACCATGTCCTTCAGAATCTTGTTAACCGCGTGGCCGATATGGATATCACCATTTGCATAGGGTGGGCCGTCGTGCAAAATGAACAATGGCCGGCCCGCCGTATGTGCCTGGATCCGGTCGTACAGACCGGTCTCTTCCCACTGCTTCAGCATCCGGGGTTCGCGGTTGGCCAGGTTGGCTTTCATCGGGAAAGCTGTGAGTGGCAGATTGATTGTGTCTTTGTAGTCCATATTGTGTGTGCTTAGTGACCGGTTTCAGATCGTGTTAGAACCGACAGGCTGCCAGGCTTGCGCGTGCCAGTCGCTCATCTTCCCGCATTTGCATGACGAGGTCATCAATATCTTCAAAATGCGCTTCATTACGGAGCTTTTTAACATATTCCACTTCCATTCTCCGACCGTACAGGTCGCCTTCAAAATCAAACAGGTGAACTTCGACAAGAAAACCCTTACCCCCGACTGCAGGGCGTGTCCCGAGGTTTGCCACGCCGTCATGCCAGTCGCTGACACGCCCCCCGTTTTCATTCCACCGGGCCCGCACGGCAAAGATACCAGCGAGCGGACTCGGTGCTGCTGCCAACGGCATATTTGCCGTGGGGTAACCGAGCTTGCGGCCCAATTGCCGGCCACGGTTGACCCTGCCCTGCATGCGGTGCGGCCTTCCCAGCAACCGGGCTGCCTGCAACAGATCACCCCTGGCCAGGCAGGTGCGGATAGCCGAACTGGAGGCCCGCTTGCCGTCAACCTCAACCGTTGCAACGGTATGCGAACTGAACCCATATTTTTCGCCGGCCCTGCGAAGCGAATCGGCGTTGCCCTGTCTGGCCTTGCCATAGTGGAAGTCTTCACCGACCACCACATCGACAGGATCCAGCACGTCCAGCAGCACCGATTGAACGAATTCTTCAGCGTTCATGCCCGCAAGGGCCTGGTTAAAACGTATCATCCAGACCAGGTCTACGCCTGCGTCTTGCAGGTATACAAGCTTCTGGCGCACCGACATCAGACGTGCCGGAGCGGCATCCGGCCTGAACCATGCCCCAGGCAGGGGCTCAAACGTCACCACGGCAACGGCTCGCCTGCTGCCAGTGCTCCCGGCGTCAGCCAGCAGCCTGCAACGCCGGATCAATGCCTGGTGCCCGAGGTGAAATCCATCGAAATTACCGATAGTTACAACCGAGGATTGCAGTACCCGCCGGCCCGGATTGTCTCTTATTAACTGCATTGAATTACGTTCACGCCCACAAGCTAATTACCCGAAAGGAGCGGATTATAACAGCCAGCAGGCGTCTGCAGGATTTAACCTGAGCTACCGTGAATAGGCCAGGGCCAGACTATTTTGCCCCGCGTACCAGGTCATGTTTCTTGATACCTGTCACCATGGTCGTAAAAATGTAAATGATCACTCCGAAGGTGATGGCCAGTGTGAGGTTTTTGACCCTCACGGTGACATCCGCCTGTAACCAGGTGCCAATGTCCCGCGTCATGAAAACCAATAACGCCCCCATTACCGTGCTCGCCAGAATGACGGCTACCCACAGCCTGAACCAGCCGTGCTCAGGTACATAAACTTTGCATTTTCTCAAGCCTCGGTAGAGCAATATGGCGTTTAAATAAGCCGCAAGGGAACTGGCCAGCGCAAGGCCGGCGTGCGGGCCCTCAAAGCCACGGTACAAAAGCAAGCCAACGAATAACAGGTTCAGGACCATATTGGAAACCATCGCTGCAACAGCAATTTTAACCGGTGTCCTGGTATCCTGGCGGGCGTAATAACCCGGCGCCAGTACCTTGACTGCAATGAATGCAGGCAACCCGGCTGCATAGGCAACCAGGCTGAGTGCCGACATATGCACGTCAGCCGGCTTGAATGCGTCATATTGGAATAGTGTGATCAGAATGGGTTCGGCCAGGATTGCCAGTCCGACGGCTGCGGGCACAGTAATGATCAGGGCCAGCCTCAGGGCCCAGTCCAGCGTCGCTGAAAACTCAGCGCCACTTGCCGTGGCATGCTTTTTTGACAGGCTGGGAAGAATTACAGTCGCCAGCGCAATGCCCAGCACGCCCAGCGGAAACTCCAGCAGGCGATCTGAATAGTACAGCCAGGAGACGCTGCCGGTGACCAGGAAGGTAGCGATGATGCTGTCTACCAGCAGATTGACCTGCGCTACCGAGGAACCGAACAAGGTAGGAATCATCAGCTTCATGATGCGGCGCACGCCAGCGTGGTGCCAGTCCCAGCGAGGGCGCGGCATCAGCCCCAGTCGCATCAAGGCGGGGACCTGCAGCAGTAATTGTGCAAATCCTGCCACCAATACACCCCATGCCAGGGCGGTGATCGGCACCTCCAGGTATTCGGCCAGCAACAACGCCGCCGCGATCAGCGAAAGATTGAGCAACACCGGCGTTAGTGCAGGCACCAGAAACCGTTCAAATGTATTCAAAATACCGCCGGCCAGTGCGGTCAAAGAAATCAGCATGATGTACGGAAAAGTGATTCGCAGCATACCGGCGGACAAGGTAAATTCAGGCCGGTTATCTGCCAGCCAGCCCGGTGCAAATACGGACAAAACCAGTGGTGCTGCGAAAACACCAACTGCTGTCAGGACCAGCAGTATTGCTGCAAGCGTGCCGGTAACATGATCAATCAGATCCCGCAATGCCTCACGGTCGCCGTTGGCCTTGTATTCCGACAGAACAGGAACAAATGCCAGTGAAAAGGATCCTTCCGCAAACAGTCTGCGCATGAAATTTGGAATCCGGAAGGCCAGAAAAAAGGCGTCTGTCGCGCCACTGGCACCAAATATCCTGGCCAACACGACATCGCGGACAAATCCCAGTAGCCGGGACAGCAGGGTTGCACTGCCAACCGTTGCTGTAAATTTGAGCAGTCTCATGCTATTACACGCCCGAACATTTCACCAGGGATCCGGAATTTGCGAATTTGCGCGGTAGCTGGCAAAATAGTTTGGTTGATCGTTCGAAGAAGCATAGCGCCAGCTATGGTTTGAGAAGGATCGGCCGAAATGTGAAGCCAGATGCAGTGCAAAACCGGATAGGACAAACTGTAACCGACAAAAACAAGCCAGAACACACTTAATTTGTAGATTAAATAGTAGATGTTTCATTTTGTCGTCCGCCTTGGGTAGAGTCGACGACTGGCGCGGTAATATATAAGCCCCGTTTCCAGTCGCCGCTCGGCGAACCGGACGTGCGGATTTCCCGCATCCGGCTCTCTCTAAGATATCATGCCTTCGCCCACGGAAGGTTGCTCGTTTGCCTCGGCAAGCAGACGAGTCCGAGTGATTCGTATAGGTACTCGTCCGGATAAAGCGTTGTCCCTTTACCCGCTTGCTTGTGCTTACGACACAACCACCAGCGCAGCCGTTGACGACTGTGGTTATCTATAGCTCGGTACGCTTTGCTAACCGGTCCGAGGCAAAAGTAATTACCCCATCCCGTCAGCAGGCGGTTGAGCCGCACCACCGTGTCCTCGGCTGATCTCCACGTCATGCGACGGGTGGTCAGCTCACTGACCGCCCGCGTCACACGACTCACACTCTTGGCCGAGGGACGAGTGCCAATATAGGCCCGTCCCGTCTGCGTCGAGTAACACCGTCCAATGGTGTAACCCAGAAAGTCGACCGACTGTTCCGGTATCCGGCACAGCCCCGTTTTGTCCTCGTTCACCTCCAGCTTCAGGCGCTGCATCATGATGCGCATGACACTCATCGCTTCGACCGCCGTACCACGGCAGCAGATTACGAAGTCGTCTGCATAATTCACAATGTAGGCTTTTAATCGCTGTTGATGTCCCAGCAATTTCCAACCCAGGATGAAACGACGCATATAGAGATTAGCCAGCAGTGGAGATATGGGTGCTCCTTGCGGAATACCCCGTTTCTCATCTTTGGCCCGCGTGCTGCGACGCCGATGACCACGCTCATCGTCCTCTTCAACCGCAACCACCAACCATTGTTTGATCAGTGCCAGCAACTGTCGATCAACGATCCGACGTGCGACCGAGCGCATTAACTCCGCGTGCGGTATCGTGTCAAAGTAGCCGGACAAGTCCGCGTCTACCACCTCAGTATGGCCGTTCCGTATCAACCGGTGCACCTGCTTTACTGCCGCCTGTGCCCCGCGATTTGGCCGATAGGCATATTGCTCCGGCTGCAGATCCGCCTCAAAGATCGGCTCCAGCACCAGCACTGCGGCTGTCTGCACGACCCGGTCCCGTATCGTCGGTATCCCCAGTGGGCGTTGCTTACCGTTCGCCTTGGGTATCCAGACCCGGCGCACCGGGTCTGTTCGGTAGGTCTTCTCTGTGAGTGTGCTCGCCAGTTCCTCCAGCCACGCTTTGCTGCCCTTTGACGCAATCTGTTCGAAGGTTTCCCCGTCCACCCCTGCGGCTCCACCATTAGCACGGCACAGCCGATAGGCATAGACCAGTACATCCCATCGATACAGCTTGTCGTAGAGCTGATAAAAGCGGAACTGAGGGTTCTCCTTCGCTTTCACATGAAGCGCCTTACGAAGCTTCTCGACTTTATCAGGGGTTTTCAGGCTCATCGCCAATCTCCTCGTCGCTCACTTCTGCCAACGCTGCTCTCAGACCAAGGGTCCTTTCCTCCATCGGCATTACCCGACTTCATTGGTACTACGACCCTATCCGCCACCCTGTCAGGCCCGGTCCGCTCCTCGCGGAGTACCGGTTGCTGGGTACACTCTCCCCACCACCCGACAGGGCTTCCCGTGTTTCGCTCATTTCCCATGTATAGACATGCTGTCGCCACTACCCCGGTGGAACCGCTGGGTGCTTCTATCGTTCTCCTTCCCCAGCAACGGCGGCCTTCCCCGAATTTCAGGCGGGTCGGCTTCCACATTACCCTTTTCGAGGCCTGCTCAGCGTTCACTGCACGTTACGGCCTGTCTACTCGCCGAGTCCCTAATGGACCCTCTACACTGAAAGCTTCAGTCATTTCGTTACCTCCACGACTGTTCCAATTGCTACCGGCTGGAACGATAATTACCGGGTGGGAGTTTCACCCACTGAGAAATGGCGCCTTTTCACGGCACACTGAAATATGCGGGTTAAAGGCCCTTTCTTAATCAGGTTCGCGTATCATATCGCAACGCTTTTTCGCCGGACAGAAGCATGCCCAAAACTCT